>NZ_JAGQCX010000006.1:0-157986 GCF_024346415.1 Cyanobium sp. Aljojuca 7D2
ACTTCATAAGATCTGAACGGGAACCTGGTTGACGATCTGAAGGCTAATATTGTGATTAAGCCGCCTTTGGCGGCATTTTTATGTGAGCTACTGCCGACTGCGGACGCGAATTTTTCGAGGTGCCCTTGAGGGTATTGTAATTTACAATTCAATATACACACGTGAGAATTAATTGAGCTGGCTCTAGTGCGCATGATGTTTAACAACTAATCATTGGAGTTTTTTGGTCGCGCCCTAGAGTGCCAGCTGTAGCGTAGTAATCTAACGAATCTATCCCCCCTCGAAATGGTGTGCTAAATCTAATAGACGCGACTCCCAATGAATGCCCATCAAGGATTATTTTATCTGGAGGCTGGGAAAGTACTATTAATGTCTTCGTTAGACTGACTGTCCTAGCTTTTCTTTGGCTGCTGAGAAAGCCGAAGCGATGTGAGCGTATTCGGCTTCATTTGGCGTGATATCCAGTATAAATGTATGTATACCTGCTTTTATTAGGTCCGATATGATGGTCGCAACGCGATCATATGAACCAACAAGATAAGGACCGTCAGATTGGAAATTAGTAAAAGGGCTCATCCAGTAGCCAATTGACTTGTGTTCGGCATACTTGGAAGCCAATTGCATACGCTTTTTCCACACCGAATCTGTATTTTCCATCGAATATTCTAAGATGATCTGACTGTCAGGATCCTCGGGAAACATCTGGTAAGCGTCTTCCCAGGCTTCTGAGTCTGTAGGTCGACATAATATGCCAAAATTAATTGCTTTCGCGCTTTTTAGCCCTCTCGCCATCTCAGGGGTTAACATCTGTGTGCCAACAGAGTTGGTTTTCTTTGCAACATCACAAGCTGCGTCAGATTGACCTGAGAGGAGAAAAGATGGCATAAACTCAGTATTAATCCCAGGAAGCAGTTGTAATTCGCTCACGTTATAATAGTCCCCTGAGTAACTGACTGGAGCCGTGGATGACAGCAGTCGTTTCATGATCTCGATATATTCTTCAATCCTTCTATACCGATCGTCATGCGACATCTTGTCGTCCATGGAGTGCAAATAGTTAAGAGCTGTTCCCGTAATCATGTTTAGGTAGATTCGTCTCTTATAGATTTGCGCATATGAGGAAACCAGCTTTGCAGCACTAAAGGGGTGCATGTAAATTGGGTTAACTGCTATGAGGGGTGAAACTCTTTTTGTCCGAGCTAGCGCCTCCTGAGCCGCAACCCACGGGCTGATGAAAGTGTCATTGCCTTCAAAGAGAAGCACTCCGGTATATCCATATTTCTCAGTCCAATCGACCACGTTCTTGATATTCTTCCAGTAAAGATCCCTATCCGTAGTGCGGTGACTAAGGATAAAGATGTTTATTTCGGTGGATTTGAAGAAAATCGACATTTTAGGTTTTCCACCATCATACCCCTTAAACCCTTTGGCGGCTAGATGTTGTGTCTCACCACGCTGATCAGCAGAGCAGCTCGCTGAGCCGCTGCTGAGTGGAGCGGCCGCCGAGGCCTGAGTCCTTCCTGAGCCGGTTATAACGAGAGGTAACGCGTTAGCCAGTTGTTGAGTTCCCGGGAGTTCTTGAAGGCCATCGCAAAAGCTCTTTCCTTACAGAGGCTCTGGATAAAAAGCTTGCCTTTTCGTTGCCGCGCAGCGTTCAGGTGATGTCGCGGCCGTGGCCAACCTCGTGATCCTCTAATACGAAAAAGATCTTGCACTTGCCCTGGAACTGAGATCGGATCTGACGATGCAAGGTCTTCTGGTTGGCCTACTCCTTATGATGCCTGCGGCTACACCATCAAGAGGAAGTCGCCCCCCTGCTCCTAGATCTGCCGAAAAACGTGCGCTGGGTATGCAGCGCGTCCGGCTGGATGAATACACCCTCGAGATCCAGCTCGCCGAGCAGCTGCCGCCGCACTGCCTGCTCGTTGTTGCTGGTGGTGGCGTTGCAGGCCTGGCTGATTGCCACGCCCGCCGCGGCTGAGTTAAGCACCACCTAGGCAATGAAAGCCGAGCCGCCACCAGCGATGGGGGCGATCCAGCCACTAAGGTTCTCGCCAACTGCTTCGCGAAAGCCAGGGGCTACACACACCAGCTGATCGTGATCCGTTGCGCCACCTGCGATTTAGGCGATCGTCCAGTTACGCACAGCCGCGCATAGGGCTGCCACACCCACCTGTTGGAAGAAGTAGCGGCACGAGGAATCCGATGGCGGCCGACGCAGCTCCAGGCCGAGTGCCTCGGTCAGGATGCTGTGGTGGCGGATGGCAGAAGCCACTCCTTCTCCGAAGGAGTGACGCTCTAGATTCCGCAAGCTCTGGCGTCCACTCGGGATTCCGAGCACGGCCACCACCAGCAGATACCAGGCTTGAAACCGAACGTCGCGCCGCATCCGTGAATCCGGGATCGACCTCAGATAGCTGATCAGCTCAAGATCGGTTGCAGCGGAGGCGCTTTCCAGCACAAGGAGGGAGCAATTCCGCCGACCTCAAGCGATGCTGAGAACACCGGCGAGGCCGCCTGTTACTGACTTTGAATCAGCTCTGTCTAGAGCACGGAATAATCCTATTACCAACAGATACAGATTGCTTGGAATTTCCAGGAATCTCTAGACGCTGTGGCGCGGAGCCTGTAGTCATGTTGTGTCGCATGCCATGAACCGCAGAAATCCACCATTTGCATTAATTTGATTTTGGCGATTTGTCTGGTGTTAGCGAATGCCACCCCACGTGCTTCTTTTGAAATGGGTGAAAGATATCTCCTTCGTACTTGAAACCTAGTTTTTTCAGAACTGTCAGAGAGGCGGTATTATGGGTTTCTACGAAAGCTCCTATTGAATCAGCCTGCATGTTTTTGATTACGCAACTAGCTGCCTCTAAACACAGATTAATTCTGCGCAGTTCGGGTAAAATAAAGTAAATAATTTCCTTGTCGGGTGCGCCATTCGTATGAATTATGCCGCAAAAGCCAGCTACTTTTCCTGTTTGCTTGTAGGTCAAGGCTCTTGGGCCTAGTCCGGAGGTTTTTACTTCTCTTTCAAATCTGCTAAGGCGTTGTTTTAGTTCCTCGCATGTAGGCTCATGATTGCTTGTTTCCGGCTGCATGAATCTCCTAAAGTCTTTGTCCTGTCTGATTTTTATGAAGCTGGCTAGGTCTTCTTCGTGAAAAGGTCTGATCAGAAGTCTCTGGGTTTCTAGGTGGCTTGGAAGAATTGTCAAAATAATTTGTGTTCAGCGGCTTTGTTGCGCTCTCTGCACTTTTGGGGAGTGCTTGCTTTTTGTGGATCTCTTTTCATTATGTCCGACTTGTCCCAATTTGCTCGGCTTGTTTGCTGGTTCTTCAAAAATTGTTAGGTCTTTTCCGAGTTTAAGCTTAGGCGAGGCATTGACTTTGGGATGGTTGTGCACATTGCAAGTGTTATCTGTTGTCGGCGCGGCTGTTGTTGCCTGCGTTTCGCTTAAGGGCTTCGCGGTATTCAGTTATGTCATGTATCTTTTTAGGTGTCCGTCTCTTTTTTTAATTTCTATTTTTAGCTCTTATCGAGTTCGTTTGAATGAATTTTCCGGGATTGCCCTGCTGGGCTGGCAATGGTTCGCCGTTCCAGTTGATCCGCTCGCCGGAGCCGGGGGGCGGCGTGATTGCCAGGCTGAAACCGCCGCTCAGCGGCATGGTGATCGATCCGCTGGCATTGCGCAGGCTGGTGCGCACCCCACTGTCGCTGGTGAGGCTGAGTTGGCTTGGCTTGTTCAACTGCAGCTCAAGCAGCCCGGTGGCGGAGGCCGGTGTGGCTCGGTTGCGGCGCAGTTGTCCGATTCCCTGTCCGCGGGCCGCCAGCTCCAGCGGTCGCAGATCGGGGTAGACGTTAAGCAGGGTCTGCTCGGGCTTGGCCGGTTTGGCCTGTTGCTGGCGGGGCAGTGGCGGAATCGGCCGCAGTGCCAGCAGCCCTCGGGCCGCCAGGTGCTGCTGCTGCAGGTTCACGCCGTAAATCAACCCCATGGTGAGCACGCCGTAGAGGAGCGTGCCCTGCCAGGTGGTGAACACGTCGATGGAGCCCGGCGTGAAGCGCCGCAGCAGCGGTTGCCGCCGCTGGTCTTGGGGCAGCCGTTCGCTGTCGGGCAGCACCGTCTCCAGGCTGCCGGCGGGCAGGTCGAGGTGCCGCTCGATCAGCGGCACCATGGTGCGCAGGTAGGTGGCCTCCGGCAGCCGGTCGCGCCAGCCCCGCTCGAGGGCCTCCAGCACCGCCGTGCTGATGCGGGTGTCCAGGGCCAATTGCCGCAGGGTCAGGCCGCGCTCCTCCCGCCGCTGCCGCAGCGTCTGCCCAACCGCCAGCAGAGGATCGGCCGGTGGTTCTGCCGCAGCGTTGCTGGCCGGCAGGGGATCCCGCCGCCACCAGCGGCCGAGGCGGCCCAGCGGGCGCTTGGGTGGCAGCTGGGGGGTGCGGGTCAGGGCTGGGTTGTCAGTGCCGCCCATTCTTGGCGATCGAGGCGCCGCCAGCGACCCTCGGGCAGATCGCCGAGCTGCAGCGGCCCGATCGATCGCCGTTGCAGATCCCGCACCGGATGGCCGAGCAGCGCGGCGGTGCGCCGGATCTGGCGGTTGCGCCCCTCCCCCATGCGCAGCTCCAGTTCGGTGGTTTGGGGTGTGCGCCTGAGCACCTGCAGTCCCACCGGTTGGCTGGCCTGGCTGTCGAGGGGCACGCCGGCGGCCCAGCGTTGCAGGGTTGGGGCGTCGGGCCGGCCCTGCACCCACACCCGGTAGGTCTTGCGGTGGCCGTAGCGGGGGTGGGTGAGGCGCAGGGTGAGGTCGCCCTGGTTGCTGAGCAGCAGGGCGCCGCGGCTTTCGGCGTCGAGACGCCCCACCGGGTGCAGCCCGCAGCCCTGGCGCAGGTCAGCCGGCAGCAGGTCGAGCACCGTGGGGCGCCCCTCGGGGTCGTGGCAGCTGCAAACCACCCCCGCTGGCTTGTTGAGCAGCAGCAGCAGCGGCTCCGGCCGGGCCGCCAGGGGCTCGTCCCGCACCGTGATCCGGTCGCGCTCGGGGTCGGCCCGGTCCCCCAGCTGGGCCACGGCGCCGTTCACCTGCACCAGCCCCTGACGCAGCAGGGATTCGGCCTGCCGGCGCGAGCAGAGGCCGGCGGCGGCCATCAGTTTTTGCAGGCGTTCGTGGGCCATGGCTCCCATGCTGCCGCCCGGTAAAGGATGGTAGGTTTACGAAACAAAAGAGTTTCGTAAACTCGGCTCCCCATGCCCGCTCTGCCCGTTCTTGGCTCCAGTTCAGGGTCGGAAAGCTCCTCAGCCCAGGGCGGCGGTGACCTGGTGCGCAGCTACCTGCGTGACATCGGCCGTGTGCCGCTGCTGAGTCACGAGCAGGAGATCACGCTGGGGCGTCAGGTGCAGGAGCTGGTGGCGCTGGAGGAGTTGGAGCAGGAGCTGGAGAGCCGGCTGGGCACCAAGCCGAGCCAGGCGGAACTGGCCCAGGCGGCGGGGCTGAGTGCACCGCTGTTGAAAAAGCGGTTGCAGGCGGGTCGCCGGGCCAAGGAGCGGATGGTGGCGGCCAACCTGCGGCTGGTGGTGAGCGTGGCCAAGAAGTACACGCGGCGGAACATGGAGCTGCTGGACCTGATCCAGGAGGGCACGATCGGGCTGGTGCGGGGCGTGGAGAAGTTCGACCCGACGCGGGGCTACAAGTTTTCGACCTATGCGTATTGGTGGATCCGCCAGGGGATCACGCGGGCGATCGCCGAGAAGAGCCGCACGATCCGGCTGCCGATCCACATCACCGAAACCCTCAACAAGCTGAAGAAGGGTCAGCGGGAACTGAGCCAGCTGCTGGGCCGCACCCCCACGGTGACGGAGCTGGCGGAAGCGGTGGAGCTGCCGGAGGAGGAGGTGAAGGACCTGCTGTGCCGTGCCCGCCAGCCGGTGAGCCTGGAAACGAAGGTGGGCGACGGCGACGACACCGAGCTGCTGGATTTATTGGCGGGTGACGCGGAACTGCCGGAGGACCGTGTGGATGGGGAGTGCCTGAAGGGCGACCTGCGGGCACTGCTGGAGCAGCTGCCGGAGCTGCAGGGTCGGGTGCTGAAGATGCGCTACGGCATCCCTTGCGATCAGGTGCCGGGCCGATCCGAACCGATGAGCCTCAGTGCCATCGCCAAGCACCTGGGCATGAGCCGGGACAAAACCCGCAATCTGGAGCGCAAGGCCCTCGAAGGCGTGCGCGCCCAGTCGCGGATGCTGGAGGGCTATCTGGTTGCTTAAAGGGCCAGCGCCCTAGAAAAACTGGTCGAAATTGTCGAAGTCGACGGCGCTGAAGGTGCCGTCCTGCACCTGGCCCATCAGCCGCTCCAGCTGCACCCACAGGGCGCCGGCGGTGCCGACCGACAGCACGAAGGACACCAGAAGGGCTACCCCTGAGGAGAAGCCGAACACCTGCAGGCTGCCGCCAATGAACAGGGTGACGCCGATGACCACGCCGATGTAGGGCAGGGTGATGGCGATGTTGCCGAGGGGAAGCAGGGCCAGCCGATCCTGTTTCCAACCCTCGAGCCGGTTCTGCACCAGCTTGGCGAAGGTGAGCCCGCAGAGCACCCCCATCGCCAGGCCGATCCCCGCCACCACGTAGGGAGGCTGCAGGATCGGCGCGTACTCCAGCAGGATGTCGCTGCCGTCGAGGTCACCGAACATCCAGCTCCCTGCCAGTGCGCCGGCCTCCGCCGCATCCCCGGCCTCCGCGGCATCCATGGCCAGGGACAGATCGGGCAAGCTGGCCATCGGCAGGAGCTGGGCAAGATGGCCGAGACCCTAGGCCCTCAGGGCTCCCAGCGCTGGGAGCCCAGGAAGGTGAGCTACACAAAGGTGCTGCCGTTGTGGTCCTGGGGTCCGAGTTGCACCCGGTAGCCGCCGAGATCGACGTCCCGCATCGACTCCAGGGCCGTCACGAAGCGCTGGCGGGTGGGGCTCGCTCCGGCCCGGCGCAGCCCCTCCACCGTCATTTTGGCGGCCAGAAAACCCTCCAGGCTGGTGAAGCCGAACAGCGCTCTGCTCTGCTGGCGGCGCATCAGCTGCTGATACTCCTTCACCACCGGCACCCGCTCATTCCAGGGGAAGGGCACCACCTGGGCGATGCCGATGCCTCTGGCCTGGTTGCTGGGCAGGGCGGCCTGCAGGGCGCTGGTGCCCACAAACGACACGTTCATCAGCTGGGCCGTGCTGCCGTGCTGGCGCAACTCGCGGGTGAAGGCGGCCGAGCTGGGATAGGCGGCCATGATCATCACCCCATTGGCATTGGCAGCCTGCACGGCGCGGGCCGCTTCGACGGCCTGGCCGGAGTTGCGCTCCACGCTGGCGGTGGCCACCGGTTTGAGGCCATGGCGCTTGAGGGCTTGGTGCGCGGCCCGTTGGCCGTCCTGGCCGAAGGCATCGTTTTGGGCCACCACCGCGATCCGATGCCGGCCGCTGCGCACTAGGTAGTTGATCATGCGATCGATCTCCACCTGGTAGCTGGTGCGCAGGTTGAACACCAGCGGCCGGTGGGGCTGGCGCAACAGCTGGGCGCCGGTGAGCGGGGCGATCAGCGGGATCTTGTTGCTCTCCACCAGGGGTAGCACCTCCTTGACGGTTGGGGTCCCCACGTAGCCGAACAGGGCAAACACCCTGTCGCGTTCGATCAGTTGCCTGGTGTTGCGCAGGGTGAGGGAAGGCTCGTAGCGGTCGTCGAGGCTGATGAGCCGCAGGCGACGGCCATGCACGCCGCCGCGTCGGTTTACTTCAGTGAAGTAAGCGAGAGCCCCATCGCGGTACTCGCGCCCGAGCATGCCGGAAGGGCCGCTGAGGGCGGCCGACTGACCCAGCAGCAACTCCACGGCCGCCCGGGCCGGCACCCCCGCTGTGGCGAGCACCGGCAAGCCTGCGGCCAGGATGATCCGCAGCCCGATCCTCCCCAGCAGACCTAACTTCGGCAGACAGCGGCTGAGGGGCATGGTGCTGCGCAAGCAACGCGGATGGAACTTGTTGGCGATCGTTGCCATTGTTCTGGCCGCCATCCTCGCCATTCTCGGGATCGGGCGGATCGATGTCAGCCCGGTTCAGAACCGCGACTCCCTGCGCCTGTCGTCCTCATCCCGTGCCCTCACCACCCTGCCCCTGGGTGAGAAACAAACGCTCGGGGTTTGGAGTTCTTTGCGAGGCGATCAGCTCAGCGATGGGGAGGCGCGGGTGGATCGCTCCGAGCTGGAACAGGCCCGCTACAAGGTGGAGGTGGGGGTGTATTCCACCAGCAATTATGAGCTGGATCTGAGGGGGCCTAGCTATTCCGGAAATGGTTACGTGTGGCTGCGTTGGGAGGAGCCCATGCAGCGCTATGTGGAAAGCCATGGCGGTGATATTTCCCGCTTGTTTATCGTGTTGAATACTTTGCTTTCGGATAAGGATTCAGCGCTTGATCCCGTGAGCAAAGAACCCATAAGGCTGGCTGACGGTAGTTATTATCAGCTGTTTAATTACGTGGGGCGCTACTACGTTGATCGCGCAAATTTTCGTCGCTACCCCTTTATGACTATCAGCCTGCCGTTGGCGCTAGAGGCCAACGATGTGGACGGCGAGTTGGGATATCGCGACCTACGGCTGATCCCGGAAATACAGAACAGTGGAATGGGACTCTATTCCCATATTATTGGATGGTTGAATACCGGGTGGTCAATTGCTGAATACCGGCATCATTACGCCACGAATTTCGGCCTGGGCGGCGATGAAAATGATTACAGTCAGATTCTCTTTGAGATCTCCTACGGCACCTCCTCTTGGGCATCGTTCTGGCGCCTGCTGCTGCCTCTGACAGTGCTGATGGCGATGGTGTTGTTGGTGTTCAAGGTGCGCCCCGATGAGCAGGACGCTCGGGCCAGCATTCCCGTCACGGTGTTGTTGACGCTGGTGTTCCTGCAGCAGACCTACCGCGCCGAATTGCCAGAGCTGCCCTTCCTCACCTTTCTAGACCAGGTGTATGTGGTGGCCTATGGGGTGACCCTCGCCGCTTTTGTGTTGGTGCTTTGGATCGGGCGTCGTTACGCCGCCATGGAAGCGATGGAGGATTCTGCCGACAAAGCATCCCTGCTGCGTCATCTGCACCGCCTGGATGATGTCTGGCCCTTGCTTGTGGTGCTGGTCGGGGGAGCGGCGATCAGCATCTGCTGGATCACCATTCCTTCGGTGGTGTAAGCCTCAGGCCGCTTGGGGGGCTAGGCGGGCCAGCATGCCGCCCATCAGTTTTTGGGGCGAGAAGGTGCGTCCCATCAGGCTGAACAGGGCGCGTAGGTCGTCGGTGTGCAGGCGGTCGTTTCGCACCAGGGTGAGCAGCAGGCGTTGCCGCAGGCTGGCGCCTTCTGGGCTGAGCAGCAGCTTCATGCCGGCGCCGGCCACCGGCAACAGGTTGGGGCTGCTGGTGTCGTTTTCCACCACCGCCAGCAGGTTCTCAAGCCGTTCGAGGCGGAGCCGGCCATCCCGGTCGAACAGCACCTCCAGCAGCTTCTCGCGCATGTCACTGGTGTCGCCGGCCAGCAGGCGCCGGGCCACGTAGGGGTAGGCCACATTGATGATCTTGAAGCCTGGATCCAGGCGAAGGGCCAGACCTTCCTGGCTGACCACGGCCCGGATGATCAGGGCAAAGCGGGCTGGTACCCGGAAGGGATAGGCATACATCAACTCCGAGAAGCGGTCGGTGATCGCCTTGAAGTTGAAGGAGCCGACGTTGTCGCCCAGGGCGCCACCCAGCACTTCTTCCAGGGCCGGGATGATCGGTTCCAGGTCGGCTTTGGGGTTGAGGAAGCCGAGGCTGACGAAGTCCTGGGCCAGGGCGCGGAAATCCCGGTTGATCAGGTGCACCACCGCACCGGTGAGGGTGAGGCGATCGCTGTCGCTGATCGAATCCATCATGCCGAAATCCACGTAGGCCACGTGGCCCAGGGCACCGGTTTTGCCGGAGAGGGCAAACAGGTTGCCGGGGTGGGGATCGGCGTGGAAATAGCCAAACTCCAGCAGTTGTTGCAGCCCGGCGATCACGCCGGTGCGGATCAAGGCGGCTGGATCGAGGTTGCGGGCCTCCAGGGCCTGGCGCTCCTGCAGCTTGGTGCCGTTGATCCACTGGGTGGTGAGCACGTGCTCGCTGGAGAGCAGCCGCTCCACCCGCGGCACCATCACCTCGGGTTGGCGAGCAAACAGGTCGGCAAACCGCTCGGCGTTGTTGGCCTCGAGCCGGTAGTCGATCTCTTCAAACAGGGTGGCGCCGAATTCATCGATGATGTCGCCGAGTCCGAAGCCCAGGTTGAGGGGCAGGAAGGGAGCTGTCAGCACCCCCAGCAAGCGGATGATCACCAGATCGCGCCGCAGAATCGTGGGCAGATTCGGGCGCTGCACCTTGACGGCCACCCAGTGCCCATCGACCAGCTGGGCCTTGTACACCTGCCCCAGGCTGGCGGCGGCCACCGGGTAGTCGGGGAACTGCTCGAACAGTTCGTCGGCCGGTGCCCCCAGCTCTCGCTCGATGGTGGCCAGGGCGATGGCGTGGGGGAAGGCGGGCAGGTTGTCCTGCAGCTGGGTGAGCTGCTCGAGCCAGTCGCGCCGCACCAGGTCGGGGCGGGTGGAGAGGGCCTGGCCCACCTTGATGAAGCAGGGGCCGAGCTCGGTGAGGGTGGTGAGGATGCGCCGGCCCAGCTGCTCCTGCACCCGGGCGTTGTTGCTGCTGCCCTGCACCACCAGCACCAGGGCCAGGCTGCCCAGCTGCCAGAGCACCACCGTCAGCCGGCTCACCAACACCCAGGGGCGCAGCAGCAGCCAGCGCAGATCACGGCCCGGGTCGTAGCGCGGCCCGCTGGCGGCTTCGGCGATGGTCACAGGCAGGGCAGCCAGTTGATAGGCAGACTCTAGAAACGCGATCCGCTCCCCCATGGGCCTGCCGCTGCATCTGCCGGCCCACGGCCGCGGGAGGGGTCTGTCGCCGGCCCTGCAACGGCTGCTGCGCCAGCGCCCCGGCAGCTGGGATCTGCCGGAACTGCCGGAGCTCGGCGGGCCCCTGATCGACAGCGGCGCTGTGGCGGAGGCCCAGCGGCGTTGCGCCCGCCAGCTGGGGGCCGAGGCGGTGTGGTTTGGCGTCAATGGCGCCAGTGGCCTGCTGCAGGCAGCCCTGCTGGCCCTGGCTCCGCCCGGCAGCCGGGTGCTGCTGCCCCGCAACCTGCACCGCTCGCTGCTGCACGGCTGCGTGCTGGGCCAGCTGCGCCCCCTGCTCTACGACCTGCCCTTTGATCCGGCTACGGGCCTGTGGCTGCCCCCCAGCCCGGCCCATCTGGACGCGGTGCTGGATGCGGCCGGGGCGGGGCTGCTCACGCCGGCAGATCCAGTGGCCGCGCTGGTGCTGGTGTCGCCGAGCTACCAGGGCCAGCGGGCGGATCTGCCGGCCCTGGTGGCCTTGGCCCATCGGCGCGGCCTGCCGGTGCTGGTGGATCAGGCCCATGGCCGCGGCGAGGCGTTGGCTGCAGGGTCTGATCTGGTGGTGCTCTCCGCCCAGAAGGCTGGCGGCGGCCTGGCCCAGAGCGCGGCCCTGCTGCTCCAGGGCCAGCGGGTGGGGCAGGACGCTGTGGCCCGGGCCCTGTTGTGGCTGCAAACCTCCAGCCCCAGCGCCCTGCTGCTGGCCTCCGCCGAAGCCGCCCTCGAGGAGCTCACCAGCCCGGCCGGGCTGCGCCGCTGGCAGTGTGCGAGGTGGGTTGGTGAGCGGCTGCAGCGCCGTTGCCAGGTGCTGGGGCTGCCCCTGATCGCCAGCGACGACCCCCTGCGGCTGGTGCTCCACACCGCCGCCCTGGGCATCAACGGCCTCGAGGCCGATGCCTGGTTGCTGGAGCGGGGGGTGATCGCCGAGTTGCCCGAGCCGGGGGCGCTCACCTTCTGCCTGGGGCTGGGGCCGCCGGCGGGGGTGGTGTGGCGGCTGCCCCGTCAGCTCCAGCGGTTGCGGCGGGCCCTGGGGGACGATCCCCTGCCGCCGTTCAGTGCCCCACCGCTGCCCCTGGTGGCGGAGCCGGAGCTGCCCCTGGGGGTGGCCTGGCGTTCTGCCGCCGAGGCCGTGCCCCTGGCGGCTGCCGCCGGACGGATCGCCGCCGAACCCCTCTGCCCCTACCCCCCTGGCATTCCCCTGCTGGTGCCAGGCGAGCGGATCGATTCGGCCCGGGCGGCCTGGCTGCAGCAGCAGGCCCGGCTTTGGCCCGGCCAGATCGCTGATACCGTGAGGGTTGTGGCCGGATCGGAGGCCGATGGATTCGCACGCATCGGTGGCTCCTGATCAGCCTTCCCACCAGGCTCCCTACCAGTGGGATTTCGTCACCCCGGGGCTGCCGGACAGCGCTTTTGAGGACGCTCCGGGCTTCAGCCCCACGCCGATGGAGCTGCGGGTGATGCTGCTGGCCCATCTGCGTCCCCGGCCCGATTCCCTGGTGTGGGACGTGGGCGGTGGCACCGGGGCCCTGGCCCTGGAAATCGCCCGCTTGATGCCCAAGGGCGCCGTGCACACCCTCGAACGGGATCCGGACGCCATCGAGCTGCTGGAGCAGAACCGCCGGCGGTTCGGCATCACCAACCTGCACATCCATGCCGGCGCCGCCCCGGCCGACCTGGCCCAACTCCCCGCCCACCCCGACCGGGTGTTGCTGGAGGTGGGGCGTCCTCTCGGGGATGTGCTGCTGGCGGTGTGGGAGGCCCTGGTGCCCCAGGGGCGACTGGTGATCAGCACCGCCAGCCTGGAGGGGCTGGTGGATGCCACCGACACCCTGGGCCAGCTGGCGGCCCGGGATGTGCAGGTGGTGCAGGCCACCGTGCACCGGATGCAGCGGCGCGGTAGCCAGGCCAAGCTGGCGGCGGCGGAGCCCCTGTTTCTGATTGCCGCCGAGCGCTCTGCCCACGTCGAGCCGTCCTGAGCACCGCGTCTTGATCCTTCGCTCCCGCACCCGCACCGCCACCTCCCTGCCCCGGCTGCTCAGCGGCTGGGCGGCGGGTGCCTTCGGCTTCGTGGTGGTGATGCTGGGCGGCTGGTGGTTTACGGCGGCCGTGGGGGTGATCGTGCACCTGGGCCTGCTGGAGTTTTTCCGGATGGCCCAGTTCAAGGGGATCCGGCCCGCCACCAAAACCACCCTGGTGGCGGTGCAGTTGCTGCTGGTCAGCACCCAGCTGGCCAGTGGCAGTGGCTTGATGGGTGGTGGCTGGTTTGCCGGCGACGTGGCGGCTGCAGTGCTGCCCGCCTCCGGGGCGGTGATCTGCGGCTGGCTGCTGCTGCAGCCGGTGACCGGCACGATCGCCGACATTGCCGCCTCGATCTTTGGGCTCTTCTATCTCGGCTTTCTGCCCAGCTACTGGATTCGCCTGCGCGAGTTGGCTGGCGATGCCCTCGCTCCCCATCTGGCCGGCCAGCCCTGGCCCGCCAGTGCCGGCCTCGCCCTCACCCTGCTGGCCTGCTTCCTGATCGTCGCCACCGACATCGGCTCCTATGTGATTGGCCGCCGCCTCGGGCGCCACCCGCTGTCGCCGATCTCCCCCGGCAAGACGGTGGAGGGGGCCCTGGGCGGGGTGGCCTCTGCGGTGGCGGTGGGTGCTTTCGGCGGCACCTTGATCGGCTGGAGCTGGGGCTGGTTAATCGGTGCGGTGCTGGGGGCGGTGGTGGCCCTGTTCGCCTTGGTGGGTGACCTCACCGAGTCGATGATGAAGCGCGATGCCGGTGTGAAGGATTCCGGCGATGCGATCCCCGGCCACGGCGGCATCCTCGATCGCATCGACAGCTACCTGTTCGTGCCGGCAGTGGTGTATTCGCTGGTCACATTGGTGTTGCCGCTGTTGCAGCGCTAAGGAGCCCCGTCAGCCCGCCGCGCTCACACGCTCACCCGGGCGATGCCCAGCAGCTGCAGCATGCCCCCTTCCAGGCGGGCGTCCTCGATGGTGATGCCGGGATCCATGGGCAGCCGGCTGCTGACGTTGCCCGCCCGGGAGCGGATCTCCACGCTGCCCTCCACCGCAGCCACGCTGGTTTCCAGCTCAACCAGGTCGCGGGCTCCCAGGCCTCGGGCGGTGAACACCAGGCTGTCGCGGTGCATGCGCAGCTCCACCAGCGGGGCGATGCCGAGCAGCTCTTCGCTGAGGTTGTCCCCCAGGCTCCGCCAGATCGGAGCGCTGAGGGAGCGGGTCAGGCCGTCGGGGGTGAAGCTCACCTGCCCCTGGATCTGGAAGGCATGCTCAAGCTGCAGCGGGTGGCCCTTGAGCAGGTTGCCGATGTGCACTTGGATCGGGCCACTGCGCAGCTCCACCAGCTCGAGGTGCAGGTCGCGATACACGACCCGGCGCGCCAGCAGTTGCACCCCCGTCAGCCGGCCCCGCAGCAGCTGCAGGGCCGATCCCTCCAGTTGGATGTCGAGGCTGCCAATCGCTTGGCACTGCTGACGGATCCAGAGCTGCAGGCCGCTGGCCAGCAGCTGCATCACCGGTCCGTTGCCGCGGGCGTCGGGGCTGCTCATGGGTGGCGGGGGCTGGCCAGCCAGGTGGCGGCCACAGTGGCGGGTTGGTCGAGGTGCGGCAGGTGGCCGCAGGCGTCCAGTTCGCGCACCCGCTCCCCGAGCAGAGCCAGGGCGGCGCGTTTCTGGGGCGCCCGCAGGATGCGGTCGTTGGCGCCCCACAGCACCGCGATGGGCTGGTGGGGCAGCGGGGCGCCGCTGCCGGCAAAGCCGCCGGAGCGGGCAAAGCGCTGCAGGGCTTCGGCCCAGCCGGGGCTTTGAAGATGCAGGGAGGCGATTTCCAGCTCTGCGGCGCCCACGGAGGCTTCTGGATCAGCGAAGGCGGTGCGACACAGGCCCCGGCGCACGCCCGGTAGGGCTAGGAATCGCACCCCCAGCCCATCGAGCAGGGGCGGCAGGGGCATCGGTCGGCCGGTGAGGCCGGCGGGCGCCAGCAACAGCAGGCGCTCCACCTGATCCGGCAGGCGCCGGGCCAGCTCCACCGCCACCGAGCCCCCCATCGAGGCGCCAATCAATCCGAGGAGGGCCGGGTTGCGCTGGCCAATGGCCTGCACCAGGGCCTCCAGGTGGCGCAGCACGCCCTTGGGGCTGTAGTCGCCGCCGGCGGGCCTGGGGCTGAAGCCGAAGCCGAACAGGTCGGGGATGAACAGCTGGGCGCCGCCAGCCAGCAATGGGGCGAGCCGCCGGAATTCGAGAAAGGAGCTGTCGAAGCCATGCAGCAGCAGCACCGGTGGGCCTTCTCCCAGCACCGCCACGGGCCAGGGCTCGGAGCCGTCCCCGGCATCGAGATCGGGCAGCTGCCACCACTGCACCAGGGCCGCCAACTCCCGGCCCTGGGGATCCAGCAGGCTGCGGGCGGCCTCGCTCACCAGGTCTTGGCCAGACTCACGGACAGAATTCACGCGGGCTGGCGCTCGCTGCTGCAGGTGCTCACCAGGGCGGCCAGCAGATCGTTGGGACCCACGGCGAAGGGCAGGTGGTGCAGGTCGGAGCCGTCGCGGCAGGCGAAGGTACAGGCGTGCTGGAGCTCATGCAGGCCGGCCTTGCCTAGGCCCAGGTCTTCGAGGCTCACCGGCAGCCCCAGCTGCCGGAACAGCGGCAACAGCTGGCGGCGCGCCTGGCCGGCGAGCTGGCTGCCGCCGATCACCTCTTCGAGCCGGAGCTGCGCCAGGATCCCGAAACCCACCTTCTCGCCATGCAGGTGGCCGTGGCTGGCCTCCAGCTGGGTGAGGCCGTTGTGCACGGCGTGGGCCGCCACCGTGCGGCAGCGGGCTCCGCCGATGCCGCCGATCAGCCCGGCGCTGAGGCCGCAGGCCTCCGCCACCCGCTCCCAGGCGGAGCTGTGGGGATCCCGCAGGGCTTCCTCCGCTTCAAGCAGCAGCTGATCGCGTAGCACCCGGGCCATCTGCACGGCCTGCTGCACCAGGCCATCGCCGCTGGCGCCACTGCTCACGGAGGCTTCGTACCACTTGGCCATGGCGTCGGCGATGCCGCTGGCCAGGGTGCGGGCCGGGGCCTGGCGCACCAGGGTGTGGTCAAAGATCAGGAGGTCGGGGCAACGGGCAAGTGCCACATCCCCCTGGAAGGCCCCTTGGGGTGTGTACACGTTGGCCAGGGCCGTCCAGCCGGCGCAGGTGGCGGCACTGGTGGGCACCGTGATGCAGGGCAGAGCCTGCCGGTGGGCCAACAGCTTGCCGGCATCGAGCACCTTTCCGCCGCCGATGGCGATCACCGCATCACAGCCCTGCTCGCGGCAAACGGCGCCGATCCGGCTGAGGTCCTCCTCGCAGCAATCGTGCTGAAGCTCGGCGCTTTGGGGTTCCAGCCCTGTTTTCAACAGCTCGGTGAGGAGCTGCTGCCGCAAAGCTGCGGTGGCAGCACTGCGACCCAGCACCAGGGGCCGGCGGCAGAGGCCTTGAATGCGCTCGAGCCCCTCGGCCCAGGCCCCCGGGCCCCGCAGCACCTCGGCTGGGGCGATGGCGTGTTGGCTCAGGGGGGTACTCATCCCGGTGTGGCTGTCATCCCCAATCGATGGTAGGGGCCGGTGTCCGGCCCCCGATCCTTCCTTCAGACGCCGGCGGCGGCCAGCTCGGGCTCGGCGGGCAGGGCAGCCTGCTTGCGGATCACCACCTGCTTGTCGTCGTTGACATCGACCAACGCGGCATCGCCGTCGCTGATCCGGCCGCTGAGGAACTCCTCGGCGAGGGAGTCTTCCAGCAGGCGCATCACGGCACGGCGCAGCGGACGGGCGCCGTAGGAGGGGTTGTAGCCCTCTTCCACCAGTCGCTCCTTGAAGGCCTCGGTGACCGACAGGGCAATGCCCTTGTCGAGCATGCGGCCGAACACCTCCTTGAGCATGATCTCGGCGATCTCCTTGACCTCGTCGCGGGTGAGCTGACGGAAGACGATGATTTCGTCGAGACGGTTGAGGAATTCGGGGCGGAAGTACTGCTTCAGCTCCTCATTCACCAACGAGCGGATGCGGTTGTAGTTGGTTTCATCCGCATCGCCGCCGCCGAATTCGAAGCCGAGGCCGCCGCCGCCCTTCTCGATCACCTTCGAACCGATGTTCGAGGTCATGATGATCAAGGTGTTCTTGAAGTCGACCGTACGGCCCTTGGAGTCGGTCAGGCGACCGTCTTCGAGCAGCTGCAGCAGCAGGTTGAACACGTCGGGGTGGGCTTTCTCGATTTCGTCGAACAGCACCACGGTGTAGGGACGGCGCCGCACCGCTTCGGTGAGCTGGCCGCCCTCGTTGAAGCCCACGTAGCCCGGAGGCGAACCGATCAGCTTGCTGACCGTGTGGCGCTCC
The DNA here is from genome assembly GCF_024346415.1 of Cyanobium sp. Aljojuca 7D2. NCBI lineage: Bacteria > Bacillati > Cyanobacteriota > Cyanophyceae > Synechococcales > Prochlorococcaceae > Cyanobium > Cyanobium sp. Aljojuca 7D2. The sequence goes on from NZ_JAGQCX010000006.1 coordinate 17,340, forward strand.
ATGAACTCCGACATGTCGAGGCGGATCATGGCCTCTTCGCTGCCGAAGAAGTAGGCCGCAAGCGACTTGGTGAGCTCTGTTTTACCCACGCCGGTGGGGCCGGAGAAGATGAAGCTGGCGATCGGCCGGTTGGGGTTCTTGAGACCCACGCGGGCGCGACGAATGGCGCGGGACACGGCCTTGACCGCTTCGTCCTGACCAATCAGGCGCTGGTGGAGGGTTTCCTCCATGTTGAGCAGCTTGGCCGACTCGCTCTCGGTGAGCTTCTGCACCGGCACGCCGGTCCAGGAGGCCACGATGTGGGCGATGTCCTCTTCGGTCACCATCGGGGTGCGTTCGGCGTCTGCAGGCGCATCCGCGATCGCAACGCTGACCTCGCTGCCGGCTTCGGTATCGCCAGCCGTGGCTTCGGCCGCGGGCTCCTCGTCCTTGCGGGATTGCAGGATCGAGCGGATCTGCTCGCGCAGCTCAACTTCCTTATCGCGCAGCTCGCCGGCCTTGGTGAAGTCCTGCTCGCGCACGGCCTCCTCCTTGTCCTTTTGTACGGCCCTCAGCTGCTTGTCGACTTCCTTGGCCGCCGGCGGCAGCTTGGAGTTCATCAGCCGCACCCGGCTGCCGGCCTCGTCGACCAGGTCAATCGCCTTGTCGGGAAGGAAGCGGTCGGAGATGTAGCGGTCGCCCAGGGTGGCGGCGGCAATCAGGGCCTCGTCGGCGATCTTGAGGCGGTGGTGGGATTCATAGCGCTCCTTCAGGCCGCGCAGGATCTCGATCGTGTCGTCGACGGAGGGTTCGCCCACCATCACCGGTTGGAACCGGCGCTCCAGGGCGGCATCCCGCTCAATGTGCTTGCGGTATTCGTCCAGGGTGGTGGCGCCGATGCACTGGAGCTCACCGCGGGCCAGGGCCGGTTTGAGGATGTTGGCAGCGTCAATGGCGCCTTCGGCGGCACCGGCGCCAATCAAGGTGTGCACCTCGTCGATCACGAGGATCACGTTTCCGGCGCTGCGGATCTCCTCCATGATTTTTTTGAGGCGCTCCTCAAATTCGCCTCGATACTTCGTACCGGCCACCAGCAGGCCGATGTCGAGGGTGAGAACGCGTTTCTCCTCGAGGATGTCCGGAATGTCGCCGGAGTTGATCCGCTGGGCCAGGCCCTCGGCGATGGCCGTCTTGCCGACGCCAGGTTCGCCGATCAGCACGGGGTTGTTCTTGGTGCGGCGACCCAGGATCTGGATCACCCGTTCGATTTCGTTTTGCCGGCCGACCACCGGATCGAGCTTGCCGTCGGCGGCCTGTTGGGTGAGGTTGCTGCCGAATTCATCCAGGGTGGGAGTTTTGGTTGAGCCCTTGCCGCCGCCACCGCCAGCGGCCACCTCAGCGGTCTCGCCAAGCATGCGAATCACCTGGGTGCGCACCTTGGCCAGGTCGACGCCGAGGTTTTCCAGCACCCGGGCCGCCACGCCCTCGCCTTCACGGATCAGGCCGAGCAGCAGATGCTCCGTGCCGATGTAGTTGTGCCCAAGCTGGCGGGCTTCCTCCAGGGACAGCTCCAACACGCGCTTGGCTCGGGGCGTGAAGGGGATCTCCACCGCCACGAAACCGGAGCCCCGGCCGATGATCTTCTCCACCTCAACGCGGGCGTCCTTGAGGTTGACGCCCATCGACTTGAGCACCTTGGCGGCCACGCCCGTGCCCTCGCCGATCAAGCCCAGCAGGATCTGTTCGGTGCCAACAAAGTTGTGCCCCAGGCGACGAGCCTCTTCCTGGGCCAGCATGATCACCTTGATGGCCTTCTCGGTAAACCGCTCGAACATGGGGTGGGACCTTGTGCAAGTTGAACCAAGCTACCAGGGTTGACCGGTGAGGTGTGGTTTACGCCTGATCAAAGGCAGATCCACTGCAGCAGCAGGGGCTCGGCCGGTTTTAGGCAACATCTCAATCCAAGCAATTGCTGGTTTTCAGCAATAAGAAAAGCCGGTTATCCACACCCTGGCTTCGCATCATTGACCGGGGCTAACCGCAGCCATTGGATCAGGGCATCGTCTCCGTTGCGGTAGTAACCGCGACGCAGGCCCGCATCCTGGAAGCCCAGGCCGCGGTAGAGGGCGACGGCGGCGGCGTTGCCGGGTGCTACTTCCAAGGTGGCGTGCGCGGCCCCCTGCTGCTGAGCATGGTCCAGCAGGGCCTGTAGCACCTGGCGGCCCAGCCCCTGGCGCCGCCGCTCGGGCGCCACCGCCACCAGGGTGATGTGCAGCTCATCCACCACCAGCCAGCCACTGGCCATGGCCACCAGGGTGTTCCCGTGCCACAGCCCCACCCCGGGGCGTCGCGGTTCGGCCAGCTCGCTCTGCCATTGGCTGCGGCTCCAGAGGCCCTGCAGACTGGCCTGATCGAGGGCGAGGCAGTGCTCCAGGTGTGAGGGGGTGAGATTGCTGCGGCGCAGCGGCATGGGGGCGTTCCGTACATTCATGTTCTCTTCTCCCCCAGTGCGGCTCCAGCCATGGTGATCTCCCGTGAGCCCGTCGCGTTGGCCCAACCCTTTGAAACGGATCGGGATGCGCTCAGTCCCAACCGCAACCTCACGCCGCTCACCACAGCCCTCGACAGCGACGGTCGGCTGACAGTGGCGGGGTGTGCCCTGAGCGACCTGGCCCGCACCTACGGCACACCGCTTTATGTGCTGGATGAGGCCACCCTGCGGGGCACCTGCAGCGCCTACCGCGAGGCCCTGGCCAAGCACTACCCCGGCGAAGCCCTGGCCCTCTATGCCTCGAAGGCCAACAGCTCCCTGGCGATTACCGCCTTGGTGGCTGCCGAGGGCCTGGGGCTGGATGCGGTGTCGGCCGGTGAACTGCTCACGGCTCTCCAGGGCGGCATGCCTGCGGAGCGGATCGTGTTGCACGGCAACAACAAGAGCCGCGAAGAGCTGGCCCTGGCGGCAGAGCGGGGCGTCACCGTCGTGGCCGACAACTGGCGCGATCTGGAGTTGCTGGCCGAGCTGGCGCCTGGATTGGCGGAGCCCGTGCGGCTGATGCTGCGCTTCACGCCGGGCATCGAGTGCCACACCCATGAGTACATCCGCACCGGCCACCTCGACAGCAAGTTCGGCTTCGATCCCGACCAGCTGGAGGGCGTATTGCAGCACCTGTCGGGCTGCCCTTGGGCCCGCCTCACGGGCCTGCACGCCCACATCGGCTCCCAGATCTTTGAGCTGCAGCCCCACCACGACCTGGCCGGCGTGATGGCTGATGCCCTGGCCCTGGCCCGTTCGATGGGCCACCCGGTGGTGGATCTCAACGTGGGTGGCGGCCTGGGCATCCGCTACGTCGCCAGCGACGATCCGCCGAGCATTGATGGTTGGGTGAGCACCGTGGCCGGTGCGGTGGTGGCGGCTTGCCAGGAGCGGGGGCTGGCGTTGCCCCGGCTGCTGTGTGAGCCCGGCCGCTCCCTGGTGGCCACCGCCGGCGTCACCGTCTACGCGATCGGCAGTCGCAAGGACATCCCCGGCCTGCGCACCTACCTGTCGGTGGATGGCGGCATGAGTGACAACCCCCGGCCGATCACCTATCAATCGCGGTACACGGCGGTGCTGGCCGATCGCCCCACCGCCGAGGCCAGCGAAACCGTCACCGTGGCGGGCAAGCACTGCGAATCCGGCGATGTGCTGCTCAAGGACGTCGCCCTGCCGCCGGCCACCAGCGGCGATGTGTTGGCGGTGTTTGCCACCGGTGCCTACAACGCCTCGATGAGCTCCAACTACAACCGCATCCCACGGCCCGCCGCGGTGCTGGTGCACGACGGGGTGGCCGACCTGGTGCAGCGCCGGGAGCAGCCGGAGGACTTACTGCGCTACGACGTGCTGCCGGCTCGCCTGCGCTCGGTAGGCTGAGTCCATCGATTGGGTGAGTTGTGATCGGGCCGCAACTGGGTGAGTTGCTACGGCTGATCGATCCGCGCCTGGTCCTGGATTTGCTGTTTGCAACCGGCCTGGGCGTTTTGGTGCTCGGTCGGGTCACCGAAGCGCGCACCCTGTGGTTGCTGCGCGGCTACCTGCTGCTGGTGGCCCTGGCCTGGGTGGTGCAGCGCTACGCCAACCTGCCGCTCACCAGCAAACTGGTGGACGCCCTGGTGCTGGCCTGCAGCCTGGCCCTGGCGATCCTGTGGCAGGGGGAGCTGCGCCGGCTGATGGAGCTGCTCGGCACCGGTCGCCTCGGCGTGCTGTTCGGCAACCGCAGCCGTGATCAGCTGGGCTCCGGCTCGGTGGCGGTGCTCAGTGAGGCTGCTGGGCGCCTCTCCCAGTCCCGTCGCGGGGCGCTGATCGTGGTGGATCTGGGCAGCGACCTGCGCCCCGAGGACTTCCTCAATCCCGGCATCGGCCTCGACGCCAAGCTCACGGTGGACCTGCTGCTCAACCTGTTTGCGGCCGACACCCCTCTGCACGACGGGGCTGTGCTGGTGAAGGCCAACCGGATTGTCGCCGCCGGCGTGATCCTGCCCCTCTCGCGCCAGGGCATCAACCGTTACGGCACCAGGCATCTGGCGGCCCTGGGCCTCACCGAACGCTTCGACCAGTGCCTGGCGATTGTGGTGTCGGAGGAAACCGGCACCCTGTCGCTGGCGAGTCAGGGGCGGCTGGAGCGCCCGATCACCAGCAGCCGTTTGCACGATCTGCTCAGCCAGGCCCTGGCCTTGCCCACAGGGCGTAGCGTGGCAAAAGACACGCCGGATTCCCGCGGATGAGTCGCGCCCTGGCGACCACCACTGCGACTGCCCCCCAGGCCCTGCCGCCCCGCCTCGATCCGGAGCGCCTGCCCGGCCATGTGGCCGTGATCATGGACGGCAATGGCCGCTGGGCCAAGCAGCGCAACCTGCCGCGGGTGATGGGCCATCGCGAGGGGGTCGAGGCGCTCAAGCGCACCCTGCGGTTGTGCAGCGACTGGGGCATCGGGGCCCTCACCGCCTACGCCTTCTCCACCGAAAACTGGAGCCGTCCTGGCGAAGAGGTCAGCTTCTTGATGACCCTGTTTGAGCGGGTGCTGGCCCGCGAGCTGCACGCCCTGGAGCAGGAGCAGGTGCGGATCCGTTTTCTGGGGGATCTCGAGCCGCTGCCCGAAGGCCTGAAACGGCTGATTGCCGACGCCACCGAACGCACCGCGGCCAACACCGGCATCCACTTCAACGTGTGCACCAACTACGGCGGCCGGGCCGAGTTGGTGCGGGCCGCCCAGCGGCTGGCCGAGCGCTGCGTGGCCGGTGCGCTCGATCCCCGCGCCATCGACGAGCAGAGTTTCAGTGCCGAGCTCCATACCGCAGGCGAGCCCGATCCCGACCTGCTGATCCGCACCAGCGGTGAGCACCGCATCAGCAACTTCCTGCTCTGGCAGCTGGCTTACGCCGAAATCCACATCACCGATGTGCTCTGGCCCGATTTCGATGAGGCGGCTCTGAGGGGTGCCCTGCTCGACTACCAGGGCCGCCAGCGCCGTTTCGGCGGGGTCGAGCCCCTGGCCTGACCGGTTCTGTCTCCACGCCTCCCTGCCACCCTGTCTCCGTTGCTGCCAGTGATCACGCGTCACGATTGGTCCCGTTCTGAAATCCAGGCGCTGCTGGAGCTGCCCTTGATGGAGTTGCTCTGGCAGGCCCAGCAGGTGCACCGCGACGCCAACCCCGGCTACCACGTGCAGCTGGCCTCCCTGCTCAGCGTCAAGACCGGCGGCTGCGAAGAAGACTGCGCTTACTGCCCCCAGTCGCTGCACAACAGCAGCGACGTGACGGGCCGGCCGGAGCTCGAGGTGGAGCCGGTGCTGGCGCGGGCGCGGGCGGCCAAGCAGGCCGGTGCCCACCGCTTCTGCATGGGCTGGGCCTGGCGTGAAATCCGGGATGGGGCGCCGTTCGAAGCGATGCTGGCCATGGTGCGCGGCGTGCGGGAGCTGGGTCTGGAGGCCTGCGTCACCGCCGGCATGCTCAGCGACTCCCAGGCCGAGCGCCTGGCGGAGGCGGGGCTCACCGCCTACAACCACAACCTCGACACCAGCCCCGAGCACTACGACCGGATCATCACCACCCGCACCTACCAGGAGCGGCTCGAAACCCTGCAGCGGGTGCGCAGCGCTGGGATTTCGATGTGCTGCGGCGGCATCATCGGCATGGGCGAAAGCCCCAGCGATCGCGCCGGGCTGCTTGAGGTGCTGGCCAACCTCGATCCCCATCCCGAAAGCGTGCCAATCAATGCCCTGGTGGCGGTGGAGGGCACCCCCTTAGAAGCGCTGCCTCCGGTGGACCCGCTTGAGCTGGTGCGCATGGTGGCTGTCGCCCGCATCCTGATGCCCCAGGCGCGGGTGCGGCTCAGCGCTGGCCGCGAGCAGCTCAACCGGGAGGCCCAGATCCTGTGCCTGCTGGCCGGGGCCGATTCGATCTTCTACGGCGACACCTTGCTCACCACCGGCAATCCGGCGGTTGAGGCCGACCGGGAGCTGCTGGCGGCTGCGGGTGTGCAGGTGAGATGAGCGTGCTGGTGGCGGCGTTCTACCGCTTTGCTGCCCTGGAGGCGTTGCCGGCCCTGCGCCGCGAGCTGCTGCAGCTGGCCGACGCCGCTGGCGTGCGCGGCACGATCCTGCTGGCTGGCGAGGGGGTGAACGGCACCATCTCGGGCCCCGATGCCGGCGTGCAGGCAGTGCTGCAGCGGCTGCGGCAGGTGGCGGGGCTGGAGCAGCTGCAGGCCAAGTTCAGCCGGGCCGAGGAGCAGGCGTTTCACCGCCTCAAGGTGCGGCTCAAACGCGAGATCGTGTCCCTTGGCCAGCCCGAGGTGCAGCCCTATCTGGCCTCAGCGGTGGGCACCCACGTGCCACCCGAGCAGTGGGATGGCCTGATCGCCGACCCCGACACCCTGGTGATCGACACCCGCAACGCCTACGAGGTGGCGATCGGCACCTTTGCTGGGGCGATCGACCCGGGCACTGAGAGCTTTCGCGAGTTTCCCCAGTGGGTGGAGCGCGAGCTCAGGCCGTTGGTGGCAGAGCGCCAGCCCAAGGCGATCGCGATGTTCTGCACCGGCGGCATCCGCTGCGAGAAGGCCACGGCCTACCTGCAGCAGCAGGGTTTTGCCGGGGTTCATCATCTGCAGGGCGGCATCCTCCGCTACCTCGAGGAGATCCCCGAGCAGGGCAGCAGCTGGCGCGGTGAGTGCTTCGTGTTTGATCAGCGGGTGGCCGTGAACCACCGGCTCGAGCCCGGTGAACACAGCCTCTGCCACGCCTGCGGTCTGCCGCTCTCACCGGCCGACCGCCAGCTCCCCAGCTACGTGGCGGGCGTGAGCTGCCGCCACTGCCGCGATCGCTTCAGTGATGCCGATCGGGCGCGCTTCGCGGAGCGCCAACGCCAGATGGAGCGGGCTCGAGGGCGGGGTGAGCGCCATCTCGGTGAACGCCATCTCGGTGAGCGCAGCGGTGGCTGACGCGCGGCCGGTTCTCTACAGCTTCCGCCGCTGCCCCTATGCCATCCGGGCGCGCCTTGCCCTGGCGGCGGCGGGGTTTCGGCCGGGGGAGACGTTGGAGCTGCGGGAGGTGAGCCTCAAGGCCAAGCCGCCTGAGCTGTTGGCGGCCTCGGCCAAGGGCACGGTGCCGGTGCTGGTGGGTGCGGCTGCTGGGCCCGAGGGGGAGCCGGTGCTGGAGGAAAGCCTGGCGATCATGAACTGGGCCCTGCAGCGCTGCGATCCCCACGGCTGGCTGTCGGGTTGGAGTGGGGCGCAGGTGGCGGAGATGGAGGGTCTGATCACCGAAAATGACGGCCCCTTCAAGCATCACCTCGACCGCTTCAAATATCCCGATCGCTATCTGAGCGAGCCGTGGGAGGTGCATCGTCTCGCCGGGCTCGCGATTCTGCGCCGCTGGAACGACCGCCTGGAGGCGGGGGGCTGGCTGCTGGGTGAGCGGCCATCCCTGGCCGACTGGGCCTTGCTGCCCTTCGTGCGCCAGTTCCGCCTGGCTGATCCGCTGGGATTCGATGCAGCGCCGCAGCTGGTGGCCCTGCAGGCCTGGCTGGGCCGATGTCTTGGCGGCCCGGAGCTGGCGGTGGCGCTCGCACCGCCCTGGGCGACGCGCATGCCGTGGCGTTCCCCACGCTGGCTTTATCACCTGGCCCTGCGGCACGAATGGCTGGCGGCTCGTGCCGAGGGCATCTACCGCCGTTCCAGCCGTGGCCTGGCGCTCGAGGAGGTGGGTTTCATCCACCTCAGCGCTGCCGATCAGGTGCCGGCCACCGCCGCCCGTTTCTATGGCGATTTGCCTGCCGGCGAGGTGCTGCTGCTCAGCATCGATCCCCAGCACTTGGCCTCCGCGGGCCTGGCGGTGCGCCACGAACCGGCGGTGCTTCCTGATGGTTCTCCTGGCGGCACCCCTGGCGCGGAGTTGTTCCCGCACCTGTATGGCCCCCTGCCGCTGGAGGCGGTGCGCCTGGCGGAGCCATGGCGGCCATGACCAACCCAACGCCAGTGCCGACCCTCGCCGATCTGGAGGCCGAGGCCAGCCGTCGGGGCCTGCTGCTGCGCCTGCAGGTGCGCCGGCCGGCTGGGGTGGCCTGGACCCTGCGGGTGGGGGTGGCGCGACGCCCGCAACCGGAGGAGGCTTGCGGCGGGCTGCTGTTGCTCGGCGAGCTCAAGGGTTGGGCCCTGGCCACGGCCGATGGCCTGCGGCTCGACACCATGCGGGTGCAGGGTGAGCAGACCGCTGCGGTGGCTCCGTTGATCTGCGCTGCCACCTTCGCCTGGGCCCTGGAGGCCACCCCCTGCCGCCGCGCCACGATCCTGGCGATCCGAGACAGTGAGAAGCAACATCGCCGCTTGGTGCGCTACTTCCGCCAGCTGGGCTTCACGCCCCTGCGCGAGCTCGGTGCCGGCCCGGCCGATCTCGCTCCGCGGCTGCTCTGGGGCGGCGCCGGCCTGCTGATGCGGGCCGATGCCGGCGAGGTTCTGCGGCGGAGTGCGCGGCGGTTGGACCTCGGGGGGCTGGATGGGCTTTGATCCCCGTCGCTGGCGTCCAGCTCCCGGCAGCCCTGCCGTCACCAGCAACGTGGACGCCCTCCTGGCTGAGAACGATGCCCTGCGTCGGGAGGTGCGGGCGCTGAGGCGCCGACTGGAGCAACTGCAGCTGGAGCAACGGCAACACCCCAAGGGGGAGGACACGCGGGTTGCCTTCGGCCTGAGTCCCGATTTGGTGGAGCTCTGGGGCCAGGCCATGGCTCGCCATCCCCGCTGGCCGTCGCTGCGGATCGGACCACCGGCCGGCTTGCGCGGGGTGATCGACGAGCTGCGCAGTGGCTGGTGGAACCCCGAGCTCAGCCTGGAGCAGGAGCTCGATCGCCGCTCCCCCGGCCTGGGCTCCGAACTGGCTGAGGCGCTTCGGGGGCCCCACAGTCGGGCCCGTTGGGCTGTGCGGGCGGCCTTTGCCCTTTATGGCCAACGGGCGCCGGAGTGGTTGAGCGAGGCGCCCTTGCAGGTGGTGGAGGAGCTCCTGCGCCGCGAGGAGCGCCTCGGCCAGCGCCACCACCAGCGCCACCACCAGCGCCGCAGTGGCACCCGCACTGAGAATCACTCCCACACCAACCATCAATCCCACGCCAAACGCGAGGCATCGCCGCCGGACCCCCACGGCGACGCCCTGGGGCTGCTGGGGTTGGAGCCCGGTGCCAGTCAGCTGATGATCAAGCGCGCCTATCGCCGCTTGGCCAAGGCCCACCACCCCGATCTGGGCGGTGACGCCAAGGCGTTTCATCGGCTGGAGGCGGCCTACCGGCTGCTGATGGGCTGAGTCAGAACTGCAGCTGCAGTTGCAGGCCGGCGGCCAGGATCGGCTCGGCGTTGCTGCCGCTGGGATTGAGGATCAGCTGCAGCACCGGCTGGAGGCTGAGGTTGCTGTTCACCAGCCAGCTGTAGTTGAGCTCCAGCACGGTTTCGCTGCCCTGGCCGGGCGAGAGGGTGGGGCTGAAGCGGCTGCTGCCAACGCCGAGGGCCAGCACATCCAGCGGGCGGCCTGGTACCACCCCCTGCGTCAGCCAGCCGCCGCCCAGAAACAGGGGTACGGGATTGGTGTCCCAGTTGAAGCCGGCGTTCAACCCCAGCCACACCCGGTTGTCGAGCCCCAGCGGGAGCGGTGCCGCCAGGGTGAGGGTGGCGGCCGCGGCGCCATCCAGATTGCCCGTGCTGCGGTTGTCGAGGTAGCCGGTGGCGATCTGCAGTAGGGGCGGCGGCAGCTGGCGGCTCACCAGCTGATCGCCGCGGCGAATCGGTTGTTGAAGGGCGTCGCTCCCCGGCAGCCGCTCGAAACTCCACTGCAGCAGTTGGGTGTGCCCATTGAGCCTGGCTTGGTCGGGGTTGACCCCGAACAGCGAGGCCAGGTTGAACTCGGGGTCGAGCAGGAAGGCGCCGTATCGCCATTCGCCCCAGCGCCCTGCTGGCTCAGGTCGCCAACGCAGCTGCAGCCCCGGAGCGCTGTAGGGGTTGATCGGCAGACCGCTCACATTGAGGTTGAGCGTGTCGTTGAGCGCGGAGTGCACGTAGGCATCCAGCACTGGTGCGCTGACGAAGCCCGGATCCAGCGAAAACACACCCGCCTTAATGCCAACGCCGTTGGGGCCTGGGTGCCGCTCCACGCTGGCTTCCGTCAGCCATAGACCGGTGGGATGGGATGTGCTCTGCAGGGGGAAGGCGGCCCCGATCGTTTCGTTGTAGTTGGCGTCGCCGCTGAACAGCATCAGCTGCAGGTTGGTGCGCCAGTGGTCGGCTTCTCGCCAGTGCTGCGGCGGTGTGGCCAGGCCTGGCCCGGCCACCACCTCCAGGCTCAACTGCTGCATCCAGCTGGCGCTGCGGCGGTTCCCCCCGACGGGATTGGCCAGCGGCTGGGCCTGCAGTTGCAGCTGCAGCTGCAGCCAGTCGGGTACCCGCAGCCACTCATTCAGGCTGGGCCCCTCGGCCTGGATCAGATGGGGTTCTGGCGGAACATCGCATCGGCCTGGGAGTGCGTGCTCGGTGAGAAGCAGCAGCAGGGCGATCCACCAGCGCCGATGGTTGGCCCTACCCCATGCCCTCGGCAGCGTGATAACTGCTGCGCACCAGCGGCCCACTGCGCACCTGCTGAAACCCAAGCTGCCTGGCCATGGCGCCCAGCTGCTCGAATTCCGCCGGACTCCAGTAGCGGGCAACCGGGATGTGGGCGAGGGATGGGCGCAAGTATTGCCCCAGGGTGAGGCGCTGACAATCAACACCGCGCAGGTCACGCAGTGTCTGCACCACCTCCGCTTCCGTTTCGCCCAGCCCCAGCATCAGGCCACTCTTGGTGGGGATCTGCGGCGCCAGGTTGCGGGAGGCCGCCAGCAGCCCCAGGGAGTGGCGGTAGGTGGCACCGCGGCGCACCTCGCCCTGCAGGCGCTCCACGGTTTCCAGGTTGTGGTTGAAGCAGGCCGGTTGGGCGGCGAGCACCGCGGTGAGCCGTTGGCGTTGGGCGGCCAACCCCTCCTGTTCGTTGCGATGGCCGCCCCAGAAGTCGGGGGTGAGCACTTCGATGCCAACTCCGGGCGTGCGGCGCCGGATGGCGGCCATGGTGGTGGTGAACAGGCTGGCGCCGTGGTCGGCCCGGTCGTCGCGGGCGACGGCCGTCAGCACCACATAGGAGAGCCCCAGGGCGGCCACCGCTTCGGCCACCCGCTCCGCTTCGCCGGCATCCACGGGGTGGGGAGCCTGACCCTTCTCCACCTGGCAGAAGGCACAGCTGCGGGTGCAGATCGGGCCCCCCAGCAGGAAGGTGGCGGTGCCGGAGGCGTAGCACTCGGCCCGGTTGGGGCAGCGGCCCTCCTCGCAGATGGTGTGCAGCCGCTGCTGCTTCACCAAGCCCTGCACCGTCTCCAACGCGGAGGCGTTGCCAACGGGACGCCGCAGCCACTCAGGTAGCCGTTCAGCAGGGGGGATGGCGCTGTAGCGGGTCATGGGAGCTACTCGACCCGGCGCCGTCCCTCGAAGGCCCGGGCCAGGGTGACTTCGTCGGCGTATTCGAGCTCGCTACCCACGGGCAGGCCGTAGGCGATCCGGCTCACCGCAGTGAAGGGCTTGAGCAGGCGGGCCAGGTAGAGGCTGGTGGTGTCGCCCTCGACGCTTGGGGTGAGGGCCAGGATCACTTCGCTGATGCCCTCCGCATCCACCCGGTGCACCAGCGGTTGGATCTGGAGCAGCTCCGGCCCGATGCCATCCATCGGCGAGATCAGGCCGCCAAGCACGTGGTAGTGCCCTTTGAACTCCCGGGTGCGCTCCATGGCGAGCAGGTCGCGGGAATCGGCCACCACGCAGAGCTGGCCGTTGCCGCGCTCGCTGTTTCGGCAGATCTCGCAGACGGGTTCGGCCGATAGATGGAAGCAGCGCTGACACTGGCCCACCTGGCTGCGGGCGTCCAGCAGGGCGTCGGCGAAGCTGCGGATCTGCTCTTCGGGCTGACGCAGCAGGTGCAGGGCCAGGCGCTGGGCCGTGCGGGGACCGATGCCGGGCAGCCGCTCGAATTGGTCGATCAGCCGGGCCAACGGGCGCGTGAAGCCGCTCAGCGTTCCGCTCCAAGTAGATCGAATTGTGGCAGGCCTGCCCGTCAGGCGGGCTGGGTGCTGGCGGCCTCCAGGTGGGTGCCGCTGAGGTCAGCACCCTCCAGCTGGGCTCCTGTCAGGTGTGCCCCTTCCAAGTTGGCGTCGCGCAGATTGGCCCCCCGCAGATTGGCGTCCTGCAGATCGCAGCCGCGCAGGTTGGCGCCGCGCAGATCGGTGCCGGCCAGGTTGGCGTGGCGCAGCACGCTGTTTTCCAGATTCACCTCCTGCCAGTCGCCATGGGGGGCCTGCAGGTTGTGCAGATCGAAGCCGGCGAGCTGCTGGCCGGCGAGCGACAGGCCGGCGCTGTTGAGACTCTCGAGGGCGTGGATGCGACCCATCAACCATCGTGCTCCGGAGGCGTTGCAGGTTTGCAACAGCTCATAAGCCTCCATGTTTTCGCGCTGGCGGCGCTTGTGGCCTTCCAGTAGGTAGAGGAACGCTGCGGTCACGATGCTCAGCGACTCCACATTGCCGACGCTGATCAGGGCCTCGGCATCCCGAAACAGGCAGCCCTCGCTCCAGTTTTGGTTGCGGCAGGTGGCGTAGCTGTTCACCACCAGAAGCAGGGCCAGGGCACTGCCGGCCGACAGCGCGAGGCGAAAGGCAAAGGAGCCGTCGAGCAGCCGGAACAAACGGGAGTCGTGGCGCCGTTGCTGCCGTTGGGCCCAGTTTTGTGGCCGTGGGCCATCGGGCTGCGACCGACGGGCCGAACGTTGCTGGCGGGGCATCGCTGCGATGGGTGGATCGGGCCCATGCTGATGGCCCAGCAGAATGGCGCCACGCAAATGATCCGAGCCATGGCTGTTTCCTGCAATCTGGCTGTTCTCCGCAACCTGGCTGTTGTTCGCAACCTCTTGCCGCGCCTGGTAGCCGTGCTGTTGGCTGGGGTGCTGGTGTCCTGCAGCGCCGCCGCGGCTGGGCTCAATAGCTTCCAGAGCCCGGATGGGCGCTATGCCTTCCTCTATCCCACCGGCTGGACCCGGGTGCAGGTGAGTGGCGGCCCCCAGGTGGTGTTTCACGACCTGATCAACAGCGATGAAACCCTCAGCCTGGTGATCTCGGAGGTCAATCCCACCAATGATCTCGAGAAGCTGGGCAGCGCCGTGGCCGTGGGTGAGCAGTTGCGCCGCACGGTGATTGCCCCCGAGGGCAGCGGCCGGGCCGCCGAGTTGGTGGAAGCGTCGGAGCGGCAGGAGGGCCCCCGCACCTTCTACGACCTGGAATACGCCGTGCACCTCGACGACCGCGACCGCCACGAGCTGGCCACCGTGGTGCTCGACCGGGGCCGCCTCTACACCTTTGCCGCCAGCACCAACGAGAGCCGCTGGGGCAAGGTGCAGGAGATGTTCCACCAGGTGGTCACCTCGTTCACCCTGTTGGTGTGACGGCCGCTCCCCTCGCCGCCGATGTGGTGATCGTCGGCGGTGGGGTGGCTGGGGGCCTGCTGGCCCTGGAATTGCGGGAGCTCGGGGCATCGGTGACCGTGGTCGATGCCACCTCTTCACCCTCAGCCCAAGGTGGCCTGTGCTCGGCGTCGGCGATCAGCTATGGCGCCCTGCCCGGCTGGCCCCTGGCCCCCACACCCCTGGCGCGCTTGGCGGCGGGAGCATCCCGGCGCTGGTGCCGGCTGCAGCGGCGCCATGGTGCGTTGGGCTGGCGGCCCTGCCGCTTGCGGCTGCACGTTGGGGGCGCCGGGTTGCGGGCGCTGAGTGCCTGGTGGCCGCTGCCGTTTGCCCAGGTGGATTCGGCGGTGTTGGTCGCGCGCCTGCCGCTGGTGCTGGCTGCGGCGGGTGTGATGTGCCGAGCGGCCCGTGTGGAGCGCCTGGATCCCCAGCCAACGGCTGGCTGGGAGCTGCACCTCAGCGATGGCACCAGCCTGCAGACCTCAAAGCTGGTGTTGGCGGCGGGCGCCCACTGCCGCCAGCTCTGGTCAGCCCTGCCTTCGCGCCTGCGCAGCAGCTGGGCCGCGGTGTTGGAGCTTGCCCCCTATCCGGCGCACCTGGGCCGAGCCACTGCCTGGCTGCCGGTCAGCTTTGGGCGGGCCGGCCTGGAGCGCCGCGCCGCCGGCTTGAGCCAGCCGGAGTGGCTGGTGGATAGCGGCCTGGTGCCCTGGGTCGATGGGGCCCTGCTGGGCCAGCACACCCTGGTGCGGCCGGGCCTGGAGTTGGGAGCACCGCCATCGTCTGTGGAGGTGGAGCAGCAATTGCGCCAGGGGCTGGCGGGCCAGTCCTGGGGGGCGCCCCTCGCGTGGCTGCCGGGCCAGCTGCGCCAGGCGGCCGTGGCCTTCTGCAGCGAGGGGGTGCCGCTGGTGGGTCCGCTGGCGGCGGCGCCTGGCTTGTGGGTGTTCACCGGCTTCAGTGCGGGGTTCAGTCAAGTGCCGGTGTTGGCGCCACTGCTGGCCCAGGCCCTGGTGTCGGGGGGAGCACAGGCGGAAGCGGCGACGCGGCGCCTGCACCAACTGGGCCTGGGGCGGCCCGATCAGGTGGGGGCTGACAGGTGTCGCTGAATCCTGCAAGCTGGGCGCCATGATTCAAGCCACTCCCACCACTGCCCAGCCGTGGCCACGCCGGCAATGGCAGCAGATGCAGACGCGCTGGCAGGGGCTGAGCGATCACAACCAGGTGGGTGTGAGCCTAGCGGGGGTGGGCGGTGTGCTGGTGCTGTGGGCCCTGTTCTGGCCCGTGCCCACAGAGGTGGAAGGCATGGGCGTGATGATCTACCCCAACAACGCCGGCATCCTCAACGCCCGTGCTGGCGGCCAGGTGCGGGAGGTGTTCGTCAAGGAGGGTGAGTCGGTGGCGCGCGGCCAGGTGCTGATGCAGCTGTATCTGCCCGTGCTGGAGCGTCAGCTCGACCAGCAGCGCGGCAACCTGCGCCAACTGCAGCGGCACAACGCCATGCTCGATGAGCGGGATGCCCTGCGGCTGCTCACCGAGAAGCGGGCCCTGGACACGTCTCTGGCCAAGTTCTCCGACGATCGCCGTCGCTACGGCGCGTTGCAGTCGACGTACTCCAGCAAACTGCGCAACCTGGATTGGCTGGCCCAGCGCGAGGTTGTGGCCCCGCTCTCGACCGAGGTGGTGTCGGCGGAGCAGGGGCTCACCAGCACCAGCGTGAATCTCGATGACGTGAAGATCAACGAGAAGAACGTGGTGACCAACTACCAGCAGGTGAAGCTCAACATCGAAACCCAGGCTCTGCAGCGCCGCTATCAGATCGACGATCTCAAGCGTCAGATCCAGGTGACCGAAGCCAAGATCGGCTACGACGGCAAGGTGCATGCCGACCGGGATGGCACGGTGTTGGATCTGCAGGTGATCGCCGGCCAGACCGTCGGCACTGGCCAGCGGCTGGGCACGATCGGCCGGCCTGAGCAACCCAGCGCCAAAGACCGCCCGCTGCGGGTGGTGTCCTACTTCGCACCCGCCGATGCCCGCCGCCTGCCGTTGGGGCTGCCCGTGGAGGTGGTGCCGCAGTGGAATCAGCGCGGCCGCTTCGGCGGCATCGTGGGCAAGGTGACGCAGGTGCTCACCCTGCCCGCCACCCAGGACGACATCTCCACCACCACCGGCAACGCGCAGCTGGCCCAGGCGCTGACCAAGAACGGTCCGGTGATGCGCAGTGAAATCGAGTTGGAGCGGGATCCCTCCAGCGTGGATGGCTACCGCTGGACCCTCTCGGGGGGCAGCGGCGTGTTCCCGATCCGCGACGGCCTCACGGTGTCGACCCATGCCTACGTGGAGTGGCGCTCGCCGATCAGTTATGTGATTCCGGGCCTGCGCTCCCTCACCGGCGGCTTCCGCACCCCTTGGATCGATCTGCGTTGGAACCTGCCCTTCCTGCGCCAGCCCAACACTGTTTCGTAACCCGCCCCGTGGACGCCAAGCCCCGTTTCCAGATCCGCAACCCCCTGCTGCGTCAGGAATTTCCCTGGCTGGTCAGCGAGGTGGTGTTGCTGCTGATCCTGTTCAACGCCAACCCGCCGGAGCTGTGGTTCTGGCTGGTTGTGCTGCTGGTGGTGCTGCTGTATCGCGTCGAGCGCTGGTGGTCGTCACGGCCCAACGCCTGAGCCCTCAGCTCGCAGTGCTATTGCGCTCACAGGGCTGTTGAGCTCACGATCGCGCGCCATTGGCGTTCGGTGCTCTTCAGGGTGTGGTCGATCCGGTTGAGCACCATCCATTGCGACGCCACCCGTTGCAGTTGCTCGGGGGTGAGCCGCCTATGGGCAGCCTTGGATTCGGGCGACTGCAGGGCCTCTAGAGGCAGCGCCGGTCGGGGTTGGCTCGGCGGTGGGTGCAGCTGGGAAGAACCACTCAGTTGCTGTTGCCAGCTCAGCAATCGCTCAACCACAACCTGCACAAAGTTCAGGCCGGCGGCGTAGTCGCCCTGCAGCCCCCAGCCCTGCCAGTCGGCATTGGGCAGACGCCGCAGCTCATCGAGATCGAGGATCAGGGCTTCGCTGGCCTGGTCGAGCAGCGCCCATATTCTTGCAATCGGATGCTGGCTGGCCAGGGTGCCCAGTCCCAGCAGGGCGCCCTGGCGTTGACCTCGCAAGCTCAAGAGCGTGGTGCGCAGGTTGCGGATCTGTTGCCCCAGCTCGCGGCGGCGTTGCGCCTGGGACTGGATCGCTGCAGGCGGGCGCTGCACCACTTGCTGCAGGGTATGGCCCAGATCCACGAGGAGTTGCAGCAGGCCCTCCCGCTGTTGGATCCGGGCGCTGGAGGGCCAGAACAGGCGCAGGCTGAGCAGGGCCATCAGGATGCCGAAGGCGGTCCAGAACAGGCGCAGGGGGATCCAGCTGTCGAGCTGTTGCCCATGGGTCAGCCAGCCCATCACCACCACGAAGCAGCAGACGCTGTAGCCCACGGTGAGCCGCAGGGAGCCGGCAATCAGCCGGGCCAGCAGCAGAGCCAGCGGCAGGGCCACCATCAGCGGCAGATGGCCCCAGGCTCGGTAGCCGAAGAACGCCACGATGGCGCCAACGGTGGTGCCGATCAGCCGTTGACGGCCCAATTCAAGGGTGTTGCCGTAGGTGCCCACGGTCACGCTTAACACCGCCAGGGAGGCATAAAACCCGAAGGGAAGGCCCGTGAGGTTGGTGAAGCCATTCACCAATGTCACGGTGGCGGCGAGGCGGAGGGTGTCCCTCAGGGCCGGGCTGATCATCGTTGCGCTGCCGAGAGCTGGGCCAGTGCGGCGTTGAGCAAGGCCCGGCTGTGGAGAAGTTGTTGCAGCGCCTGGCATTGCTGGCCGATGGCCAGCAGCAGGGGCAGGGGGGCGCCCAGGCTGCTGGCTTGCTCCAGCCAGAGCTGAGCTGTTTGTGCGTCGCTCAGCTCAACGTTGTTGGGCTCCGTGTTGCTCAGATCCGCAGCCAGGCTGGTCTGCACTTGCAAGCGCTCGGCCAGATCGCCGAGCGCGCTGCGGAGCAGCGGCTGGGGGGTGTTGTCTGGCAGGGGGGTGGCCAATTGGCGCAGCAGCGGCTCCAGCAGCAACCATTGGCGCAACACTTGCCTCCACAGGCTGCCGGCCTGGGCCCAGCGGGACAGCAGGCGTTTGGTGTGGCAGGGCATGGCGATGCCTTGATCCTGGTCGCGCAGCTGTTGCAACTGCTGGATGCCCGGCAGCAGATCCTGAGATCGCAGGACCGGTGGGGGCGCACCACCGCTGCCCAACCACTGCTGCATCGCCCGGATCTGGGTCTCAAGCTGGCTGGCGATCCGGGCTTCCAGAGCGGGCAGCTGCTGTAGGGGCCGGCGTGGCCAGAGGGCCCAGGTGGCCATCTGCGCCATCAGGATCCCCAGCACCGCTGCGAAGGCCAGATTGAAGATCAGCGACCAGTTCACCTCGTTGCCCCGGTGCATTAAGTCGAGGGCCCAGCACCCCATGTAGCCCGTGCCCAGGCCCTTGAGTAGCCCCAGGATGCGCACCAGGGTGCCGGTGAGCAGCAGGGCGATCCCGAGCACCACCCAGTTGGTGGAGAGCTCATGCAACACGGTGGCCGTGACGATGCCAATCAGGACGCCGGCGACCAGCTGGCTGATGCTGCGGGCGGGGGTGAAGTCGTTTTCATTCACGAACAACACCACCATCACCAGGGCCAACGGCAGCGCCTGAATGCGCCCCGACCAGAGCACAATCCCGATTGTGAGGGTGGCGGCCAGCCAGATCCGCAAACTGTTGCGCCACAGGGGGCTCAGGACTGGCAGGGCGAAGGCCATGGTGGTGTTTCGGCTCAGGGTTGGCCTGTGGCGCTGCTGCTGAGCTGCGGCTGGGTGAGTTGCAATTGCGGCTGGATCGGCGCGTTGGGATCCCGGGGCATCGGCAGAAGCTCCTTCAACAACTTTGCGTAAGTGATGTTGACGGCCACCGTGGCGTTGAGCCGCTGCACCAAGGAGTTGATCAGACGGTCCTGGGTATTGGAAAGATTGAGTTCGCTGTCGAGGCCGGTGAGATAGCGCAGCCGCACATCGCGGAAGGCTTCCAGGGCCGCGGCCACGCCGCGGCGGGCTGAGCTGAGCTTGGCGAGGCTGGCCTCGTGGTTGAAGAAGGCCTGCTCGATCCGCAGGCGGATGTCATTGCGCGTGGCGGCGAACTGCTGGGCAGCGGCCGCCTCCCGTTTGGCGAGGGCTCGCGCCTGGCCTGCGGTGGTGCCGGCATCAAACAGCAGCCAGGTGAGGGTGAGTCCCGCCGACCAGTCCCAGCCGTTGGTGGTGCTCAAGGGCAGGGCCGTGGAGCCGCAGCAGCCCCCTCCCCCAATGTCGAAGTTGGTCAGGCTGCTTTGGGAGCTGCTGCCTCCGCCGCTGGCAAACAGGGAGAGTTTCGGCAGCAGCCCGGCAGCAGTGGCCTGGCTCTGCTGGGCCAGGGCCGTGCGGGTGGCCAGGATCGCTTCCAGTTCGGGATTGCCCCGGTAGGCCGCCAGCAGGCTGGCTTCCAGATCGAGGGGCCAGCGGGGCTGCACCACGATCGGGTCGCTCGGGGTGGGCGTCACGCTGGCGGGCAGGTTGAGCAGCACCGCCAGCTGCCGGCGCGCCACCGCCCGGTCGGCCAGGGCCTGGATCAGGGTTTCTTCGTCGGAGGCCTGGATTGCCCGGCGCCGCAGCACATCGAGCCTGGGTACCAGACCCGCCTGCTTGAGGTCGAGGCTGTCCTGCAGGATCACCAGATCGTTGCGCAGGTTGGCGTCGTAGACGCGCACCAGCTGCTCGTCCTGCTGGAGCTGGTAGTAGGCCTCACTCACCTGCAGTTGCAGGGAGCGCAGTTGGTTGGCGTAGGTGTTGCGCTGCTGCTCCAGGCTGGCGCGGGCTGCGCGCACTGTGGGTGTGCGGGCGAAGTCGAGCAGGGCGTAGTTGAGCTGCAGGCCTGCCGCAACGCCCCATTCCCCGGAGGTGGCCGCCGCGGATCCGCCGTTGGGCACATAGAAGGGTCCGGCGGTGGGTTTTCCGGCGGAGTCGAGCAGCCCTGCAGGGTCAAACAGCGGGCCAAAGCCCAAGTTGTCGTTGGGCTTGTTGGAGGTGGTGGTGCTGCGAGCGCCCTCGTAGCCGCCGTTGGCAAAGGCGCTGATGGTGGGCCAGTAGCTGCCCATGGCGGCCTGGAGGCTGGCCAGGGCGGCGGCCACCTGCTCGCGCTGGGCCTGCAGGGTGGCGCTGTTGGCAAAGGCGATGGCCAGGGCCTGCTCCAGGCTGAGGCTGGCGACGCCGCTGGCCTGAAGCTGCTGGGGGGTGGGCAGATCCAGGGGCGGACCGGCCACCGTGTCGGCGGGTTGGATCGGCCCGCTGGCAGGCTGGT
This sequence comes from Cyanobium sp. Aljojuca 7D2, assembly GCF_024346415.1. Lineage (NCBI taxonomy): Bacteria > Bacillati > Cyanobacteriota > Cyanophyceae > Synechococcales > Prochlorococcaceae > Cyanobium > Cyanobium sp. Aljojuca 7D2. The sequence continues at coordinate 37,740 of NZ_JAGQCX010000006.1, forward strand.
TGGCCCGGATCAGGTTGGCGGGCAGCTCCGGTGTGCTGAGCACGTCGCCCACCGGGGGCTCGGGCTCGCTGGGGAGCAGCTGATCGAGCGCCCGCAGTTGCGCATCCAGCTTTTGCCAGCTGCGCTCCAGCAGCTCGGTGCTTTGGGTTGGCCGCGGTTGGCCTGGAAGCGATGCAGGCCGTGGGGCAGACAGCGCAGCCGGGGCCAGCTGGGCGGGGATCAGCCCCAGCCACAACAGGGCCAGAACGTGGTTGCGCATTGCCACGGTGATGCAGATCAGCGCCTGGGTCGGCGCAGTCTGATTCGCGCAGCAGCTCTTTGCCCCCTGGGGTGTTCAGCTTCCGGTGCGGCAGCGGGTTGACTCGGCGTGTCCGCCGCCTTCTGATTGCCCAGCACCCTGGGTTTTCCCAGCACCCCGGCAATCAGGATGGCCACATAGAGCTGGCCCACGATCGTGATCCCCACGCTGGCGGTGAGGCTGGTGAGGCTGCCGCTATTCAGCACCGGGCTGCCCATGGTGGTGAGACTGGAGAAGGCGGCACCCAGCAAGGCCGGTGCATGGCCGATGCCATCGGGGAGGGCGTGGCCATGGGCCGGCAGGTTGAAGGCCGCCGGGTCGAGCACCAGCAGCGAATTGAGCACGATGCCGCCGGTGAAGCCCACCAGCAGATACCCGGCTGCGGCCCCCATCAGCAGGTCGCCGTTGAACACCGGTTCTTCGGCCAGGGCGTTCACCAGGCCCCAGAGCACCACCAACATCAGGCTGAGCCACACCACCAGATGGAGCACGCTCAACTGCACGGCCAGGCTGGGGTTGATCTCCAGTGCGGCCTGCCAGAGCAGTTCCACGGCCAGGGCCGCGATCCAGAAGTTCACCAGGCGCTGCCGGCGCAGCAGCACCCGCTGCACCCGGCGTCCGAGGGCGCTGGGCAGCGCTTGGGTGGCCGAGGGATCCAGGCGGTTCTGGCGAAGCAGGGGAGAGTCCCTCAGCACGGCAACAGCGGAGATCACCAGATACACCACGCTCACCAGCCGTGGTGCCTGCTGGAGGCCGCGCAGGCCCACCAAGGCCATCACTTCCATCGCCAGCATTGTGCGGTAGAGGGCATGCCGTTGTTGCAGCAGGCTGCTGACAAGGCCCATCGTCATTGGGGTGATGCGGTCATCTGCGTGATGCGGTGATTGGCGTGATTCAGGCCCGGACCAGAATTGCCGCCCAGTTAGCTTCGGCCGAGCGGATGGCCTGCTCGGCCTGGCTGCAGAGCATCAGCCGGCTGGCGATCCGCTCCAGCCTCTCCAGGGAAGCTGAGTTGGCGGTGGGGTTGTTGAGCGCCTGGCCCAGCTCGTGCCAGCTGCGCGGCAGCTGAAGTTCGGTTTCGGGTGGTTTGGGCAGCCCCCGGCGCCCACGGATCTGCTGTTCCCACTGGCCCAGATGGCCAGCCATGGCTTGCAGCAACTCCGCTTCGGCCCGGTGCAGCTGCACCACCAGCTGCGGATCCTGGAGGGTGGGGGCCTCGCGCACCAGGCCACCCACCAGGGTGATCAGTCGGGAGGCAGTGGCATCAAAGTTGGCCATCAGCAGCGTCGCCGGATGGCGCTCCGGCAGCGAACCCAGCTCCTGCAGCAGTGCTGGCCGTTGTCGCCGGATAGCGACGAGCTGGTTGCGCAGGGCTCGGTAGCGGCCGATCCCCACCGGATTGGCCACCTTGCCCGCCACCTGGCCAGTGATGGCTGGATCCACCCGCGCCGCCAGGTCGCGGAAGCAGCTCTGCAGCTGCACGAGCAGATCGGCGACCTGGGTCAGGTTGCTGTCGACTCCGCGGGCCGGCCAGAACAGCCGTAGGCCCAGCAGCGTGATCAGCACTCCGAAGCTGGTCCAGAAGAAGCGGATCGGGATCCAGCTGGCCAGGCCGCCCTCGTGCACGAGCCACCCCATCACGATGATCATGCCGCCCACCTTGTAGCCCACCTGCAGCTTCAGCAGGCCGCCCAACAGGCGCAGGGCGCCGAGGGTGATGGCGATCCCCAACGGCATCGGCAGGAGGCGCAACCCCTCGTAGCCGATCAGCAGCAGCACCGAGCCGAGCACGGTGCCCAGCAGCCTCTGCCGCCCCAGGGAAAGGGCGCCGCCGTAGGTGCCGCTGGATACCGCCAACACCGACAGGGCCACGTACTGGCTGTCGGCCAACCCCGACAGGCTGGCGAAGGCGTTGCCGAGCCCGGCGGTGAAGGCGGTGCGCAGGGCGTTGCGGTTGCTCACGGCGGGGCCATCCGGTTGAGCCCGCCCAGGCAGGCATGCAGCGGACGCCCTTCCTCCGCCAGGGCCAGCAGCGGCAGCAGTGGCAGCTGAAGCTGCTGGGCCAGCTGCTGCCAGCGCTGGGGTTGCCGCCCCGGGGTAGGTGCGGGTTGCCCGTTCAGCTGCCGCTGAAGCTCCCCAACGGCATGCCTCAGCGGATCGGCCTTCAGGCTCTGCTGCTCCGGCAGCCCGGCCAGCAGTCGCTCCCAGGCAACCCAGTGAAAGTGGGCCAGCTGCCAGAGCCGCAGCCGTTGCTCCCAGCCGCTGCTTTTGAGGGCCTGATGGCGGGGGCCGCCGCGCTCCTGATCCACCAGTTGCTCCATGCGCTGCAGGGCGTTGGTGAGCGGTGCCGGATCGAGGGGCATGGGCCGAGATCGCCGTTGGCCCAGCCAGTCGCTGTAGGCCTGCAGCTGGCTCTGCAGCGACCGGCGTAGGAGGCGATCGGCGGCTGTGAGTTCGCTGCCGCTGTTCTGCGGCCAGAACAGCAGGCCCACCAGGATCGCCACGATGCAGCCCACCACCGTGTCGAGGCCGCGGTTGAACACGTAATCCCAATTGAGGGAGGCGTGGCTTGGAATCATCAGAAACATGACGGCGGTGAGCCCGGCGGTGCCCAGGACGCTCTGCCAGCCCAGCCTTTGCAGCACCGGGATCATCACCAGCAACGACACCAGCACGCCGATCCAGCCGCTCAGCACCGTGTGCACCAGAAAGGTGATCAGGCCGCCCATCACCGTGCCAAGGATGCGGCTGGTGGCGGCCTGAACGGTGTGATCGTCGTTGTCATCCAAAACGATCACCACTGCCATCAGCGGATACCAGAGAAACTGGATGCGCTCGGTCCAGGAAGCGATTGCCGCGGTGATGAACACGGCCACGAACAACTTCAGGCTGTTGCGCAGCAGCAGGTTCTGCACGGGCCGCGGCAACGCTCAGTTGCCAGGAGCTTATGGGGATCAGCCATGCTGCGCTTGGCTGTTGTGAGGGGGCGGCCATGAGCTGGCTGCCGGCGCTCACCCCCGACTTGCAGATCCTGCTGCGCCTGGGTCTGGCGGTGCTGTGCGGTTTGGCGGTGGGCATCAACCGCGCCCACCACGGCACCACCACCCATCCCAACCGCCTGCGGGTGCACGTGTTGGTGGGGCTGAGTGCTTGTCTGATGGTGCTGGCGGCCGGCCCTGATCCGGAGGCCCGCAGCCGGGTGATTCAGGGGGTGGCCACGGGTGTGGGCTTCCTTGGCGCCGGCGAGATCCTGGTGCCCCCTGGTGGCCTCAAGAAAGGCCGCCCCGAGGTGCACGGACTCACCAGTGCCGCTTCGATCTGGTTTACGGCTGCCCTCGGGGTGACTGTGGCCGCCTCCACCCCCTTGCTTGCCGGGGTGGCCCTGGCGCTGGCCTTGATCACCCTGTCCCAGAGCAGCAACGGCGCCCCTCCCCCGGCCGTTGATCCTGAGCTGGATCAGAAGAGGAAGCGGTAGCGGCCGTCTTCCCCGGAGCCATCGCTGGCCGAGCTGTCCAGCACCGGCTGGGGCCACTCGGCGTCCCAGTAGCTGATGTCGTTGCGGTAGAAGGGCCGACCGCCCAGCCTCTTGGTCTCGAGTTGGGTCGTGCCCATGGCGGTGATCAGACCGCCCAGTTCCATGGGGCCCAGATCGGTTTTGAGGTCTTTGCCGGCAGCTGCCAGGAGCACCGGTAGTCGCACCAGATGCTCAGGCCGGGTGAGCTTGCGGAACAGGGCCTGCAGGGCCAGCTGCTGGCGCTCCAGCCTGCCGATGTCGCCCATTTCATCGTGGCGGAACCGCAGGAATCCCTCCAGGTCACGGCCCTTCAAGTTCTGAAGCCCCGGCTGAAGATCGATGTACAGCCCCTGGCTGTGGTCGGTGTAGGCCATCCGTTTGGGCACATCCACCTCGATGCCGCCTAGGGCATCAGCCATCCGCCGGATCGCCGCCAGGTTCACCACCACGTGGTGGGTGATCGGCCGGCCCAGTTTGCGGGCCAGTTCCCGTTTCAGCAGGTCGGTGCCCCCCAGGCTGTAGAGGGCATTGATTTTGTGGGGGCCGTAGCCCTCGGCCTCGATGTAGGTGTCGCGGGGCACCTGGGTGATCCGGGTGATGCCGCCATCCACCCGCAGGCTGGCGATCACATCGGTGTTGCCCCCTCCCACGTCGGTGCCCAGCAGCAGGATGTCCTGGTTGGTGATGCCGCTCCAGGCGGCAAAGGGATTGGTGATGGCGTTGTTGGTGGCCGCGCCGTTCTCGTTGAGCAGCTCCCAGAGCGGCCCCGCCAGCAGCAGTCCCCCGCCCAGGCCCACGCCGATCGCCACCAGCACGGAGCCACGTCGGCTGCGCTTGCGGGGGCCTTTGGCCTGAGGGGTTCTCATCCCCCAAAACCTATTGCACGATCAGGGCTCAGAGTCGCAGGGGTTCGCCGCTGCGCAGACCGGCCTGCACCCTCCAGAGGTTGGCATAGGCCCCATCGGCAGAGATCAGCTGTTCGTGGCGGCCGCTTTCCACGATCTGGCCCTGCTCCAGCACCACGATCCGATCGGCGTGGCGCACGGTGGAGAGCCGGTGGGCGATCACCAGGGTGGTGCGCTCGGCGGTGATCAGATCGAGGGAGCGCTGGATGGCGGCTTCTGTGTCGTTGTCGACCGCCGCCGTGGCCTCATCGAGGATCAGCACCGGAGGGTTCTTGAGGATGGCGCGGGCCAGGGCGATGCGCTGGCGCTGGCCGCCGCTAAGCCGTTGGCCCCGCTCGCCCACCACCGTGTCGTAGCCCTCGGGCAGGGCCTCGATGAAGCCCGATGCCTCGGCCAGTTGGGCCGCCCGTTCGATCGCGGCCCGGGGTGCCTCGAAGCTGCCATAGGCGATGTTCTCGGCCACGGTGCCGTGAAACAGAAACACCTCCTGGCTCACCAGGCCGATGGCGCGGCGCAGGTCGTCGAGCTGCAGGCTGTGGATGGGAATGCCGTCGAGCAGGATGCGGCCCTCCTGGATGGCGTAGAGCCGCAGCAGCAGTTTCACCAGGGTGCTCTTGCCTGAGCCCGTGGCACCCACGATGCCGAGGGTGCTGCCGGCGGGGATGGTCAGGTCGAACCGGCGCAGCAGGGGTTCGCGTCCGGCGTAGCCAAAACTGACGCCCTCAAAGCGGAGCTCTCCCTTCACCTGGCCCAAAGGCAATCTCTGTTGGCCGCTGGCGATGGCGATCGGGGTGTCGAGCAGGTTGAGCACGCGGTTGGTGGAGGCCATCGCCCGCTGGTAGTCGTCGAGGGTGCGGCCCAGGGTGGTGAGGGGCCACAGCAGCCGCTGGGTGATGAACACCAGGAAGCTGTAGGTGCCCACCGCGATGGCCCCGCGCCAGGCCTGCAAGCCCCCGATCACCAGGATCGCCAGGAAGGCGAACAGGATCGCGAAGCGAATCAGGGGAATGAAGGCTGCCGAGAGCCGGATGGCCCGGGCATTGCTGCTGCGGTAGGCCTGGCTCTGCTCGCTCAGCCGTGCGGTTTCCCAGGCCTCTGCCGTGTAGCTCTTGATCGTGAGCATGCCGCCGAGGTTGTTGGCCAGGCGACTGGCCAGATCCCCCGCCCGCTCGCGCACCTCGGCGTAACGGGGGGCCAGCCGCTTCTGGAAGCGCAGCGACCCCCAGAGGATGACGGGGATCGGCAGGAACGACACCCCCGCCACCAGCGGCGAGAGCCACAGCATCGCGGCGCCCACGGCCAGCACCGTGGTGATCAGCTGCAGGATTTCGTTGGCGCCGTGGTCGAGAAAGCGCTCCAGCTGGTTGATGTCGTCGTTGAGGATCGTGAGCAGCCTGCCGCTGCTGCTGGCTTCGAAGAAGCCCATCTCCAGCTGCTGCAGATGGTCGTAGGCCTCCAGCCGCAGCTCGTGCTGCACCGTTTGGGCCAGGTTGCGCCAGAGCAGGGCGTAGAGGTATTCGAACAGGGATTCGGCGCTCCAGATCACAAACGAAAGCCCCGCCAGCACACCCAGCTGGCCTGGCACGGAGGTCACGCCCAGGGCCGCCAGCCAGGAGGTGTCCTGCTGCACCACCACATCCACCGCCAGGCCGATCAGCACCGGTGGGGCCAGGTCGAAGAGTTTGTTGAGCACCGAGCAGCTGGCGGCCAGCCACACCCGGCGTCGGTGCGGCCGGAGGGTGCGCAACAGCCGCTCCAGGGTGGTGGGGCTGGTGGCGGTCTGGGGCGACATGGCCGGCTGGGGAACAACGTGCTGACGATGTTGCCCCCCGATGCTGATCCGTGCGATCTCGGCCCAGCAAAAAACCCCTGGCCGTGGGGTGATCCACGGCCAGGGGTCCAGGTTCAGGTTTGGTTGAAAGGCTTACCAGCGGTTGCCGCCACCACCACCGTAACCACCGCCACCGCCACCGCCGTAGCCGCCGCCGCCGCCATAGCCACCGCCGCCGCCACGGTTTCCACCGCCGCCGCCGCCGCCGCCGTAGCCGCCGCGGCCGCCACCACCACCACCGCCGCCGCCTTCACGGGGGGTGGCTTTGTTGACGCGAATCATGCGGCCCATCCACTCGACGTCCTGGAGGTCGTCGATGGCTTTCTGTTCAGCTGCGTCGTCGGCCAGTTCGACAAAGGCGAAGCCGCGCTTGCGACCGGTTTCCCGGTCAAGGGGCAGGCTGCACTGGCGCACCTCTCCGTATTGGCCGAAGAGATCAAGCAGGTCCTCGCGTTCGGCTTGGAACGAGAGGTTGCCAACGTAAATGGTCATTAATGGAGCAAATCCTGGAACTGATTCGGTTGGTGCTGCGCTTCCTCGGGAATGCCAGTGGGAACTGAGCGCGCCGATGGGAGCCTGAACGCCTTGGAATCACACTCAACCCTACAGGTTTGCTGGGCCTGACCACGGCGTAAGCGCGGGAATCATGGAGAACCGTGAAGCCCTTCTGAAGAGACTCTGGAGTTCCCAAGGCGATCCCCAGTAACGTTCCATTGTCAGCAAATCCTGATCAACTGCGCCCCCGTGATGACGGCCCCTGTCCCTTGGAGCCTCGCCTGGCGCGAGGATGGAGAGCTGGCTCCCCAGGATCGTTTCGACCTGCTGCAGACCCTGGTGACCAGCGAAAGCTTGGACGTTCAGGTCTCGCTGATCGCCGCTGTCGAAAGGCTCTCGGTGCCCGGGTTAACCAGTGTGAGTGTGGGAGACGTGACCAGTCTCTGCGCCTGAGGGCGCCCACACACCACGTGGGCATCCTCCACGTCGCTGCCTTGGGCGACTCGCTCCCCAACGCAACCACAGGTGCGATCCAGCTGCGCCAGCGCGACACTTTTGCCCTGCTTTTGCAGATCAGCCTGATAGGCCGATAGGCAGAAGGCTTTCACCACTTCCGAGACGCTGATGCCCCGGCTGGATGGACCCAGCCCGGCCAGCCCCAGCCACAGCAGGCCGATGGGGATGATTCGCACGGGACTGGGCGACATGGAGCAGGGTCGGGCGGTTGGCATGCCTGGCGCCCGAGACGGTTAACCCTGCAGCCGGGAGAGCTGGAGTGGTTTGTTCATCACCCGCAGCTGCCTCAGGCCCTGGAAGACCTCATCGGGCATGCCCTTGGGCAGGTCCACGGTGCTGTGGGTGTCGAAGATCTGGATGCGGCCGATCGAGCGACCGTTCAGACCCGCCTCATTGGCAATGGCACCCACGATGTTGCCGGGCTTGATTCGGTCGCGCCAGCCCACTTCAACACGGAAGCGCTCCATGTGATCTTCGGGCGGACCCATAGGCCGCTCCCCCCGGGGACCCCGATCCCCATCGCGTCCCATCTCGCGCCCCCGACCCCGATCACGCCCGAAGTCCCGTCCTCCATCACGTCCGCCATCCCGTCCGGGACCACTCGGACGCACCTGGTGGAAATTCTCTTCGCCTTGCAGCAGCAGCGGTTTGCCCGCCAGGCTCAGCTCGAGAGCGGCCAGGGCCAGCTGCTCGGGGCTCGAGCCCTGCTCCTGGGCCACCCGTTGCAGGATTTCGCTGAGCAGGGCCCGTTCCTGATCGCTGCTGGAGGGTGTCTGCAGGCAGCTGGTCAGTTTGGTGCGCATCCGGTCCAGCCGGTTCTGGTTGATGGTGGCGTTGCTGGGCACCTCCATCTCTTCGATCGGTTTGCCCACGGCCCGCTCGAGGCTGCCCAGGAAGCGGCGCTCGCGGGGGGTGAGGAACAGGATGGCGTCGCCGCTGCGGCCCGCCCGCCCCGTGCGACCAATCCGGTGCACGTAGGCCTCGGAATCGAAGGGAATGTCGTAGTTGATCACTAGGCCGATGCGGTCCACATCGAGGCCACGGGCGGCCACGTCGGTGGCCACCAGCACATCCACCTGGCCGCTCTTGAGGCGTTCGATGGTGCGCTCCCGCTGGGCCTGGGGCACGTCGCCGTTGAGCACTGCCACGTCGTAGCCGTGTTGCTCCAGCGATTCGGCCACGGTGATCGTGATCGCCTTGGTGCGGGCAAAGATGATCACCCCTTCACTGGTCTCGGCCTCGAGCACGCGCTCCAGCGCAGCCAGTTTGTGGGGCGCATGCACCATCAGGAAGCGCTGACGGATGCGGCTGGCATCGGCGGCCTTCTGCTTAATCGTGATCTCGGCGGGCGCGTTGAGATATTTCTGCGAGATCCGCCGGATTTCGGCCGGCATGGTGGCGGAAAACAGCACCACCTGACGCTTTTCGGGTAGCTGCTCGAGCACCCATTCGACGTCGTCGATGAAGCCCATGCGCAGCATTTCATCGGCCTCGTCGAGCACCAGAGCTCGCAGATTGGAGAGGTCGAGGGTCCCCTGGCGCATGTGGTCCATCACCCGACCGGGGGTGCCCACCACGATCTGAACGCCACGCTTGAGCTGGTGAATCTGGTCGCGGAAGTCGGCGCCGCCGTAGATCGCCAGGGTGCGCACACCGCTCAGGTGGGTGGCATAGCTGTTGAAGGCGTCGGCCACCTGCAGGGCCAGCTCGCGGGTGGGGGCGAGCACCAGCACCTGGGGCTTGCGTTCGGCGGGATCGAGGGCGGCCAGCATCGGCAACGCGAAGGCGGCGGTTTTGCCGGTGCCCGTTTGGGCTTGGCCCACCAGGTCGCGACCGAGCAGCAGCTCGGGGATGGCGGCCTTCTGGATCGGTGAGGGCTCCTGATAGCCGATGGCCTCTAGGGCCTTCAGCAGCTCGGGGCCGAAGCCAAAGCGGGCAAAGCCCTCGCTGGATTTCACCTCCTCTTGGGCCGAGGCAGCAGGGGTGGGCGTCTCGATCGGGGTGTCAATCGACGCGTCAATCGACGTCTCAACAGACGCATTGATTTCGACGGAGCAGCTGAAACTGCCGTCGTTGGAAAGTTCGGTCACTGGATTCAATTCGGCCTGGTGAAGCAGAACTTGGTGAAGTCCTGGCTGGTGAGGTCCTTCAACGCAGGCCGGCAGAAACCCAATGGAGGCAAGAAAGACTGAAACGAAGGGCAGTGGCGGAGCAACAGAACGCTGCACTGCCGAACCCGGTATTCAGTTGCTCTGGCCTGCACCTAACAAAACTGCCCTGCCCTTGAAAAAGGCTGAATGAAAACTTTATCACTACGCATGGCTCGCCATTCACATCCGCCCAAAATCGTCGGCCAGCCTTTCGATGTCGGTTTCGCTAAGCCAGGCGCCGCGTTGCACCTCGACGATCTCCAGATTTTCGCTGCCGCCCCGGGCCCGGTGAAGCGCTCCCTGGGGGATGAACACGCTGATTCCTGGCACCGCCGCGATCACAGCGTCGGCCACCTGCAGCTCGCCCGTGCCCGCCACCACAACCCAGTGCTCGCAACGGTGCTGGTGGCGTTGCAGGCTCAGACGCTGGCCGCTGTGGATCAGCAGCCGTTTCACCCGATACTGCTCACCGCTGGCCAAGGTTTCGAACCAACCCCAGGGGCGCTCCACCCGGCCTTCCGGGTTGTGGGGGTTGGGGTGGATCACGCCATCAGGCTGGCGCTGTCGGACGGGGCCCGCAAGGGGGTGATCAGCTGGGCCTGCCGCCGGGCCCGGGTGATGGCGGTGTAAAGCAGGCGCCGTTGGGGGCGGCCGGTGTCGGGCATCAGCACCCACACCTCATCGGCCTCGCTGCCCTGGGCTTTGTGCACGGTGAGGGCCAGGGCCGGTTCTGCATCGGGCAACTGGGCGGGGTGAATCCAGAGCGACTGGGGGCTGCCGGGCGTGTTGAACAGCAGCCGGCGCTCCCCACGGGTGACTCCTGGGCCCTCCACCACCAGGCCCACGTCGCCGTTGGCGAGGCCCAGTTCCGTCAGGTTGTGGCGGCACAGCACCGGTGTGCCCAGCGGCCAGTGCTGGGGCGAGCGCCCGGCGGCCTCCCCCAGCAGGGCCTGGTGGATCGCCTCCACCCCCCAGCGGCCGCGGCGCAGCGGGGTGAGCACCAGGCAGGCGTCGAGGGCGGCCAACAGGCCGGCCGCCGTGGCGGGATCGTTGGGGTCGTTCTGGCGACAGAGCTGCTCGAGCTGTTGCTGGTGCCGCCGCAGCCGCTCGAGCAGCGTGGCTGGCAGCGTTCGCGGCCCCGCCTGGATCCAGGCCAGGTTGGCGTCTGGATCCAGGGGCTCGAGCAGGCCTGTTAGCAGGGGTTCGAGGGGCTGGTCGCCCTCGCGTAGGGCGGCGGCCACGGCGGCGATGGTGCCGTTGTTGCGGTAGGTGGTGCGCAGGGTGATGGCCGCAGGCCCCAGGGCCCCGCGGCGCTCGGGGGCCTGCAGGTCGAGCAGCACGCTGCCGGGGCCCACCGGCGGCAGCTGGGCGGCGTCGCCCACCAGCACCAGCCGGCAGCTGGCCGGCAGGGCGTCGAGCAGGGCCTCCATCAAGGGCAGGTCGACCATCGACACCTCATCCACCACCAGCAGGTCGAGGGCCAGGGGGTGGTGGCGATTGCGGCCAAACCGCTCGCCGCGGCTCTCCAGCAGCCGGTGCAGGGTGCTGCAGGGCAGCTGCAGCCCGGCGTTGGCCAGGGCGGCCCGCAGCCGGGCGGCGGCCTTGCCGGTGGGAGCGGCCAGGTGGATGCGGCTGCCGAGTTGCTGGGCCTGCACCGCCGCCAGCATGCGCGCCACCGTGCTGGTTTTGCCGGTGCCGGGGCCGCCCTCGAGCAGCACCAGCCCATGCCGCAGCACCGCCGCAACGGCCCGTTGTTGGTCGGCATCGAGCCCGCTGCTGTCTTCGATCTCGACGGCGGGCGCTGGTGTGGCTGAATCGAGCGGCCGTTGGGCCCGGTTGATCAGGGCCTGCAGCACGCCTTCGCGCTGGCGCTGCCAGCGCCGCCACAGCAGCCGATCGCCCTCCAGCGCCAGGGGGCCATGGGGCTCTGCGCTGAGCGGTGAGGCCTCCAGGGCCCGGCGATGCTCCGGGCTGGGCACGGCGATCTCCAGCTGGCCCTCCGCCAGGGCTGTGGCCAGGGCCTCGATCAGCTCGCCCACCAGGGGGTCGGGGCTGGTGGCGTGCAGCCGCGGCAAGGCTTCGCTCAGGGCTGCGGCCAGGGCCTGCAGCCACGCGGGTTGATCGGCAACGGGGCTGGTGCTCATGGGGTGCCCCCCAGGGCCCGGTCGAGCTGCAGCAGCCGTACCAGCGGCGGTTGCTCCACAAACATGCCGGGGATGTCGCTGCCCGTTGCGGTTGGCGGCAGTGGGCCGGGCACTCCCCGCAGGAACACATAGACGTAGCCGCCAAGGTGTTGGTCGGGGCGGTAGCCGGGCAGGCGCCAGCGCAGGTAGCGGTGCAGGGCCACCAGATACAGGTGGGCCTGCAGCGGGTAGTGGTTGGCGGCCATCAGTGCGGCCATGGCGCCGGGGCTGTAGTGCCGCGGACCGCAGTGCAGCGGTTGGCCCTGGGCGTCGCGCTCGCCCAGCCAGTTGCTCTTCCAGTCGGCCACCCACCAGCGCTCACCGTGGCGGAACACCAGGTCGATCGAGCCGGTGAGGAAGCCCTGGCTGGCCACGTCCAGCTGGGCCAGCTGCTCGGCGTAGGCCATCCCAAACCAGCCTTCGGGGTGGTCGGCGAATGGACGCGCCAGGGCCCGGGCCCGCACCAGGCTGAGCGGCAGATCGAAATTCATCTCGTTGAGGCGATCGCCTTGCGCCAGCTGGGCCAGCTGAAAGTTCCCCAGGGCACCCCCCAGGGGGGCCTGCCGCAGTTGCTCCAACCCCTGCACCGCCGCCGCGCCGTGCTGCTCGGCGATCCCGGCCCGCTGCAGTTCTCGGGCACAGAGCTCCGCCTGGGCCGCCACGGGTTGGCGGTAGTCGAGCTGCTCGAGGATGCGGTGCAGGCAATCGCCCGCTTGGGCCCCCCGGGGAAACGCCGCCAATGGGCCGTCGTCCGGCCAGGGCTGCGGCGCCTCGCCGCCGGGCTCGGCTGAGGCGTCGAGTTCGGCCACCAGGGCATCGGTTTCGCGGCCCTCCTCCAGCGCCGCGGGAGCAGCGCTGTGGCTGCCCTGGGTCCAGCTGGTGTAGCTGCTGCGGCCCCAGGTGGTGTCGAAGGGGGCGCGGGGCACGGGGCCCCGCGCCAAGGGCGCGTTGCTGCTGTCGTGGCTGGCCCGCAGCCGGATGCGTTCGCCGGGGTTGGGGGGATCCAGAAGGGTGAGGGGCAGGTGTCGGCGGCCCAGGGCCTGTTCCAACCGCTCGCGCCAGTCGGCATCGCTGCGGCCCGCATAGGGGTCGTGATCGGCGGCGGGGGGTTCGTCTTGGTCAAACAGCCAGGGGTGGAGGGGGTTGCCCTGCTGCCCCTGGGCCGGCCCCCAGGCCAGCACCAGCAGCAGCCGCGCCCGGGTGGCGGCCACGTAGGCGAGGCGTTCCCGCTCCTGCAGCTCAGCCTGCAACTGGTGCTGCCGGGCGGCAAACCCAGCCCCCCAGTGGCCATTCAGATGCAGATCGAGCAAGGGATCGCTGCCGCCGGGCTGCCAGCGCACGCCGATCCGCTGGGTCCCGCGGCCGTCTCCGGGGGCTTGCCAGAGGTAGGGGCAGATCACCACCGGGTATTCCAGGCCCTTGCTGCGGTGCACCGTCACCACCGACACCGCCGCGTCGACCACGTCGCTGTGGGGCTGGTGGGCTTCGGGCACATCCCGGTCGGGCTCGAGCCGCCGGCGCCGCAGCCAGTCGGCCGCTGCCGCCGGCCCCAGCTTGTCGGCGTGGAGACGCTCCGCCACCAACGCGGCGCACTGCTGCAGATCGGCCAGCAACCGCCCTCCGAGCGAGAGCCGGGCCAAACCCCGCTGCTCCAGCAGGCTGGCCAGCACCCCGAGCAGTCCGCGGCGGGGCAGCTGCTGGGCCAGCTGGGCCAGGCGCGCCGCCAAGGAGCTCCAGTCCTCCGGGCTGGCGCCGGCGATCTGCGCGGCGCTCCAACCCAGTAGGGGGGAGGCGGCCAGCAGCCGCAGCCGGTTGGCCCGGCCAGGCTCGGCCAGGGCATCCAGCAGCCGCTGCAGCGCCGTGGCCCCGGCGCTGTCCAGCACATCCCCCTGGCTCACCAGGCGGCTGGCGATGCCGCAGGCCTCCAGGTCGCCGCGCAGGGCTTCGGCCTGGCGGTGGGTGCTGACCAGCAGGCAGATGTCGTTGGGACCCAGGGGGCGGCTGCCATTGGGACGCTGCTCGACCAGCCCCCGGTTGAGCAGAGAGGCCGTGAAGCTGGCGATCTGGCCGTGGAGTTGCCGCTCCAGGGCGCTGCGGCTCGGCGGTTTCTGGCCGGCCTGGCGCTCCCCGCCCAGCCAGAGCAACTGCAGGGGGTGCTGGCCCGCGGGCAGCACCAGGCCGGCGTCCCCCATCCGGGGATGCACCTGCGGCACCGCCAGGCCGCTGCGGCGCAGGCCAGGGTGCATCAGGGCATTCAGCCCGCTGATCAGGGCTTCGCTGGAGCGGTAGTTGTCGGTGAGGTTGCTGATTCCGCCCGCCTGGCTTGCCGTGGCCCGGGCGCGCAGGTAAGTGGCCAGCTCGCCGCCCCGGAAGCGGTAGATCGCCTGCTTGGGATCACCCACCATCACCAGCCGGTGCCGTTCGGGCTGAAACGCCCGCGACAGGATCCGCCACTGGATCGGGTCGGTGTCCTGAAATTCATCGATCAGGGCCACCGCATAGCGTTCTCCCACCGCCTGCAGCAGTGGTGTGCTGGCCAGCTCCCCCGGGTCGAGCCCCTCCAGCAGCTGGGCAAAGCCGAGGCGTCCGCTCTGGCGGCGGCGACGGTTGAGTTCGCCCCGGCCCCAGTGGCAGGCGTGCAGCAGCAGGGCCTCCGCCGGACCATCCAGCAGCTGGGCGATCGCCTCCAGCAGGGCCCGCTCCGGCAGCGACGGCTCCGGGCTCTCGGAGCTGCCGTCCAGGCCCCGGGCCAGCTTGAGGAAGGTGCCGGGGTGGAAGTAGTCGCGCAGCAATCCCCCGGCCCCGCCCTGGCGCCCTGCCGTGGCGCCGTAGTCGCCGCCGGGGGGCTGGGCGGCAATCCAGGTCTCCACCAGAGCGCAGCGGTCCTTGGTGGGTTTGGGGCTGTAGGGGGTGGTGGTTTTGACGCCCTGCCCGCGCCACTGGGCGGCCGCCGCGCAAAACGCCGCCTCCAGGGCCCGACCGCGTTCGGCCCAGAGCTGTTGAAACCCGCTCCAGGCTTCCGCCCAGAGGGCCGTCAGCTGGGGGGCCAGGGGCGCATCGGCCTGCAGCTGGGGCGGCAGGGGGTCGAGTTGCAGGGCCGGATCGCCATCGAGCTGGCGCAGCAGTTGCTCCAGCAGCTCGGGGCCTTGGACCCGCTGCTGCAATCCCGCCAGCAGGTGGCTGTCCAGGGGCAGCACCTGCCGCTGCCAGTAGTCGTGGGCCACCTGCCGCACCAGGGTGTTCTGGTCGTCTTCGAGTTGCAGCTCCGGGGGTAGCCCGGCCTCCAGGGCCTGGCGCTGGAGGGTGCGGCGGCAGAAGCCGTGGATGGTGGTGATATCGGCGGCGTCGAGCTCCTCGAGGGCCAGCAGCAGCCGGGCCCGCAGGCTGTCGGCCCGGGGCCGCTGCCGCTCCAGCCAGGCCGCGAGGGTGGGATCGGGTGCTTCCCAGGCCGGATCCTCCAGGCCAGAGAGGGCCAGCTGCAGCCGCTGGCCGATGCGATCGCGCAACTCGGCGGCGGCGGCTTCGGTGAAGGTCACCACCAGCAGCTGGCGCAGGCCCAGCTCTGCTTCGCCCACGTAGCGCAGCACCAGCTGGGCCAGAGCAAAGGTTTTGCCGGTGCCGGCGCTGGCTTCCAGCAGCCGGATGCCCGGCTCCAGGGGAAACCCATTGGCCTCAAAGGGCTGCTCGCGCTTGGGGGTGTGCGTCATGCCAGCCGCTCCCGCAGCGGGCCCAGCAACACCGCCGCCTGCTCGGCCACCAGGCCGCTGGCCAGCAGGGCGCTGCCGCTGAGGTCGGCGCCGAAGCAGAGTGTCTGCTCGGGCTCCTGGCGTTCGCCGGGCACCAGCGCATTGCCCTCCCAGGTGTCGATTGCCCGCCCTTCCCCCTTCTCCAGCAGCATCCAGCCCGTTTCGGGGGGCACCGGCCAGCAGCTCTGGCGCCACTGCTCGCGCAGCTCCGCCAGGCGCTCCAGCTCCGCTCGGGCGGTGTCGCGATCCGGGGCCGTCAGGCGCAGGGCCACGCTGAACTCCTGGTCACTGCGGGCCACCAGAACCCCGTCAGCCGGGGCCTGGTCGGCGGCTGAGGCCAGCAGCAGGGCCAGCCACAGCTCCAGCCGCTGGCGGTAGCGGGCCCGGGCCGTGTGCAGCAGCAGCAGCGAGGAGCCCCGCCACAGCAACTCCTGCTGCCAGGTCTGCCAGGTGGCCAGCAGGCGGCGCTCAGGCCCCAGGGCCGCGAGGCTCTCCTGCAGGCTCTGCCAGCGCTGGCTGAGGCCGCGGGCTTCCAGCTCCCCGGCCGCCAGGGGCGGCAGCAGGCCCTGTCCCCGGTGGCGCTCCAACCAGCTGCCCGGCTCCTCCAGGGGCGCGCCTGCTGGTTGGTCGAGGGCCTGGCGCAGCAGTGCCGCCCGATGGCGTTCATCGAGGCTGAGGGGCTCGAGATCGTCGAGCCTGTCGGCCCATTCCCGCGGCCGCAGCCCCAGGCCCCCCAGCCAGCTGGCCTGGGGGGCCTGCAGCCAGTCGCGCAGGTCGCTGTAGGCGTCAACCTCCTGGTTGGGTGCGTCGCCCGCGACGCTGGGGGCTGTCGCGTTGGGAGCAGTGCTGGCGGCGAGGGGGCAGGGCGCCTCCAGCGCGCCGCCCCCCGGTTGATCGAGCTGTTGATCACGTCGTTGATCGAGCAGTTGGCGGGCCTCCAGCAGGCGCCGGTCGCAGCTGCCGGGCGGCCGCTCGCCGATGGGCTGGAAATTGGCCCGGTCGAGGGGATTGGCGGGGTGCTCCACCACCAGCCCCTGGCCCTGGCAGGGCAGTTGCCCCTGCAGCCATTCGAGCCACTGGCGCACGGGTGTGGCCGGCGGCAACTCCTCCCCCTTGCGCGGGTCGCGGCTGCTCCAGGTCACCAGCAGATGATCGCGGGCCGAGAGCAGGGCCTCCAGCAGCACGTAGCGGTCCTGGTCGGCCGGGTTGGGGTCGCCCAGCTGCCGCTGCTGCTCGAGCAGGTGGAAGCCGGGCCGCTGCCGTTGGCGCGGGTAGGCGCCCGCATCCAGCCCCATCAACACCACCACCCGGTGGGGAATGGCCCGCATCGGCTCCAGGGCGCTGATGGTGAGGGCGCCGCTGCGGTGGCCGAAGCGGCCTGAATCGGCCGCCAGCCGTTCATCGAGCACGGCCGCCACCACCGGTGCGGCGAGCTCCAGCGCGCAGCCGGCGGCAGCCTGCTGCCAGGCGTCGATGGCGGCCAGCACCAGGGGCAGCTCCCAGGCCTGGTTGCCGCCCTCGCCGAACAGATCCGCCAGCAGGGCCCGCAGGCAGCCGCTCCAGGCCTCGCAGCGCCTTGGCCGCCGCAGTTCCCCCAGCCAGTGGCGCAGCCGGGTGAGCAGGTGCAGCCAGCGGCCAAGCAGCTCCAGCCCCTCCCCGCAGGCCAGGGGGGCGGTGTCGGCTGGGGCCAGGCCGGGCTCCTCGGGCAACACCAGCCCCAGCAGCAACCGGTCGATGGCCCAGGCCAGGCTGCCGCTGGCCAGCCCGCCGCGCTCTTCGGCATCGAGGCCCCAGCGGAAGCCGCAGCGCTGCAGCAGTGGATGCAGGGCCGCCATCTCGGCGCCGCTGAGCTGGAAGTGCTCCTGCAGCGCCGGACTCTCCAGCAGGGTTTCCAGCGCCGAGGCGGTGAACCGCTCTCCCGCCAGCGCCAGCAGCTCCAGCAGGCTGCGGCTGAGGCTCGCCTCGCTCTGCTGGCTGCGGTCGGTGAGTCGCCACGGCAGGTCCACCCCGGTGGCCTCGCTGTCGCCAAATACAGCCGCCACCAGCGGCGCCAGGCCATCCACCTGGGGGGTCATCACCAGCACATCCCGGGGTTGGAGCGTGGCGTCGGCAGCGAGCAGTTGCAGGATCCGGTCGCGCACGATCTGCACCTGGCGCAGGGGGCCGGGACAGCGATGGAACTCCAGGGAGCGATCTCCCGTGGCCCGCTGCAGCCGGGGTTGTTCAGCCGGATCCGCCAGTTGTTGCTGCAGCTGATGCAGCAGGGGCGCCGGCCCCGGGCCGCCATGGGCCGCGGCGGGCGCGAAAAACAGGTCCTTTTCCGCCCACTGGCCCTGGTGGCTCTCGCCGCTGCCCTCAAGCAACTGCTGGAATTCGCCGCCCAGCCGGCCGAAGCGGGCTTCCAGTCCCGAGGCCTGCAGCAGCCAGTCGCCATCGAGGGGCTGGCGCAGGGCGATGGCGTCGCTGAGCACCTGACGGCGGCTGGTGCAGCGCTGCCACAGATCGCGGCAGGGGGTGAGCAGATACAGGTCCACCTGGGTGTGCAGGCCCAGGGCCTGGAGCAGCTCCACCTGGATCGGCGCCAGGCTGCTGAGCCCAAACAGGCGCAGGGGGGCGGGCAGGCTCCCCGCTGGTGGTGGTCCCTGCTGCAGTTGGGCGATGGCGTCGCGCACCCGCAGGCCAAAGGGCTTCACCTCCAGTCGCTCGCGCAACAACGTCACCAGTCGCCGTTGCCAGGCCTGCTCGGGGGGCAGGGGCGTCGGCTCTGTCCCGTGCCACCAGGCCGCCAGCAGGTCGGGCCGATAGAGGGCTGCGTCGTCGAGGGCATCGGCGATGCTGCGGCCCAGCTGCCACTGGGCCAGGTCCAGTTGCCGGCCGCTGCCCTGGCGGCGGCTCCACCAGTGGCGCAGGGCCTCGGCCTCGGGCTGCTCGAGCAACTCGGGCAGCAGCTCCAACACGGGCCACACCAGTTGGTTGGCGCGCCAGGGATCCTCGTCGCCGGGGGCATCGCCCAGCACGGCATTGACGATCTGGCGCAGCTGGCTGCCCGGAAACGGGTAGCGGATGTTGGCGGCGATCCCCCCCAGGTGCACGGCCAGCTGTTCGCCCAGCCAGCGGCTGGTGGGCCAGGTGTTGACCACCACCTGCACCGCCGCGAAGGGGTCCGGCGGGTTCAGCCGCAGCTGGGCAGCCAGCAGTTCGGCCAGGTGTTCAGCCCGGTTGCCCCGGAAAACGGTGAGCAAGGATTGGGCTCAGCGGGGGGGCATCAGGGCAGACAGCCCGCCAGCTGCTTGCTGAAGGGGGTGAGCCTGCGGTCGCGCAGGCCTGGCACGGCATGGATGGCGCCGGTTTCGGGGCAGTAGGCGGAGAGTTCGCCGCCGTAGCAGGCGCCGGTGTCGACCATCACGATCTGCCCGAGGCGCCGCACCTGGGGGCCGGGGGTGTGGCCGATCACCACCTCGCCGAAGCGGCCGTCATAGGACTGCCAGAAGGGCATGCGGATGCTCAGATCCGGCTCCCAGGTGGTGGGATCGAAGCCGGCGTGGGTGGCCACCCAGCCAGGGCCGCCGTAGCTGCAGGGGAGCTGCTCCAGGCGTTCCTGCCAGAGGCGGGTGTGGCGATCGCCGAGCTGGCGATAGGTGTCGCAGCCGGCCAGGGCCCGGTGGGCCATCCAGTTGCCCTGACGCAGGGCTTCCACCAGATCGGCCTCATGGTTGCCCTTGAGCCACACGGCCCGGCCGGAGTCCACCAGCCCCCAGGCCAGCTCCATGGTGCGGCGGATCTGGGGGCCGCGGTTGATCACATCGCCGCACAGCACCAGCCGGTCGCGGGCCGGCAGCTCGGCCACCAACCGTTCCAGGGAGTCAGCACAGCCATGGACGTCCCCGATCACCCAGTGGTGGCAGGTCCGTGAGGGGGACGTCATCGGTCCATCGCGTTATGCCCAGTCTTGCCTCCCCACCCGCTTCTTGTCAGCCCCCCCAACCGGCCACCCACCGGCCACCTACCGATCAACGCTGGTACGGTCGCTCCAGCGAGGTGTCCAGCCGATGAACCCAGCGTCCTTATCGGTGGGGCAGCGGGTGAATGCCCTGGTCAAGGCCCTGAACGGGGCCAAGCGCACCAACGAAGCCCTGGCACGGTGCAGCAACGGCGAGGAGATGCTCG
The DNA here is from genome assembly GCF_024346415.1 of Cyanobium sp. Aljojuca 7D2. Lineage (NCBI taxonomy): Bacteria > Bacillati > Cyanobacteriota > Cyanophyceae > Synechococcales > Prochlorococcaceae > Cyanobium > Cyanobium sp. Aljojuca 7D2. The sequence goes on from NZ_JAGQCX010000006.1 coordinate 57,545, forward strand.
ATGTGTTGCTCGATGCCTCCGCCAAGCTCGGCCTGGGCCTCACCCGCCAGCAACTGGCCAACACCCCGCCAATCCGCGACTGGGTGTGGTGGAAGAACAAGGAAGCCCTGCTCACCATTGGCGACGACAAACCCCGCTACCAGCAGGACGGCGGTCGAGGGGCCACCGATGACGCGCCGCGCAAACGCTTCCTGGGGCTCTTTTAGGCCGCGCTGGCCAGGGCGTCGGGGATTGAGGCGCTGGGGGCTTCAAAGCGACCGGTGGCCACAAATTCGAGCCGCAGCTTGAGGAAGGTGATGAATTTCTCATCGGTGGACACCACCGCCGCTGCCGGCCGCGGGATGGCGCTGGCAATCGGTTCCAGTTCAGGGGCCTCCAGGAAAGCCGGCCGTTTCACCAGCCAGAAATCAATGGCCTTGCCCTGCTCGCCGTAATGGCGCACCCGCTCCCGCAGCACCTCCTCGAGCGGCTCCTCGACGGTGAGGAACGCTTCGCTGGCGGCGATGAAGTGGTGGGTGGTCATGGCTGGCGGCTGCCGAACAGGGGGTCGCGGCGCGGATTCTGAATCAACGCCTTCATCTGCCGCACCGCCGCCTCCAATCCCACCGCCAGGGCCCGGGCCACGATCGTGTGGCCGATGTTCAGCTCCTCCATCCCCTCGATCGCTGCCACCGGCTCCACGTTCTGATACGTGAGGCCGTGGCCGGCGTTGACGCGCAGACCCAGGCTGCGGGCGATGAAGCTGCCCTCGCTCAGCCGGGCCAGCTCGCGCGGCTGGGTGTCCCAACTGGCTTCGGCGTAGGTGCCGGTGTGCAGTTCCACCCAGCGGGCGCCGGTGGCGCGGCAGGCCTCGAGCTGGGCGGTGTCGGCATCCACAAACAGACTCACGCCGATGCCGGATCCCTGTAGCCGGCCTATCAGCTCGGTGAGGGCCGCCTGCTGGCCGGCCACATCCAGACCGCCCTCGGTGGTCACCTCCTGGCGCTTCTCCGGCACCAGGGTCACCATGTCGGGCTTGATCCGCAGGGCGATCGCCTCCATCTCTGCTGTGGCGGCCATCTCCAGGTTGAGGCGGCTGCGCACGGTCTGGCGCAGCAGCTCCACGTCGCGGTCCTGGATGTGGCGGCGGTCTTCGCGCAGGTGCACGGTGATGCCATCGGCGCCGCCGAGCTCGGCCAGCAGGGCATAGGTCACCGGGTCGGGCTCCACCGTGCGGCGGGCCTGGCGCACATTGGCGATGTGGTCGATGTTGACGCCGAGGCTGGCCATGGCTGAGGGATTGGGTAAGCGGGAAGACTGCGCCGAAATCCTATGGAGGGCCCACGGCCGGTGGTCCCTGGACGCCGGCCTAACTGCCCGCAGCTAAGCCGGGGTGGCAACCGCTGCCCTTAGCGTCAAAGTTCCCTCCTTGACGTGGTTGTTGGCGGCGCAATCGGCCCCTTCTGTTTCTCTCCACCAGGTGCGGGAACGGGGGCTCTGCAACGGCATCAGCCCCTGGCTGTCGCCGCTGGCCATGGTGGCCAGCCAGGACATCGCCCTGGGCCTGTTTTTTCGCGGCATTCAGGTGCTGGGCCGGGAGCATCTGCCGACCTCCGGGCCCGTGCTGCTGGCTCCCACCCATCGGGCCCGCTGGGATGCCTTCTTGCTGCCCCATGCCGCCGGCCGCCGCGTCACCGGCCGGGATTGCCGCTTCATGGTCACCGTGGATGAGATGCGCGGCCTGCAGGGCTGGTTCTTGCATCGTCTGGGCTGCTTTCCGGTGAACCAGACCCGTCCCTCTATGGCCAGCCTTCGCTACGCCGTCGACCTGCTTGCCGGCGGGCAGCAGCTGGTGGTGTTTCCCGAGGGCCGTATCCAACGGGAACCCTCGCCCCTGCGCCTGCACCAGGGCCTGGCCCGCCTGGCCCTGCTGGCGGCGGGCCAGGGGGTGGTGGTGCCGGTGGTGCCTGTGGGCATTGCCTACAGCCACAGCCTGCCCCGTTGGCGCGACCGGGCGGCGCTCTGCTTCGGCCCACCGCTCACCCTGGAGGGTCAGGGACGGGAGGCGGCGATCGCCTTCACCGATCACCTCACCGCTGCGCTGCAGCAGGCCGAAGCCCAGGCGCGGGGGCGAGTTGGTCTCGCGCCCTAGAGTTTTCTGGTCTGTGTTGACTGGTTGTGCGTAGGCCGTCCCGCCTGATCTGCGGTTCCGTTCTGGCTGTCATGGCCCTGGCCGCCCCCCTGGTGCCGGTGGGGGTGCAGGCCCAGCAGGAGCCCCAGAAGGCCCTGGAGTCATCGGGCAGTCCGTTCAATCTGGAGGCGGTGCGCACCCTGCTGGCCCGGGGTGATGCCGCTGCCGCCAGCGGCAACCTGGCCGAGGCTCGCAAGCTCTACGACCAGGCCCGCGACGCCTGCCGCCGTCTGCTGGGCTTCTACCGCGACCTGAGTGGCTCCTTCCGGGGCCTGGACGCCCGCATACCCCGGGAGATGGATCAGAAGGGCCGCGAGGCCCTGGAAACCATGGCCCAGGCCAACCTGCGCCTGGCGGCTGTGTTCCGCCGCCAGAACCAGCCCGAAGTGGCTGTGCCGCTGCTGGTGGAAGTGGTGAAGGTGATGACCCCGGCCAATCCGGAGGGCCGTAAGGCCTATCAAAGCCTGGTGGAAATCGGCTTTGCCGCCACTCCCTACACCGCCGGGGCCGCGGCGACACCGGGCAACTGAGGCCTTTAGATTTCCGGTCGTTCGCTGCAACACCGCCTCGATGGTGCATCCCGATCAGGTGAAGGCCGCCATCACCCAGGCCCTTCCCGACGCCTGCGTGGACGTGGAGGACCTGACCGGTGGTGGTGACCACCTCCAAGTGACGGTTGTGTCCTCGGCATTCAACGGCCTCACCCGGGTGAAGCAGCACCAACTCGTCTACGGCGCCCTGCGCCAGGAATTGGCCAGCGAAGCGATCCACGCCCTGGCCCTGCAAACCTCCACTCCCGCCTGAGTCCATGGACGCCACCACCCGCCAACGCATCGAGGAGCTGCTGGCCAGCAGTCCTGTTTTCGTGTTTATGAAGGGCAATAAGTTGATGCCCCAGTGCGGCTTCTCCAACAACGTCGTGCAGATCCTGCACGCGGCGGGTGTGCCGTTTGAAACCTTCGACGTGCTCTCCGACGGGGACATCCGTCAGGGCATCAAGGAGTTTTCCGAGTGGCCCACCATTCCCCAGGTGTATGTCAAAGGGGAATTCATCGGTGGCTCCGACATCCTGATCGAGATGTACAACTCGGGTGAGTTGCGCGAAAAGCTCGAGATCGCCCTCGCCAGTTGAGCGGTGTCGGAGCTCGGGTCGCTGCTGTTGGTCAGTAGCGGCCCGATTCGTAGAGGCTGCGGGGATCGCCATCCGGCCCAACGAAGCTGGATGGATCCTGGATCCAGCGGTCGATCAGTTCGTCGAGCCGTCGCTGGGTGAGGGAATCCAGTACGGCGGTGCGCCGCAGGGCGTGCAGGTAGCCATCGGCGTAGAGACGCAGTTCCGCCGGACTGTGGAAACGATGGGCCAGTTCCTGGCAGGCATCGCACAGCGACTGGAAGTGGCGGATGGCTTCGGGGTTCTGGAGCGCGGTCATGGGGTCATCAACCCTTCAGCCATTCTGGCCCTCGGGGCCAGGGGGTGCGATCGGAAGGACAACCGCATCGCCTGATACGCGGCTCGACTGGCCGGCACGGTTAGCCTTAGGGCCGTTAACAACAGACACCCCATCAGCGCAACCCCTTCGCCACCGTCATCCAGCCTGTCAACGAGCCAGCCAGCCAGCCCTCAGGTTCCCCAGTCTGGAACGCAGCCCCATCGGGTGCTGGTGGTGGATCCGCACGCCACCCTTCGCACGGTGCTCGCGCAACGGCTGCGGCAGGATGGCCTCCTGGCGGCGGCAGTGGCCACCGCCCGCGAAGCCCTGGAGGTGTGCCAGGACCAATCACCCGATCTGCTGATCAGCGCCGAACTGTTGGATGAGAGCTCGGCCCTGCGCTTGGCGGCCCAGCTGCGCTGCCCGGTGATGGTGCTCACCGCCCGCACTGGCTCCGAGCCGGTGGTGACCCTGCTCGATGCCGGCGCCGACGATGTGTTGCGCAAGCCCTTTGGCCTTGAGGAGTTGGCGGCCCGCTGCCGCACCCTGCTGCGCCGCAGCGGCACCGGTTTGCAGGAGCGGGTCTGCGTTGGGCCACTGGAGGTGCATGTGTTGTTGCGCCAGGTGACCCTGCGCGACCAGCCGGTGGAGCTGAGCCCCCGGGAATTTGCCTTGCTCTGCGCCCTGTTGATGCCGCCGGGGGTGGTGCGCAGTCGCCAGGAGCTGTTGCGGATGGCCTGGCCGCCGTTCAGCGGTGGGCCCCGTTCGGTGGACACCCAGGTGCTCACCCTGCGCCGCAAGCTTGAGCAGGCCGGCTTGGGTGAGGGCGGCGGCATCGAAACGATGCGCCAGCAGGGATACCGCTTCAGTCTTGAAACCCTGCCCGAGCCTGCTGCCGAAGAAGAGCCGGCCCGCCAGGCGCTCAACAGCATGGTCTGATCGGCTGCTCAGCGTCTCGGCTGCTCAGCGTCCCTGATCAGCGCTGGGCCAGGCCCCAGGCGAGCTCTCCCAGCACCATGGCTCCGCTGAGCCCGGCCAGCAGCTGGTAAGTCCAGGGCGGGCTGATCCGGCCGATGGCGCTGGTGTCAAGGCCCGTCTCCTGGCCGAAGCGGCCCAGAAATTCCTCGAAGGCGGCAACCCGCTGCGGTAGCAGGAAGGCCGATCCGTTTTCGCTCCGCACATAAAACACCCGGCCCCCTTGGCTGGTGGCCACAGGTGTGAGCCCGCGGATCGAGTCCCAGGGCAGGCTCCAGCCGCGCCGCAGCAGCCAGCGGCACCAGCCGGGATGGCCGACGTGAATCCCCTCGGCGTTGAGTTCCACCGCTTCACTGGTGGCGGCCAGCACGAGGGCGAGCCCGAGGGGCAGGGCCAGCCAGAGGGCCAGTTTCAGCTCCGGGGGTGCCAGCCAGGGCAGGGGCGCCACGAGGGCGAGGTAGAGCGCGATCAGGGTGAAGCGGATCAGCGGCGCCATCGGGTAGCGGTCGCTGGCGCCGGCTGGGCCGCCGCTGCTCATCGGTCTTCGGGGGAGCCGGGCAGGGGTTCGATCAACGCCGAGGGCTGATAGCGACCGCTGAACACCTCCTGCTCCCGGCCCTTCCAGAACTCACCCAGCCGCATCAGGTCTGCGTGGGCTTCCTGCAGGCTGGCCAGGTAGGCGTCGGGATCCATCGTGTCCTTGGCCTCCTTCAGCTTGGTGAGCCGCAGCAGCTGCAGCATCCAGGGCTTGCCGAGCTCACCCCGCTGCTCTAGGTAGCGGGCAAGGTCTGCCGAGCTGGGGGTGGGGGAGTTGGGCATGAAGCAGGGAAAGGACCGCTCAACAAGGTTATGAAGCGACTCGGGGGATTGTGGGGCGGTGATCCGGCATCGATCAGGCCGGCAGCGCCCAAGGATTAAGCCCCAGATCGGCGCCGATGCGGTGGGCGCAGGCGAAGCCGCTGAAGGCCACCGCATTCAGCCCCTGGCCGGGGAAGCAGGAATCACCCACGCAGTAGAGGCCCTGGAGGCCGGTGCGGTTGAAGGGCATCGGCAGCAGGCCGGGCAGGCGCAGCGCCGGAATCGGGCCGTAGCTGCCGCCCATGCGGCCGAGGAAGCGGCGGTGGGAGCGGGGGGTGCCCACCTCTTGGTGGCGGATGGCGCCCTTCAGGCCCGGCAGGATCGCCTCGAGGCGGGTGATGAGCCGCGCCGCGTCATCCTCCTTCTTGGCGCGGTATGCAGAGGGGGAGAGCCCCTGCCAGTGCTCCATGGAGCTGGGGGTGAAGCTGTGCAGGATGTGGCGGCCTGCTGGGGCCAGGGAGGGATCCAGCAGGGTCGGCATCGACACGAACACCACCCCCTGCTCGGCCTCCATCTGGGCCCAGTTTTCCAGCAGCAGGTGGTGGCAGTGGAAGCCTTCGGGCACCACGGCCGCGTCAATGCCCAGGTGCAGCGACAGAAACGAGGGCGAGGGCTTGTAGCGGCGCCGCCAGGTGGCTTCGCTCTTGGGGGTGTGGGCCGCATCCACCAGCGGCCGCGCCACGCTGCCCTCGCTGCCGCCCTCTCCAGCAAAGGTGTCCCAGCGGGTGGCGTTGCTCACCACCCGGCGGGCGCGCAAGGCCTCACCGCTGGCCAGCTTCACGCCCACGGCCGCGCCGTTCTCGATCAGCACCTCGGTGACGCGCGCGCCGTAGCGAATCGCGCCACCGTGGCTCTCCAGCCCCGCCACCAGCTTCTCGGCGATCACCCCAACGCCGCCCTTGGGGTAGTTGATGCCGCCGGCATGGCGATCGGAGAACACCATCCCCGCGTTGATCATCGGCGTGAGATCCGCCGGCATCACGCTCCAGCAGAAACATTCCATGTCGATGAACTTGAGCAGGGCCGGATCCTTGATGTGGGCGCGGGCCACATCGCCCACATTCACCGGCAGCCAGCGGGCTAGGCCCAGACAAGCGAGCGGCGCCCGGAAAAACACCTTGGCCAGGTAGGCCGGATCCTCGAGCGACAGCAGCGGCATCGCATCGAGGCAGTTGAACACCTGCCAGCAGGTGTCGTAGAAGGCGCGGATGCCCGTGGCCTCGTGGGGGAAGCGGGCGGTGAGATCGGCGAGGAAGTGCTCGTAATCGCGGTTGACGGCCACATTGAGGCCGCCGGGCAGGTGGTATTCGAGCTGGGCCGGATCGGGCGCCGTGTCGCAGTGCTGGCCCACATCGGCCAACGCCCGGGTGAGCAGGTTGGTGTGACCCTTCTCGCCGAAGCCGAAGATCATCGAGGCGCCCACATCAAAGGTGTAGCCCTCGCGCTTGAAGCTGCCCCCCGAACCCCCGGGAATCAGGTAGCGCTCCAGCACTAGCACCTTGGCGCCCTTGGCGGCCAGCTGGGAGGCGGTGACCAGGCCGCCGATGCCCGAGCCGATCACGATCACATCCCAGGTGGGGGCGGGGGTGGTGGTCACCGGAGGGCAGCGGCAGGTGCGGCTGACCCTACGAAGGGGGCCAGATCCGCCAGCGCCCGATCGCGGTAAGCGCAATAGCGCTCCCGCTTGCCCTGGATACGGGTGGGCAGGTCCGGCAGCAAGCCAAAATTGGGCGGCATTGGCTGGAAGCCGCCCCGTTTGCCTTTGCCGCCGCAGGGGGCCTCGGCGATGAAGTGGGTGAGGGCGCCGATCATCGTGGAGGGCGGCAGGCTGATGGGTTCTTGGCCCTGAGCGAGCCGGGCGGCGTTGGTGCCCGCCAGCCAGCCGCCGGCCACGGCCGCCGCATAGCCCTCGGTGCCGGTGATTTGGCCTGCTGCCAGCAGCGTTGGCCGGCTGCGGAACTGCAGGGTGGCATCGAGCAGCTGGGGCGATTCCAGGAAGGTGTTGCGGTGCATCACGCCGAAGCGCACGAATTCGGCGTTTTCCAGGCCGGGGATCAGCCGCAGCACCCGCTTCTGCTCGCCCCACTTGAGGTTGGTTTGGAAGCCCACCAGGTTCCAGAGGCGGCCGTCTTTGTCTTCCTGGCGCAGCTGCACCACCGCGTAGGCGCGCTTGGCGCGGCGCACATCGCGGTCGTTCACGTCGCCCCAGCGGGGATCCCACAGGCCGATTGGCTTGAGCGGGCCGTAGCGCATCGTGTCTTCGCCGCGGCGGGCCAGCTCCTCGATCGGCAGGCAGCCCTCGAAGAAATGGGCGCTCTCCTGCTCGAAATCCTTGAGTTCGGCCTGCTCGGCCGCCAGCAGCGCCTCGCGGAAGGCGAGAAACTGCTCTTTCGTCATCGGGCAGTTGATGTAGTCGGCGTCACCCTTGTCGTAGCGGGAGGCGCGAAAGGCCACCGAAAGGTCGATGCTCTCCCCTTCCACGATCGGACTGGCCGCATCAAAGAAGTGGCAGTCGGCACGGCCGGTGAAGGCCCGCAGCTGCTTGGCCAGGGGCTCACTGGTGAGCGGCCCGGTGGCCAGCACGGCGATCTCATCGGGCCCCGGCAGCTCGGTGTGCTCGCGTCGCTCCACCGTCACCAGAGGGTGTTGCTCGAGGGCGGTGGTGAGGGCAGCGCTGTAGCGGCCCCGGTCTACCGCCAGGGCGCCGCCAGCGGGTACGGCGTGGGAGTCGGCCGTGCGGATCACCAGGGAGCCGAGGCGCCGCAGCTCTTCCTGCAGAAGCCCTGCAGCACGGTCGCTGCTCAGGGCGCCAAAGCTGTTGCTGCACACCAGCTCGGCGAATTCAGCGCTGTGGTGGGCGGGGGAGCGCCGCACCGGACGCATCTCAACCAGCCGCACCGGGATGCCGGCGGAGGCGATCTGCCAAGCAGCTTCAGTGCCGGCGAGGCCGGCACCGACCACTAACACCATGGGCTTGCAGATCGCCTCAGGGGGAACAGGGTCAGGCGCGGGCTCGCTTGAGCATCAGCTGCAGTTGACCCACGGCGGCGCGGCCGATGTGGAACACGGCCCAGCTAGCGGCCAGAAGGATGGGAGCGGCAACCAGCACCAACCGTGCGTCCATGGAAGGCAGAGAACAAGATCACGCGATCTTAAGGAGTTCGCCCTGTCTGCGGTTCGCCAGGCCCTGGATTTGTCGTCATCCGTTTCCCCGTGCGGCCCGGGCATGGGCCTCAGCCAGCTGCTGGTAACGGCGGGCGTGCTGGCGTTGCTCCGCCTGGGCTTCGGGGCTGAGGTCCCGTTTCGGCTGGGCCGGCGCCCCCATCACCAGCGCTCCGGCGGGCACATCGCGGGTCACCACCGAGCCCGCGGCCACCAGCGCTCCTGCTCCCACGGTCACCCCGTTCAGCACGATGGCGCCGATGCCGATCAGGCAGCCGTCTTCGAGGGTGGCGCCGTGCACCACCGCCCGGTGGCCGATGGTGACATCGGCGCCGATGGTCACCGGCTGGCCTGGATCGCCGTGCAGCACTGCGCCGTCCTGCACGTTGCTGCCCTCGCCCACCACGATCGGGCAGACATCACCGCGGGCCACGGCGGTGGGCCAGAGGCTGGCGCCGGCCGCGAGCTGCACATCGCCGATCACCACGGCGGAGTCGGCCACCCAGGCCCCGGGATCGATGCGGGGCTCAGGCCAACTGGTGCACCAGGGATCGCTGCTCATCCGTCGTACCAGCACGTTCGGGCATTCTCCCGGCTGATCCCTGCCCCTTGGAGGAGGTTGCCGCTGGGTGATACGTTCCATAGGTGCCCAACGGGCGCGGGTCGCTAGCTCAGCGGTAGAGCACTCGGCTTTTAACCGATTGGTCCTGAGTTCGAATCTCAGGCGACCCATCTCATACATGGCGGTTCTGGCCGGTCTGACGGTCGCCCACACGGCGGCTGAATGGCTTCAGGCTTGGCGGTGACGCATGCCCCCATCGGTACAGCGGGCCGCTTCATGAAGTTGGATCTTCATTGGTGAAGAGCCGTTGCTGCCATGCGTCCCGGGGTTGTCAGGGGCTGCTGATGGCGCGAAGGTGTGTGCATCGGGATTCGGAGGCTCCACAGATGGAAGACACCCCCCCTGAGCAGTCATCAGGAGCGCGCTGACGATCCGGCCCCTGCTCCAACACTCTCGACGGATCTCTGACGTCCTTCGGCTTGACGCCTCCACTGCACCGCCAACGGCCAGGCCCCATGGCCCGGTCTCAGGTGCCCCGGATGCAAACGGGACGTCCCACTAGTCACCTGGCCCCAGGTGCCAGCGCCGGCAGCTCCGACCACAACTGAAGATTCTCAGATCGACTGATCTGAATTCCAAGCAAAAAACCTCGCGCAGCTGCGCCCGCACCCCCGAGGGTCGGCACCACGGCTGAGCAGACATGCGCCCGGGGCCCACGCTCCGGGCGTTGTTGTGTTGGGGACGTGCTGTGTCAGCTGGGGCCGGCCAGCGTTCCTAGCGTCAGGGCAGCCAGGGAGGGATCCTGTGCCGGCGTCGCCAGAGGGGGGAGCGGAAGCGATCGAGCGCCGGGCCTGGGATCTGTTGGCCCAGCTCAGCAGCGCCGAGAAGCTGGCTCTGCTGGAAGGGGACACCGACTTCTGGCCAGGCATGGTTGATATCGCCAGCCGCGATGCCTCCCACGTGCATCCCTGGCCGGCGGGGGCCGTCCCCCGGCTGGGGCTGACAGGGCTGCAGTTTGTTGATGGCCCCCGGGGGGTGGTGCTCAAGGGCGGAGCCACCACCTTCCCGCCTCCTATCGCCCGCGGCGCCTGCTGGGACGTCGACCTCGAGGAGCGGATCGGCGCCGCTATGGCGCGGGAGGCTCGTGCTTTTGGCGCCAACTGGCTGGCGGCGGTGTGCGTCAACCTGCTGCGCCACCCCGGCTGGGGCCGGGCCCAGGAGACCTACGGCGAAGACCCGGTGCGGCTCGGCGCCCTTGGCGCGGCGATGACCCGCGGCATCCAGCGCCATGCGGTGGCCTGCGTCAAGCATTTCGCCCTCAACTCGATCGACAGCTCCCGCTTCCTGGTGGATGTGCAGGTGAGTGAGCGGGTGCTGCATGAGCTCTACCTGCCCCATTTCCGCGACTGCGTCGAGGCCGGGGCGGGATCGGTGATGAGCGCCTACAACCAGGTGAACGGCATGTGGTGCGGTCAGCACCCGCAGCTGCTCACGGCGATCCTCAAGCGCCGCTGGGGGTTTCGCGGTTTCGTGGTGACCGACTTCATCTTCGGGGTGCGGGATGGGCTGGCGGCGCTGCTGGCGGGCCAGGACCTGGAGATGCCCTTCCGGATGATCTTTGCGGGTTGCCTCGAGGCGGCCCTGGCCGATGGCCAGCTGCCGCTCGATCGGCTCGATGACGCCGTGCTGCGTCTGCTGCGGGTGCAGCTCGCCGTGCCACCAGGTACCTACCCCGCCAGCCTGCGGGGCTGCGCGGAGCATCGAGCGCTGGCCCTGGAGGCGGCCACCAAGGCGATGGTGCTGCTCAAAAACGACCCGGCCCTGCTCCCGCTGGATCCGGGTCGGTCGCTGGCGGTGATCGGCCCGTTGGCCGCCGTGGCCAACCTGGGCGATCGCGGCTCCTCCGACACCCGGCCTGAGCCGGGGGTGGTGGTGACGCCTCTGCAGGGGCTGCAGGCCGCCGCTGCACCCGGCTCCGTGCGCCACGCCAGCGGTGAGGGCCTCCAGGAGGCCGTGGCCCTGGCCGCCGACTGTGACGCGGCGCTGCTGGTGCTCGGCCTTGACTGGCGCCTGGAGGGCGAGCACATCCACCCCGGCGACATTGCGCCGATCCTGCGCCAGATGCCCCCACCCCACCCGTTGCTGCAACGCTGGTGGCCGCCGGTGGCCCGCGCGATTGCGGCGATCACCAGCTACGGCTCGGCCCGCCAGGGGGGCGACTTCGCGGCCGGCGATCGCACCGATCTTGCGCTGCCCGCCGAGCAGGTGGCCCTGATCCAGGCCGTGGTGGCGGCGAACCCCCGCACGGTGGTGGTGCTGATGGGCGGTGGCGCGATCCTGATGGAGGCCTGGCGCCAGGCGGTGCCGGCGATCTTGCTGCTCTGGTATCCGGGCGAGCGGGGCGGGCAGGCCCTCGCTGATGTGGTGTTCGGCCGGGTGTCGCCCTCCGGCCGGCTGCCCTTTGCCATTCCCACCCATGCCGACCACTGGCCCGCTTTTGAGCCCCGTGCCCGGCAGGTGCGCTACGACCTCTGGCATGGCTACCGCCGCCTGCAACGGGACGGCCATCCCGCCGCCTTCCCCTTTGGCTTCGGCCTCTCCTACGCCACATTTCAGCTCAGGGATGCGGTGGCCAAGCTGGCGGATGGGGGCCCGCTGCAGGTTGCCGTGCTGGTGTCCAACACCGGTGCGCTGGCCAGCGAGGTGGTGGTGCAGGTGTATGTCGAGCCGCCTGGCCTGGCGCTGGAGCGCCCCAGGCGCACCCTGGTGGGCTTTGGCCGGCTGGCCCTCGAGCCCGGTGGCTCCCAGCGGCTCTGCCTCCCGATTCCGCTGCGGCGTTTGGCCTATTTCGATGAAGCCACAAGCCACTTCTGGCTCGAAGCGGGCCCCCACCGGCTGCACGTTGCGCAGCACAGCGAGGATGAGGGGCTGGTGGTGGAGTTGTTCTGCGCGGCCACTGATCTGGGCCCCTGATCAGTGGCCTTGATCAGTGGCCCAGATCAGGGGCGGGTCAGCAGCTGCTGCAGCCGCAGGCGGTTGTAGCGCTGCACCCACAGGCAGGGCAGATTGAACAGGGTGGCGAAAGCCAGGTTGATCAGCACCCCCGCCGGCGGCAGCCATAGGGGCGTGACCAGCCAGAACAACCACAACACCAGGTGCACCCACTCGGCCCGCTTGGTTTCCAGCAGCAGCCGCTCCAGGTTGCGTTGATCGCGCCCCACCAGGCTGGCTTTGGCGACACCGCTCGGCAGGGCCGTGCCGGCATCCGGCAGCCAGGGTTTCCAGCGGCGGATCGCCAGCCGGCCCTCGAAGCTGCGGGCTTGTTCGTGCCAGGGCCGTCGCCAAAACCAGTGGTCGCGTGCCAGCCATTCGGAGGGCAGCCGATTGGCGATGGCGCCTACGACCACGCTCCACAGCAGCCAGCCCAGGGCGCTGGTGATGGCCGCCATGAGGAGTGAGGTGTGCTCCATCACGGCCGCAACAGTTCCTGCGCCAGCGGCGCGATCGCCTGGGGAGAGCGCAGCAACTGGGGATGGGCCCACACCGGCAGCATCTGGATGCGCCCAACCGGCAGCACCGCCCGCCAGCCCGGCAGCACCGCCAGATCGATGGCCGAATAGAAGCTGCAGCAGTCGATCCCCGCCAGGTTGTCGAGGTTGCCGTTGAGCTGCGCCAACAGCGGGCTGCCCCACTTCAGATCGGCAATGCCCGCCAGCAGGCGTCCCGGCCAGGGTTGGGCTGTGAAGGTGCCCTGCTGCGGGCTGCCCACGCTGGTGAAGCGCCGGGTGCGCTGGTGCCCCCCAGCAGCTGGATCCAGGTGCGGGCGATCACGCCCCCGATTGAAAAGCCCAGCACATCCACGGGTTGCTCGAGCCCGAAGGCGGCTTCGATGTGGCTCCCCAGCAGTTCTGCAGCCTCCGGCACCGGGGTGAGTCCCAGCCGTAGCGGCAGATCGGGAATCAGCAGAGGGTGCCGACCATCGCCCAGGGCGCGCTTGAGTCCGTCGAACACCCGGGGGCTGTCCAGCAACCCATGCACCAGCACAAGGGGTACGGCGCTGTCGATGGCGGCTCGCCCCGGAGTTCAGCCTCACTCTGGCGGCATTGGCGGGGGTGTTGCTGGCTCAGTCGCTGCTGCGGCCCAGCAGCAGATCTCGGGCCCCATTGACCCGCTGCATCGTGTCGTGGCTGCCGCCGCGATCGGGGTGGTGTTCGGCGGCCGCACTCTTCCAGGCCCGGTTGACGTCGTCGGGCCTGATGCGGCCGGCCAGGGGGAGATGCAAGCGCTGCCGGGCCACGATCGCCTCACGGTCGGGATGCTTGCCGAGGGGGCCCCAGTCGGCCTTGCTCAGGGCCGGGCTGCGTTTACGTACACCCTTGCGCCGGCCGCTGCGGCTCTGCCCCGATCCGCCGAAGCCTTTGCGGCCGCTGCTGCCGAACCCATCTCCATCTCGTGGGTCCTGTCCCCCGGCAGGGGTGGTGGGCACCAGCCCCATCGGATTGAGTCGCAGGGTCTGGGGCATCGTCTCTGCGGCAATCTTTCCACTCTCGCAAAGCCCCCAGGGGGGCCGCAAATGGGTCTAGCCTTGAGAAAAGGAGTGAACGGCTCGCCGCGGCTGGCTTCTGTGCGCTTGGCCCACATCCAAGTGCATTCCGCCTAGTGCGCCCGTCCCAGTGCGCTCAGTCCAGTGCGCTCCGTTCATCTTGCGCAGGAGGTTGTATGGGGTCTCTGTCCAGGTTTCGATTCAGCCCGGCGTCCTTCGGGGCGGGGCGGAGCCGGGCGGCCGGGTTGGGTCCTTTCAACCAACGCGAGGGGCAGCGTTGGCCTGTTGAGAAACCCATGGAGGGGTGGTTGCAGTGGGACGGTCGCGCCTTGCCTGCCATCCCTGTGGAGATTGCCAACTTCAGTGCTGGTGGGGTGGCGGTGTGGGTCGCGCCCCAGCTCGATCTGCCCCCAGGGGGCCATGGCGTGTTGATCACCCAGGCCCACGGCCGTGGTTGCGGCTACCGGCACGTGAAGGGCTGTTGGCAGGTCAAGGGCAACGCCGGTTCGTTGGTGGGGCTGGCCTTTGAACGTTGAACGCTCAGGGTTGAGCGTTCAGCGGCGGATCAGCTGTTGGATGCGTCTTGACTGGGAGCTTGGAATGGTGGTCTTGCCGTTGCGGCTGAGGCTGGTTTCAGGCAGGCTTCGCGACGGTTTGACGTCCTTCACCCGCACGGCATACAGGTGCAAGCCAATCGCCACCCCGATCAGGACCAGCAGGCTTATGGCGGTGGGGTGGCCGCCGTCACGGCTGGGCATGGGCCGGGTTTGGGACGAGCGCACGAGCTCAGTCTCTCAGTTCCTGTCTCTCAGGTCCTCAGACGGTGGCGTTCAGGCCTCCTAGGGTTGATTTGAGGCTTTGGGGGTGAAGAGCTGGTGCGTCTGCCCTCCCTGTTGGCGCTGTTGGCCTTGGTGGGCTTTGTGATCGTCGAGCTGGTCCTGCGTCCGGTTTGAGCTGCAGCGATCAACACCACCGTGTTGGGGCAGGGCTTCTAGGGTCCTGGTCTGTCGGCACGTTGTTCCGTTCGATCCCATGCTCCACTCCCTTGCCTTTGTGCTCGCCCGGAGCCCGGAGCTGCCAGGCGATGGCGTCGACTGGCAGGCGCTGGTGGCGTCCCAGCAGCAGGGGCCCGATCGGGGCCGGGCGCTGCGGCTGTTCCGTTTGCCCGAACCATGGGACAGCAGCCTCGACGAATTGGTGAGCAGTGGTGTCGCCACCATTGCGGGAGAGAATCCGATCGGGGGGGCGGGCGACCGTCGCGGCCTGATCTGTGACGCGGTGGTGCCCCAGCTGGATGTAGCCAGCCTGTGGATCGGTGTTTATGCCTTGAGCGGCCCGGCTGCTGGATCCACGCCGCGGCAGGGGCAGGAGCCACCTCTTCAGGTGCAGACCGTGCAGCTGCTCGATCGTTTCCCGTTGGCTGAAGCAGCCAACGAAACGTGCTGGTTTTACCCCACCGAAAACGGCAGCTACCTCTGCTGGGACAACCAGATCGCCCTGACCATGGCGCCGGGTTGGCTGCCGGAGCAGGGCATTCAAGAGGCCCCGATCGCCTACGACCGCGGCGAGGTGCATGTGCTGTGGTCGCTGATGGCCGACGACGAGGCCCTGACCTGCGTGGGGCTGACCTACCAGCGCCGGCGTGTCGAGTGGCCACTGCTCAGCCGGGCTCCCGAACCCAGTGCCACCTGGACCTGGTTTGAGGTCGACACCATGGCCGACCCCAGTTACCGCGAACGCGCCAGCATTGACGTGTTCCCGCAGTGACGGTGCTGCAGTGATTCAGCGCACGAACAGCATCTCCTGGTAGGTGGGCAGGGGCCAGAGGTTGTCGTCGACCAGGGCCTCCAGACCATCCACCACCGCACGCAGCTCCGCCATCAAGGGCACCAGCGTGTCAGCGCTGTAGTGCAAATGGGCTTCGGTGCCGTGGGGGGGATGGTCGATGGCGCTCTGCAGCTGGCCGCTGATGTCCATCAACGACTGGCACAGTCCCGCCACCTCCTTGGAGGTTTCCGGGGACACCTGGATGCCCAGGGAACTCTGCAGTTGCAGAGATTCCGCGAGTTCGCCGAGGTAGCGGATCGCCGCCGGGTACACCTGGGTGCGGGCGATCTGGACGGCCAGCTTGGCTTCCACATCGATCGCCAGGATGTATTGCTCGGCATAAACCTCAAAGCGGCTCTGCAGCTCCACGGCTGAGAGAACGCCGGTGCGCTCGAACAACTCGCGGATGGCCGGGCGCTCCAACACCGGTAGGGCATCGGCGGTGGTGCGCAGGTTTTCAAGGCCCCGCTCCTCCACGGCCATGCGGTGCCATTCATCGGAATAGCCGTTGCCGCCAAACACCACGGCGCCGTGCTGTTCGATCAGGGTCTTGAGCACGGCCAGAGCCCCTTCCTCCAGGCCGTAGCCACTGCCCAGCTTGGCCTCCAGTTCGCTGGAGATCCAGGCGAGGGAATCGGCCAGGATGGTGTTGAGGGTCACAAGCGGGCCAGCCACCGACTGGTTGGAGCCGACGGCGCGGAACTCGAAGCGGTTGCCGGTGAAGGCGAAGGGCGAGGTGCGGTTGCGATCGCCGGCGTCCTTGTCGAATTCCGGCAGGGTGTCGACGCCGAAGTTCATCACGCCGCCCAGGGCTGAGCCGGAGAGCCGGCCCTCGCGGATCTGGTTGAACACATCCTCCAGCTGGCTGCCCAGATACACCGAGATGATTGCCGGGGGCGCTTCGTTGGCGCCGAGGCGGTGGTCGTTGCTGGCGGTGGCGATTACGGCCCGCAGCAGGGGGCCATACATGTGCACGCCGCGGATCACCGCTCCGCAGAACATCAGAAACTGCAGGTTTTCATGGGGCGTCTTGCCCGGATCGAGCAGGTTGCCCTGGGTGGCGTTGCCGATCGACCAGTTGACGTGCTTGCCGGAGCCGTTGATGCCGGCGAAGGGCTTCTCGTGCAGCAGGCAGGCCAGACCATGTTTCTTCGCCGTGCTGCGAAGGATGGTCATGGTGAGCTGCTGGTGGTCGGTGGCGACGTTGGCCGCTTCGAAGAACGGCGCAATCTCAAACTGGGAAGGGGCCACCTCGTTGTGGCGGGTTTTGGCCGGAATCCCCAGGCGGTACATCTGCCGCTCCACCTCCTGCATGAACACCTGCACCCGCTCCGGGATGGCGCCGAAGTAGTGGTCGTCAAATTGTTGGCCCTTGGCTGAGGGGCGCCCGAACAGGGTGCGGCCGGCCAGCAACAGGTCGGGGCGCAGGGGCACGTAGGCGTTGTCGATCAGGAAATATTCCTGCTCGGCGCCGCAGCTGGAGTTGATCGGGGCGATGGTGGTTTCGCCCAGCAGGCTGAGCAGCCTTTTGGCCTGCTTGTTGACCGCGGCGATCGAGCGCAGCAGGGGGGTTTTCTTGTCGAGGGCCTCGCCGGTCCACGACACGAAGACCGTGGGGATGCAGAGGGTGACGCCGTTGGGCGTCTCCATCAGCCAGGCGGGGCTGGTGATATCCCAGGCGGTATAGCCGCGGGCCTCGAAGGTGGAGCGGATGCCGCCGTTAGGGAACGAGGAGCCGTCGGGTTCACCCTGCACCAGCACCTTGCCGGTGAACTCGGTGATGATCGTGCCGTCGCCCTGGGGGGAGATGAAGCCGTCGTGCTTTTCGGCGGTGGAGTTGGTGAGCGGATAAAAAACGTGGGAGTAGTAGAGGGCGCCGCGGGCCGTGGCCCACTCCTTCATCGCCTGAGCCACCACGTTGGCTACCGACACGTCGAGCTTGCTGCCCTCGTTGATGGTGCGCTGCACCGACTTGAAGATCTCCTTCGGCAGCGCCGCCTTCATCTTGTCGAGGCTGAAGACGTCGCTGGCCCAGAGCTCATCGAGCGACTGAGTTGGAGCGGTGCTGGCGATGGGGCGGCTGAGAATCTTTTCGAGGGCTTGCAGACGGGGCTGGGAAGGCATGGGGAAGTTCGCCATGGAACGTCATGTGTCTCCACCCAAAGCCGTCGCCCCCCCCGGGCTTTGCCGCGGTTGATACCGCTGGCGCAATTCGTCGGGCTCGCCTGCCTCAGCCCCGTGTCCGGACTCCGTGACCGCGCCCCTGCGCAATTAAGCCGTGGCCTGCAGACTTCCGCTTTGCAGGAAGCTGGGATGGCCTCAGCCGACAGCCAGGCCCTGGTGGAAGCGATCCAGCGGCATCTCTTCTTCAGCCAGGCCAAATCCAGTTCCCTGGCCACCCGCCACGACCACTACCGCTGCCTGGCGCTGGCGGTGCGGGATCGCTTGCTCAAAAACTGGGTGGACACGGCCGACACCTACACCCGCGAGGGCGTGCGCACGGCCACCTATCTCTCAGCTGAATACCTGCTCGGGCCCCACCTGGAGAACAACCTGGTGAATCTGGGCCTGGTGGACGCCGCCCGGGAGGCGTGCCGCACCCTGGGGCTCGACCTTGAGGAGCTGATCGCTGAAGAGCCCGAACCCGGCCTGGGCAATGGCGGCCTCGGTCGGCTGGCGGCCTGTTTCCAGGAATCGATGGCGACGCTGGAATTGCCGGCGATCGGTTACGGCATCCGCTACGAATTCGGCATCTTCCGCCAGCAGATCACGCCCCACGGGCAGGTGGAGAGCACCGATCCCTGGCTGGCCTGGGGCAACCCCTGGGAGGTGATCCGGCCGGAGTGGAGCTATCCGGTGCAGATCGGCGAGCACACGGTGATCGGCGTCGCCTACGACACGCCGATCCTGGGCTACGGCGTCAACACCGCCAACACCCTGCGGCTGTGGTCGGCGGTGGCCCCCGAGGCCTTCGATTTCGCCTCCTTCAACGCCGGCGATTACACCCGGGCCGTGCTGCGCAAGATGCAGGCGGAAACCCTCTCCAAGGTGCTCTACCCCAACGACGAGCTGGAGCAGGGCAAGCGATTGCGCCTGTCGCAGCAGATCTTCTTCGTGAGCTGCTCCCTGCAGGACATGTTCCGCATCCTGCGGGGCCAGGGCCTGGCGGTGACCGACTTCCACCGCAAATTTGCGGTGCAGCTGAACGACACCCATCCGGCCATCGCCGTGGCGGAGCTGATGCGGCTGCTGATGGATGTGCACGGCGTCGACTGGGACACCGCCTGGTCGATCACCACCGCCAGCATCAGCTACACCAACCACACCCTGCTGCCCGAGGCGCTCGAAACCTGGGGGGTGGAGCTGTTTGAGCAGCTGCTGCCGCGCCAGCTGGAGATCATCTACGAGATCAACACGCGCTTCCTGCGCATGGCCCGGATTCGCTACCCCGGTGATCCCCAGATCCTGCAGCGGATTTCCCTGATTGAGGAGGGCCCCCAGCGGCGCGTGCGCATGGCCCACCTGGCGGTGGTGGGCAGCCACCACGTCAATGGGGTTGCCGAGCTGCACAGCACCCTGCTGAAGCAGAACCTGTTCTCCGATCTGGCCCGGATCTGGCCGGAGCGCTTCAGCAACGTCACCAACGGCGTGACCCCGCGGCGCTGGCTGGCGGTGGCCAATCCGCCCCTGGCGGCCCTGCTCGATGAGGTGATCGGCGACCGCTGGCGCACCCACCTGGAGGCGTTGGAGGGATTGGCGCCCCATGCCGACGATCCCGCCTTTCTGGAGCGCTGGCAGGCCGTGCGCGACCTGGGCAAGCAGCGCCTGGCCCAGCACATGCGCCAGGAGTTGGGCGTGCTGGTCGACCACACCTCACTGTTTGACGTGCAGGTGAAGCGCATCCATGAATACAAACGCCAGCACCTGGCGGCCCTGCAGATCGTGGAGCGCTACCTGCGGCTGCGGGCCGGTGAGGATCTGCCCCCCCGCACCTTCGTGTTCGGCGGTAAGGCGGCCCCGGGCTACGCCCTCGCCAAGTTGATCATCCGCCTGCTGGTGGGCATCGCCGATGTGGTCAACATCGATCCCGCCATGGAGGGCCGCCTCAAGGTGGTGTTCCTGCCCAACTTCAGCGTCAGCCTGGGCCAGCTGGTGTATCCAGCCGTGGATCTCTCCGAGCAGATCTCCACGGCGGGCAAGGAGGCCTCCGGCACCGGCAACATGAAGATGGCGCTCAATGGTGCGGTCACGATCGGCACCCTCGATGGCGCCAACATCGAGATCCGCGACTGCGTCGGGGCCGAGAACTTCTTCCTGTTCGGCCACACCGCCGAGCAGATCGAGCAGTTGGGCCGCAGCGGTTACCACCCGATGCCCTGGATTGAGCAGGATCCGATGGTGCGTCAGGCCCTGGAGCTGATCGGCTCGGGTTATTTCAGCGAGGGTGATGGCGAACTGTTCCACCCGCTCCTGGCCAGCCTCACCAGCCACGATCCCTTCCGGGTGATGGCCGATGTGGCCGACTACCGCCGAGCCCAGAACGCCGTGGATGAAGCCTGGCTCGATCGTGGTCGCTGGGCACGGATGTCCCTGCACAACACGATGCGCTGCGGCTTTTTCAGCAGCGATCGCTCGATCCGCGATTACGCCGAGCGGATCTGGAAGGTGCCACCGGTGCGGGTGCAGACCAGCGCCGGCGCCCCGGCGCCCTAGTCGCTCGGGGGTTCGGGCTTGTCGCTGTCCTGCAGCGAGGGGAAGCTGGCCCGGATCTTCTGGGCCACCTCGCGGCGCGCCGTGGTGCGGAAAGCGGCAGCGGCTGCGGCGTCAAGCACCGGATAGGAGCGCGCCCCTTCGCTGCGCAGCGGCTTCCAGCTGGTGGTTTCCTGTTGCTTGAGCGCCTGCAGCGGGGCGTCGAAATCGACGCTCAGCTCCCGGCCCTGCGCAGCAACGGTTTCGATCCAGGCCTCCCGTGCCGGCGCCAATTCCTTCGCTTTGAGGGTGTCGGGCAGCCCCAGCACGGGCTCGTAATGGTCGAGCGCGCGCAGCTCCTCCTCCAGAAGGATCACCCAGGCCGCCTCCTCGCCGGGCTGCAGCCCCAGCCGCTCGGCCTCGGACTGGAGGGCGTCGCAGTAGAAGCGCAGCCAGCGGTAGTGCGACTTCTCCTTCAGCGACTTTTTCAGTGAGCCCTTGCCGCTGGCTGCCCGTTTGGGCAGTGCCGCCTCCGCCCGGCGTAGAAACACCCGATCTTCCGGCTCCAGGTTGATGGCGCCCCAACGCTGGCGGTATTCCCAGAGCTCTTCGTACTGGCGCACCTCTTCGGCGGTCCAGCCCAGGGCCAGCAATTCCTCGCCCCTGCTCGCTTCGTCCTTGGCCACCGGCTCGCCTACTGCACTGGGGGGCAGCGTAGAGGCAGGCCCTGAGCTGTCTTCAGGCGGGCTCAGCGCACCACCAGCACCGGGCAAGCGCTGTGGGTGAGCACCCGGTGGGTTTCGCTGCCCAGCAGCATCCCCTCCAGTCCGCGGCGGCCGTGGGAGGCCATCACGATCAGATCGGCGCCATGGCGGCCGGCGGCTTCCACGATCGCTGCAGAGGGCAGGGCATGCACCACGGTGTTCTGGTCGCAGGGGACCCCCGCGGCCTGGGCCACGGCCGCGGCTTCCGCCAGGATCTGCTGGGCGTTGTCCCGCGCAGCTGTCACCAGCGCATCCACGGTGTGGGGATCCACCAGTTCACCCACGCCCACCAGGGAGATCGGGAAGTTGGTCTGCACGTGGAAGACGGTGAGTCGCGCCCCGAGGCTTTGGCTCAGCTCCACGGCCTGCTGCACGGCTTTGCCGGAGAGCTCTGAGCCGTCGGTGGGCACGAGCAGGTGGCGGTAGGGCATCAGCTGCGCAGGGGATCGCTGATCACCAGCGTGGAGCAGTTCAGGCGGCGCAGCAACCGACCCACCCGGTCGCTCGCGGCAATCGGCAGGCCCGCCACAACCCGCCGCTGGGAGCGCAGGATCACCAGGTCGTGGCTGGCGCTGGCTGCCAGCAGATCAGCCTCGATGGCCTGGCTCGGCTGCAGCACGATCTCCACCGGCACCGGCCCTTCGCCCCAGCGCTGCAGCTGGGCGAGGAGCTGATCGCGCTCGGCGGCCGGCAGGTGGGGATCGTGCAGGTGCAGCACGGTGATCGTCGCCCCAGCCTGGGCTGCGGTGCTGGCTCCGGCTTGGCATCTGCTGGAGGCGAGGCGCTCGGCCAGCTGGAACTGCTCCAGTGCCGCGGCGGTGAGGTCTTTGATGGGCACGAGCAGGCGTTGGCTGGCGCTGGGGGCCTGCTGCAGACGGGCCACCACCACCGGGCAGGACACCAGGCGGCAGGTGGCATCCACCAGATCGCCAAACAGCCAGTCACCCAAGAGCCGGCGGCCCAGGCGGTCGGGAGCTGCCAGCCCCATCACCACCAGATCTGCGTCCTGCTCGAGGGCCGCCCGGGCGATGCCCAGGGCGCCATCACTGTCTACCCGCAGCAGCGGCTGGACCACTGGTTGTGCCTGGGCCTGTTGCAGCCAGGCGCGGCCGGCTGCGGCCCGCTCGGGGGCCACCACCTTGAGGGGCAGCAACCGGCCTGCGGGTGCGCCGCCTGCAGGTGCGGTGTCGATCCCCGCCAGCAGGCGGGCCAGCTCGAGCAGACGTCGCTCCTGCTCCGGGTTGGCGATCGGCACCAGCACCGCCAAACCCTTCCGCCGCAAGGCCAGCTGGCCGTCGTTGGCGGGCGTTAAAGCGGCGGCGGCCGATGCCCCCAACCGGGGCATCGCCTGGGCGGTGAGCCAGGGCCCCAGGCTGGCCGTCACCACCATCAGGGCCAGCACGCTGTTGAGCATCTGCTCATCCAGCAACCCGCCGCGGAACCCCACGAAGGTGGCGGCCAGGGTGGCAGCCACCTGGGGCAACGACAGCGACCACAGCGTCAGCATCTGGGCGCCGTTGTAGCGGTAGAGGCGTCCGGCCCACCAGGCGGCGAGCCCCTTGCTGCCGATCAGGATGGCGATCAGCAGCAGGGCAAACAGCGATCCCGCCATGGTGCGGGCAAACACCGGCAGATTCAGCATCAGACCCAGGTCGATGAAGAAGACCGGGATGAACAGAGTGGCTCCCACCACGATCACTTGCTCCTTTACCCGCCCTTCCGGCAACACCGCATTCACAGCCAGGCCTGCCAGGAAGGCACCCACGATCTTTTCCACGCCGGCCAGTTCGGCGGCAAGGGCCGCCAGAAACACCGCCAGCAGCACCGCCACAAACAACGGGCTGTCGTTGTTGACGTTGCGCTGCACCAGGGCCTTGCCCACGCGGGTGATCACCAGCACCACCAGGGCGGCGTACACCACCACCCGCAGCAGCAGGGCCACTACCCCCATTGCGGTCAGATCCCCTCGGGCCAGGCCCATGCACAGGGCCAGCACCACCAGGGCTGCGATGTCGGTCAGGATCGTGCCGCCGATGGCGACGGTGACCGCTTCCTCCCGCATGGCCCCGTAGCTGCGCACGATCGGGTAGCCCAGGGGGGTGTGGGAGGAGAGGATCGAGCCGATCAGCACGGCACTCAGCAGGGAGTAGCCAAAGCCCAGCCCCAGCAGCAAGCCGCCGGCCATCGGCAGGGCAAAGGTGAGCAGCCCAAAGCGAAGGGAGCGCAGGCGGATCCGGGCGAATTCAGCCAGCTCGATCTCCAGCCCAGCGATAAACAGCAGGTAGATCACGCCCACATCGGAGAGCAGCTTCACCGTGGGCTCCTCCTGGTTCAGCCAGCCGAGGCCGAAGGGGCCAATGAGCACACCCGCCATCAGCAGACCCACCAGATCCGGTAGGTGGAGCCGACGCACCAGTGGTGGCACCAACACGCTCACCCCCAGCAGCAGGGCAAACACCGCCAGGGGGTTCTCGGTGAGCCAGCTTGCGATCACGCGGCGCGGGGATTAAGGCGTTCCTTTCCAGCCCGCCAGGTGGGAGGCGGCACTGGAGCGGGCCAGGGCCCGGGCGCGGGGCAGGGCGGGCTCGAGCTGCTCTGAGCTGAAGGGCGGCAGGGGGCGGCTGCGCAACCAGGCCCCCCAGCGGAATTCGTGGAAGGGAATCAGCGGGGCGGGCGCCAGCACCCCTTCCTGCTTGAGCTTCCACACCAGGCTGCGGTAGGGGTCGTCCTGCAGACCGGTGAGCATCTCGGGTAGGGCTGAGGGGGCGAGGGGGCCGAGCCCGCGGCCGTCATAGAGGTAGAGCCAGCCACGCTGGTGCAGGGCATCGAGCACGTTGTGGTGGTCGTCGGTGTCGAGCTCCAGCACCAGATAGCCGAAGGCGGTGGCCTCCGGCTCCATCTCGATCAGGGCCCGCAGGCGGTGGTGGCGGTCGACCATCCAGACGTCGCCGCGCCGGTTCCGCACCAGGGGCACCGGCTTGCTGCCCAGATAGGAGCGCCGTTCCCGGGCATTTTCAGCGCTGAAATCCCTCAGCCGGCTGTGCACTTCCGCCAGTCCCACACAGAGCTGGGTCGGTCGCAGCTGGGCGATCGGCACCTCCACCAGTGCCGATCCCGGCTTGGGAGCCGGCAACGGCTTGTAGGGGGGGAGGCGCAGTGCCATGGCGGCGTGGGCGGCCTGAGTTTCCCCATCCTGCCCGGTGCCGCCCGTGATGGGCTGCCGGAATAGGGTCGCAACTGGTGTGAACGGCCATGGCTTCCCTTCCCAGCCCCGACCTCAGGGATGGTCCCCATGGACCGATTGGGGTGTTGGTGTGCGGCCATGGCAGCCGCAACCGGCTGGCGGTGGCCGAATTCGCCCAGCTGGCCCAGGGCCTACAGGCGCTTCTGCCAGCAGTGCCCGTGGAATACGGCTACCTGGAATTTGCCCGGCCGATCCTGCGCGATGGCCTGGAGGCGCTGCGGGCCCGAGGCGTGACCCATGTGCTGGCTGTGCCGGCGATGCTGTTTGCCGCCGGTCATGCCAAGAACGACATCCCGTCGGTGCTCAACACCTACGCAGCCGAGACGGGCCTGCGCATCGACTACGGCCGGGAGCTCGGGGTCGATCTGAAGATGATTCAGGCGGCTGGAGCCCGGATCCGCGAAGCCCTCGAGCAGGCCGGCGACGCTGTGCCACTGCACGACACCCTGCTTGTGGTGGTGGGACGGGGTTCGTCCGATCCTGATGCCAACTCCAACGTCGCCAAGGTGACGCGGATGCTGGTGGAGGGCTTCGGCTTCGGTTGGGGCGAAACCGTCTACTCCGGCGTCACGTTCCCGCTGGTGGAGCCGGGGCTGCGCCATGTGGTGCGGCTTGGCTACCGGCGGGTTGTCGTGTTCCCCTATTTCCTCTTTTCAGGGGTGTTGGTGAGCCGGATTCAGCAGCACACCGACCGGGTGGCCCAGGACCATCCCGACGTGGAGTTTGTGAAGGCGTCGTACCTGGCCGATCACCCCCTGGTGCTGGACACCTTTGTGGAACGGGTGGCCGAGGTGGTGCGGGGGGACACCAACATGAACTGTTCGCTGTGTAAGTACCGCGCCCAGGTGCTCGGCTTTGAAACCGAAGTGGGGGCACCGCAGCACAGCCACCACCACCACGTGGAGGGGCTCACCGACGGCTGCGACCTCTGCGAGCGGGAATGCACCGGTGCCTGCCAGCCCGATGGGGTGCCCATTCCCCTCGGTGGCCATGCCCACGATCACGGGTCTGGGCACAGCCACGATCACGCGCATCACCATCCGCCCTACCCCCACGCCGACCATCCCCTCGGCCCCCGCACCCTCCGCTCCGGTGGTGCCACCTGAGGGGTGAGGGAACGGTGATCAAAGGCACCAATTCGGAAGATTTCCGTGGTGTTTCGAGTAGCTCATTGGTCTCGGCGCGGCCAGGGTCTCGCGAGACTCGTGTGCATCAGCCTTGCTGATCTATCGCCTCTTTCCCCATTTGGCCTCTGTTTTCCCCCGTTTTCCTGGGGTTTTTCCCCAGAAATGGGGTCTTTGAGCCCGTTGGGGCCGTGCCCCTGGGGAATATCCGCTTTTGTTCAAGCAAGCCTTGACAGTTCCAGCCCGAAGTGGCCTACTCCGCCATGCGGTGCTGGTTGGGTGCTCCAGGCGTCCGCCAGCACAGGCAATCTCAGGCTGGATTGGCGCGGGGGTGAGCCAGCTGCAGCGCTTTGACGCACCCGCCGTTGGTATGGCGTACTGGGGCCGTCCCCAGCCATTGGTCGTTTTCCATGAGCACCGAGCGCAGTCACTTGGAACGCTGCATGGAGCCGGAAGCGTGCTGCATCGAGCCGGAGCCGTGCTGCATCAGCCTCGAAGCCGAGGTGCCCGAGGTGCTGTTCGAGGGCATGCGGGAGTTCCTCAACGACCATCCCAACTGGGATCAATACCGTCTGATTTCCTCCGCCCTGGCCAGCTTCCTGTTCCAGAACGGTTGCAGCGACCAGGGGGTCACCCAGCACTACCTCAACGGCCTGTTCCTGCGCCGCTGAAGGTTTGCGCGGAATTGGCGCAAAAAAAAGCGGAGGGGCCAACCTCCGCCTGAATTTCCCTTGCCCGACCCTGTGACAGGTCGCGGGCTCATTGTGCGCAGCTTGCCCAGCGTCGATTGTGGCGATCGACACAGGATCGTGAGACGACAACTTTTCTGGCCGAGGGGGCCCGGAGGTCTAGTCGCCCCGGCGCAAGCGACTGGCGGCAGCCTCACAGGCCCGCCAGGTGATGGCCATCTCGGTGAGGGTGGGGCTCTGCCAGCCAGCACGGGGCCAGCAGGCGCCATCCACCACCAGCACGTTGGGAGCCCCCCAGCACTGGTTGAGGGAGTTCACCACGCCGTCCTCGGCGCAGGCGGCCATGCGGGCGCCGCCCAGTTCGTGGATGTAGTAGCCGGGGGGTGGCGCCTCGGGGCTGACCGCCAGGCTGCTGCGGATCCAGGGCTCCAGCAGGGGCAGCACGAACAGGTCTTCGATCGGTCGGATCTGCCCTCCACCGGCGGCCACCACGGCCGCCATGCGTTCGTGCATGTGGGCCACCAGGCGACGCTCGTTCTCACCCCAGCGGCAGGCGATGTGGGCGGTCGGTAGCCCCCAGGCATCGCGCTGTTCGGTGTTCAGGCTGACCCGGTTGTCGGCGTTGGGCAGCACGTCTCCGTGGCCGATCAGGAAGCCCACCGCCTCGCCGCGGTGGCGTTGCAGCAGGGCGGGCGGATCAAAGCGTTGCAGCGCCGTCCAGAGGCCGTAACCGCCATGGAACCCGACCTCGCTACCGGGCTCCAGGTTGACGGTGTTGGGAATGAAGCAGCTGCCTGCCCCTGAGAGCTCCGGCGCTTCGCCGGGGGCGGCCACATCCGGGATCGAGAAGAAGCGGCTGCTGGAGATGTGGTCCATCAGGTAGCGGCCGAGGCTCCCCGAGGGGTCGATCAATCCGCCGCGCTGCTGGGTCTCGCTGGAGTGCAGCAGGATCCGCAGCGTTTCGATCGTCGAGGCGCAGAGCACCACCAGTGGCGCGTCGATCCGCTCCTGGGATCCGGTGCGGCCATCCACCAGCACCACCCCCATGGCCTGGTTGCCATCGAGCAGCAGATGGCTCACCACGGCGTTGCTGCGCACTTGGGTGCGGCCGGTGGCTCGGGCCCGCGCCAGGGTGCGGCCCTGGCTGGAGGAGCGGGGCCAGCCCGGGCCCCGGTGCAGGTTGAAGCCCCGAGAGGCGATCAGGGGCAGACCGAGATCGCGGCCGATGCACTCCTGCAGATGCTGCTCCCCCGGGGTGAAGGGCAAGGGCGGCAGAAAGTGGCCATCGGGCAACTGCGGCAGGCCGTCGCAGGCGCCATGCACCTCCAGCAGTTGCTCGAGCCGGGTGTAGTAAGGGGCGAGGTCGGCGCTGCCGATGGGCCAGCCGGGCCCTTGGCCATCGCGCTCTGCTGCCCGAAATTCGTAGTCGGAGAGGCGCAGGGTGATGCCGCCCCAAGTGAGGCTTTTGCCCCCCACCTGTCGCCCGCGACTCCACAGAAACGGGGCATCGTCGGGGGTGGAGTAGGGGTTGCGCTGCTCATCGACGAACAGGCTGGGGTTGTGTTTCCAGAACCCCGGGTGGTGGCGCTGCAGGCGCTGCTTGCCGCTGGCGATGTGGGCGACGCGCCGCGCCGTGTTGAGCGGTTCACTGCCGAAGGCCTGGCGGGAGGACAGGTCTGGGCCCGCCTCCAGCACCAGCACCTGCAACCCCGCTTCCGCCAGCACCATCGCCGCCACGCCGCCGGTGGCACCGGAGCCCACCACGATGGCGTCCGGTTGGCGCGTTGGGGTGGGGGCCTTCATCGGGCGGAGCGGCACAGAGGGTGGATCGGGACCTGGGCCATCCCAGGACCAACCAAAACAAAACCCCGACAGGGGGCTGCCGGGGTTTTGAGGATGTGGTGGCGGGGGCGAGATTTGAACTCGCGACCTTCGGGTTATGAGCCCGACGAGCTACCAGACTGCTCTACCCCGCGTCGACTTCCCAACCATACCAGTCGGGGTGGTCCCTCCAGCTGGTTCCGTCAAGCGGGTCAGTCGAAGCGCAGCTCCCCGAGCACCTCGAGGCGCAGATGGGGAGCTGGCTGCAAGAACTGGCTGCGCAGCTCCTCCAGGGTCATCGGCGTCAGCCAGTCGAGTTGCTCCAGGAGGTGCAGGGCCACCGCATGTTTGGCCCGGGCGGAGCCGTCCTCCACCTTGATCGCGACCCCCATGCCCTCGCCGACGCGGCTGAGGCACTGGATGCCCTCGGCACCGCCCTTGCTCACCACCTGGCCGTGGCCGCGGCGCATCAGTTCGGTGTCGAAGCGGCCCTCGCCCGCCACCAGCTCCGGGTGGGCCAGCATCGCCCGGCTGAGCCGCTCCAGGTCGGCCTGGCTGCCGGCCCCCAGGTGGGCATAGAGCAGGGCCATCTGGGCGAGCTGCAGCTGCAGGGTGGGGGCGCCGCAGTCGTCGCGGGCGGTGAGCAGCTCGGCGGCGGGCTGGGCGAGCAGATCACCGACGCGCTTGAGCACCTCCTGCTGCAGGGGGTGCTCCTTCTGCAGGTAGCTCTCGGTGCTCCAGCCCAGCCGGCGGCAGGTGGCCAGAAAGGCGGCGTGCTTGCCGGAGCAGTTGTGCTCCAGGGGGCTGCTGCCGCAGTCGGGCACGGGGCACTGCAGTTGCTCGGCTTCGATCTCCGAACCCCAGAGCAGCTTGAAGGCTTCGCGGGCGTGCATGGCCGTGCCGGCATGGCTGGCGCAGGCGATGGCCAGGCCCCGTTCACCGCAGTTGCACTGCTCCGCCGCGCCGCTGCTCACAAACACGGTGGCCTGGAAGGGCTTGAGCGCGGAGCGCACGAAGCTCAGCTGCTGGGGATCACCGGCCCGCATCAACACCCGGCCCCGGCCGTCGCACACCACGGCATGAACCCGGTGTCGGGATTCGACGATGCCGTTGCGCAGCAGGCGCACCTCCAGGGGAGGGACGCCCCCGCGGGCAGTGCCACCAAAACTGGAGGACAGGGTCACAGAAGCCCGGGAACCGATCTCACAGAGCCTGACAGAGGCTGGCCCCCGCCAAGGCCAGGATCACCGCCAGCGCCGCACCCTGCTGCAAGCGCCGCAGCACGGGCTGCACCTGGTGCTGGGCGACGAGCAGGTCCTGTTGGCGCCAGGCCAGGGGCTTCTCCCACACCTGGCCGTCGTACCAGCCCGATTCTTCGTACTCCACCCGCTCGGAGACCAGGCGCCTGTGGACGTAGGTCCAGCCCAGCCACTGGCGAACCAGCAGCAGGATTGGCAGGGCCACGGCCGCCACCATGCCCGCTAGCACCAACTGGGCCGGGTGGTGGCGCAGCACCCAGCTGCCACTGGCTACAAGCACCGTGACGGGCAGCAGCAGCAGCCAGCTGGTGGCCAGGGGCTTTAGCAGTCCGGCGAGGCTCTGGGAGGGCCACACGAAAAACCAGGACGCCAGCAACTGCTCGTATTCCTGCAGGGGCCGTTGCTCGGGCGGCACCGGGCAAGGCATGGCGCTCAGGGCGAAACGGCTTGAGTGGACGATACGAAGCGCACCTGTTCACCGTGGCCCCAGAAGGATTCAAGGTCGTAATAGGTGCGTTCGCTGGGGGTGAGCACGTGCACGATCACCTCGCCGTAATCGAGCAGCATCCAGCGCCCCTCCTTCTGGCCCTCCCGGCGCAGGGGCAGCCGGCCTGTGGTCTCTTCGATCTGATCCTCCGCCGAGCGGGCGATGGCGCGCACCTGCACATCGGAGAGGCCGCTGCAGATCACAAACCAGTCGGCCAGGGAGCTGACCTCATCCACCCGGATCAAGCGGATGTCGACGGCCTTGCGGTCGTCGCAGGCTTCAGCGGCCAGCTGGGCCAACTGCTTGCTGTCCAGGTCGGTTGCTTGAGGCTCAGCCATAGACGTTCTCGCTGGTCACCGATTGGCGGGAGCCATGCTGCTGGGCCATTTCGGCGCGGGCTTTGCCTGCACTCTTGCGCAGGGCCTCGAGCCGGTCTTCGTAGAAGGTGCGCTTTTTCTTCTTGCGGGTCTGCTCTACCAGCTCCTTGAGGGCGCCCCCCAGGCTCTTGTAGGCATTGGGCAGGCTGTAGCCGAAGCGGGTGGCCAGGTCGATCGCCCGCTCATCGGCGGCGATGGCGTCCTGCAGGCGCTTCTCGGAGTTGTTCTTGAGGTAGAGCCGGTACCCGGCAAAGCCGGAGAGCCCCAGGGCCATCACCAGCAACAGGCCGTCCTGCACCCATAGCTCGCCAATGGCCCCACCCAGGCCGATGGCCAGGGCGGCCATCTCCCAACCGTCACGGGGCACGGTGTCGTTCTGGATGCGGCCCACCTCATGCCAGAAGAGCAGGTTGCGGTGGTCGATCGCCAGGGCATCCCACTTCTCCAGATCCACCTGGACCTCCACCTCGTCGCGACCGATTTCCTCGATGGTGATCAGGGGCGGCTCCACCGAAGCGGCCGCTTCCACAAACACCCAGCTCTGCAGTTCGGGAGGCAGCAGCCCTTTCAGGCGCTGGAGTTCGCTCATCGGGCGTGTAACCACGTTAAGGATCAGGTTAGCGATTCTCCACCCAGCGGCTGGGGGTGTCGGCTGAACCGGCCTGGCGAGGTGGGCCTGGGGGGCCCGTGAGAGGCTGGATGGGTTTGGCTTGCATACCCCCATGCCCCGCCGCACGGACCTCAGGCGCATCCTGCTGCTGGGCTCGGGTCCGATCGTGATCGGCCAGGCCTGCGAATTCGATTACTCCGGCACCCAGGCCTGCAAGGCCCTGCGCGCCGAAGGCTTTGAGGTGGTGTTGGTGAATTCCAACCCGGCCTCGATCATGACCGATCCGGATATGGCGGATCGCACCTACATCGAGCCGCTCACCCCCGAGGTGGTGGCCCGGGTGATCGAGATCGAGAAGCCCGATGCGCTGCTGCCCACCATGGGCGGTCAGACCGCCCTCAATCTGGCCGTCGCCCTCGCCCAGAACGGCACCCTGGCCAAGCACGGCGTTGAGCTGATCGGCGCCAACCTTGAGGCCATCCAGAAGGCGGAAGATCGGCTTCTCTTTAAGGAGGCGATGGAGCGCATCGGCGTGGCGGTGTGCCCCTCGGGCATCGCCAACACGCTGGATGAGGCTGAGCGGGTGGGTGAGGCCATCGGCAGCTATCCGCGCATCATTCGTCCTGCCTTCACCCTGGGCGGCAGCGGCGGCGGCATCGCCTACAACCCTGAGGAGTTTCGGGCGTTTTGCAAGAGCGGCCTGGAGGCCAGCCCCGTCTCCCAGATCCTGATCGAGCAGTCGCTGCTCGGCTGGAAGGAGTTCGAGCTGGAGGTGATGCGCGACACCGCCGACAACGTGGTGATCGTCTGCAGCATCGAAAACCTCGACCCGATGGGGGTGCACACCGGTGATTCGATCACCGTCGCTCCGGCCCAGACCCTCACCGACCGCGAATACCAGCGGCTGCGTGACCAGTCGATCGCGATCATCCGCGAGATCGGCGTCGACACCGGCGGCAGCAACATTCAGTTCGCCATCAACCCCGTCAACGGCGACGTGGTGGTGATTGAGATGAATCCGCGGGTGAGCCGCTCCTCGGCGCTCGCCTCCAAGGCCACGGGTTTCCCGATTGCCAAGATCGCTGCCCGCCTGGCGGTGGGGTACACCCTCGACGAAATCGTCAACGACATCACCGGTGCCACGCCGGCCTGCTTCGAGCCCACGATCGATTACGTCGTCACGAAGATTCCCCGCTTCGCCTTCGAGAAGTTCCGCGGCAGCCCGGCGGTGCTCACCACCTCGATGAAGTCGGTGGGGGAGGCGATGGCGATCGGCCGTTGCTTTGAGGAGTCGTTTCAGAAGGCGCTGCGCTCCCTGGAAACGGGCCATGCCGGCTGGGGTTGCGACCGCCCCGATCCCAGCTGGGAGCCCACTGAGCTGGAGCGAGCCCTGCGCACCGCCACCCCCGAGCGGATCTTCGCTGTGCGCGCGGCGATGCTCGCCGGCCGCAGCGACGATGAGATCCACCAGCTCAGCGCCATTGATCCCTGGTTTCTCGCCAAGCTGCGCCGCATCCTCGAGGCCGAGCAACGGCTGCTGCTGGGCCGCCAGCTGACAGAGCTCGAGGCTCCGGGCCTGCTCGAGCTCAAGCAGCTGGGCTTTTCGGATCGTCAGCTCGCCTGGGCCACCGGCAGCCAGGAGCTGGAGGTGCGCCGCCACCGCCAGGCCCTGGGGGTGAACGCCGTGTTCAAAACCGTCGACACCTGTGCGGCGGAGTTTGCCTCCAGCACGCCGTATCACTACTCCACCTACGAGCGGCCGCTGGAGCGCCTCAATGCGGCCGGAGGGCTGGAGATCGTGCCACCCGAAAACGAGGTGCAGCCCGAGAGCCGCCGCAAGGTGATGATCCTGGGTGGCGGTCCCAACCGCATCGGTCAGGGCATCGAATTCGACTACTGCTGCTGCCACGCCTCCTTTGCCCTTCAGGCCGAGGGCTTCGCCACCGTGATGGTGAACAGCAACCCGGAAACGGTCTCGACCGACTACGACACCAGCGATCGGCTCTACTTCGAGCCGCTCACCCTTGAAGACGTGCTCAACGTGATCGAGGTGGAGCGCCCCGAGGGCGTGATCGTGCAGTTCGGTGGTCAGACACCGCTGAAGCTGGCGATCCCGCTGCTGCGCTGGCTGGCTTCACCCGAGGGGCTGGCCACTGGCACCCGCATCTGGGGCACCTCCCCCGAATCGATCGACGCCGCTGAAGACCGGGAGCAATTTGAGGCGATCCTGCGCCGCCTGGAGATCCGCCAACCCCGCAACGGCCTGGCCCGCAGCGAGGCCGAGGCCCGCGCCGTGGCAGAGCGGGTGGGCTACCCCGTGGTGGTGCGCCCCAGCTATGTGCTCGGCGGCCGCGCCATGGAGGTGGTGTACGGCGAAGACGAGCTCAACCGCTACATGGTGGAAGCGGTGCAGGTGGAGCCCAACCACCCGGTGCTGATCGACCAATACCTCAACAACGCCATCGAGGTGGATGTCGATGCCCTCTGCGACGGCGACGGCGTCGTGGTGATCGGCGGCGTGATGGAGCACATCGAGCCGGCGGGCATCCACTCGGGCGACTCGGCCTGCTGGCTGCCGTCGGTGA
Source organism: Cyanobium sp. Aljojuca 7D2 (assembly GCF_024346415.1). Classification (NCBI taxonomy): domain Bacteria; kingdom Bacillati; phylum Cyanobacteriota; class Cyanophyceae; order Synechococcales; family Prochlorococcaceae; genus Cyanobium; species Cyanobium sp. Aljojuca 7D2. Next base: position 90,721 of record NZ_JAGQCX010000006.1, read on the forward strand.
GCCTCAGCCAGGCGGCCCTGGCCACGATCCGCGAGTGGAGCCGGGCCCTGGCCGTGGCCCTTGGGGTGCGCGGCCTGATCAACCTGCAGTTCGCCGTGCAGAACGACCCCGAGCTGGGCGAGCGGGTGTTCATCATCGAGGCCAACCCCCGCGCCTCCCGCACGGTGCCGTTTGTGGCCAAGGCCACCGGCGTGCCCCTGGCCAAGGTGGCCAGCCAGCTGATGGCCGGCCGCACCCTGGCGGAGCTGGGGCTCACAGCCGAGCCCATCCCCCCCCTGCAAACCGTCAAGGAGGCGGTGCTGCCGTTCAAGCGCTTCCCGGGCTCCGACACCCTGCTGGGTCCCGAGATGCGCAGTACCGGTGAGGTGATGGGCATCGCCAGCAGCGCCGGCATGGCCTACGCCAAGGCGGAGCTGGCCGCCAATGAGGCCCTACCCACCGGTGGCACGGTGTTCCTGTCCACCCACGACCGCGACAAGGCCGCCCTGGTGCCCGTGGCCCAGCGGCTGGTGGGGCTGGGCTTTGCCCTGATCGCCACGAGCGGCACGGCCGAGGCCCTACGGGCTGCCGGGCTGGCGGTGGAATCGATCCTCAAGGTGCACGAGGGCCGGCCCAACATTGAAGATGCGATCCGCTCGGCCCGGATCCAATTGATCATCAACACGCCGATCGGCCGCCAGGCGGTGCACGACGACCAATACCTGCGCCGGGCTGCCCTCGACTACGCCGTGCCCACGGTCACCACTCTTGCGGGGGCCCGCGCGGCACTCGAGGCGATTACGGCCCTGCAGCAGCAGACGCTCGAGGTGAATGCCCTGCAGGACATTCATCACGCCGGCACTCGTTAGGGTTGTGGGCCTTGCATCGCTTCATTCCGTGACAGCAACCCCCGAGGCTCCCACCAGCCCCGCTCTGATTGCTCCCGGCAGCGACTGCACCGCTGCCTTCCGTGCCGCCTACGAGAACCGCTACACCTGGGAGCCGGGCTTTGGTGGTTACAAGGGCCGTGCCGTGTGGGAGCAGCCCGGCGCTGCCGGTGCCCCCGACCAGCGGGCTGAGGGCACCTTCGTGGTGGGTGCCGACCTCAAGGCCACGGTGGAGGGCATCGCCGATGAGGCGATCCACAAAGCCGTGGCCTCCCAGCTGTGGGAGGTCGCCATCCACAGGGTGCGCCGCAGCTTCGAGCAAACCCACGGCGCCAACACCTTCACCGCCGGCGACACCGATGCGGTGGGCACCGAGGTGATCGTGGGCGGCAAGAACACCGGCGACCGCTACCGGATCAAAGACGACGTGGTGACGATGGTGCACCGCCACATCCACGGCACCGTGGTGACGATCTTTACCGAGAGCACCACCGACACCGGCAGCGGCTACCTGAGCCGTAGCTACACCAGCCAGTACAGCGACCCCGCCAGCGGCGAAGCCAAGGGCGGCACCAGCCGCTTCACCGACACCTTCGTGCCGCTGGCCGATGTTGGCCCCTGGGTGCTGAGTGAGCGGGTGGTGGAGACGGATGCCTTCGGCGACACCCCCGCCGGCCGTCAGGTCTTCCGTTTCGAAGCGCTCGAACCACTGGCCTGATCAGCTCTGGGCTGGCACGATCGCTGCAAATCTGCGGCCAATCCCTTGCCGTTCCTGGACGCGCTCAACTCCCTGGTGTGGGGCCCGCTCACCCTCTGGTTGCTGGGTCTCACCGGTTTGTATCTGATGGTGGGGCTGCGGTTCATGCCCCTGCGACGGCTCGGCTACGGCTTCCGCCAGGCAATTGATTCGATCCGCAACAGTCAGGGCGAGGGTGACGTCAGTGCGTTCGCCAGCCTCAGCACGGCTCTGGCCGCCACGATCGGCACCGGCAACGTCGCCGGTGTGGCCGGAGCCATCAGCCTCGGTGGCCCCGGTGCCGTTTTCTGGATGTGGCTGATCGCCCTGGTGGGCATGGCCACCAAGTACGCCGAATCACTGCTCGCCGTTCATCACCGCGAGGTCGATGACCTCGGTGAGCACGTGGGCGGGCCGATGTATTTCATCCGTAATGGTCTCGGCCCCCGCTGGGCCTGGATGGCGAGCCTGTTTGCCGTCTTTGGCACCCTGGCGGGCTTTGGCATCGGCAATGGCGTGCAGGCTCATGAGATGGCCCTGGCGCTCAACAAGTCGATGGGCGTCCCCGAACTGGCGACTGGCCTGGTGATGGCGGTGATCGCTTTTGCGGTGTTGATCGGTGGCATCGAGCGGATCGGCAAGGTCACAGAGGTGGTGGTGCCGCTGATGGCGACTGTTTACGTAGGAGGTGCTTTGGTGATCCTGCTGGCCCACATCGGCGAGATCCCAGCGGCCTTCGGTCTGATCTTCAATGACGCTTTCAGCGGCAAGGCGGCGGCTGGCGGTGCGCTCGGCACCGTGATCCGGGCCGGCATCTCCCGCGGCATCTTCTCCAACGAATCCGGCATGGGGACGGCCCCGATCGCCCAGGCTGCCGCCAAGCCAGGTGATCCGGTGCTGCAGGGCAGCGTGGCCATGATCGGCACCTTCATCGACACCATCGTGATCTGCACGATGACGGCCCTGGTGATTGTGATCAGCGGCCTTTACGGCAGTGGTGAGAGTGGCGTCGCGCTCACCATGAGTGCCTTCGACAAGGGACTGCCTGGCTCGGCCTGGTTGGTGACCTTCGGCACGGTGTTTTTCACCGGCACCACGATTCTTGGCTGGGGTTACTACAGCGAGCGCTGCCTGGAGTTTCTGGTCGGTACCCGGGCAATCAAGCCGTTCCGACTGGTGTGGGTGGCCGTGGTTGTGATCGGTGCCGTGGCCACCGGTGGTGTGATCTGGACCATCGCCGACATTCTCAACGGCTTGATGGTGATCCCCAACCTGATTGGTGTGTTGCTGCTCTCCGGCACCGTCTTCCGGCTCACCCGTCAGTACGACTTCGGAGCCAGCAGGGGCTAAGGGAGGGGGGTGATCGATTGGAGCTTGTCGTTGAGCTGGCTGGCCATCGCCTGCCGGCCGACGGCCAGCACCTTGAGGGTGTCTTCGTGCATGCGCAGCTGGGCATCGGCCACCTGCATGCCCCGCACCAGTTCCTTCATGTCATCGGGAAGGCTGTTGAGGTCGTAGCGCTTGCCTTCGAAGGTGAGCACGGGCGGCTGGTTGCTGGCGGCTTGGCTGGCGCTATCCACGGAAAACAGATGACTGGACTCCTCAGGATACGGGGGGGACTCCAGCCGGTCGCTTGAAGAAAAACATCAGCAGGGGCCCCACCTGGGCTGCCTCCACCATCTCCCAATTCTCCTTGCCGAGGGCATTGAGGAAAAATTGCAGCTGCTCCGCCGGGTGGCGTGGCTTGGTGGCGGCAGCGTCGTACTGCTGGGGGAATTCCTGCTTCAGAAACTCCGGGCTGAGGGCGCCGCCTAGCCGCTCACTATCGGCCTCGGGGGAGGGCGGCCCTGGTGGATTGCCGCTCTCCACGTTGATGTGGATCACCCGGTATTCCCACGTCATCACGTCTGTAGATGAATGAACTGGCGCTCGCAGAGCTCGCGGTAGCGGCCTCCCTGTGCCATGAGCGCATTGTGGCTGCCCTGCTCCACGATGCGCCCGCCATCGAGCACCAGGATCCGGTCGGCACCCTGAACGGTGGCGAGGCGGTGGGCGATCACCAGCACGGTGCGCCCCGCCATCGCCTGCTCCAGCCCCCGCTGCACCGCCTCTTCGGCCTCGGCATCCAGGGCGCTGGTGGCTTCATCAAGCAACAGCACGGCGGGGTTGCCTAGCACAGCGCGCGCGATGGCCAGGCGTTGCAGCTGGCCGCCGGAGAAGTTGCTGCCCCGCTCTTCGATGCGGCTGGCGTAGCCCTGGGGCAGGGCCTCAATGAAGCCGGCGGCGTTGGCCAGCTCGGCGGCCTGCCGGATCGCCGCCTCGCTGGCGGGCCGCCCGAAGGCGATCGCCTCGGCCACGGTGCCCGAAAACACGCTGCTCTGCTGGGGCACCAGGGCCACCGCCCGGCGCAGGTCCCGGGCCCGCAGGTCGGCGAGGTTGTGGCCATCGAGCAACACCCGGCCCTGCTGGGCGGTGTTGAAGCGCAGCAGCAGCGAAAACAGGGTGCTCTTGCCGGCCCCCGAGGGGCCGACCAACGCCACCACCTGCCCCGGTTCAACGGCCAGGTTGAGGTCGTGCAGCACAGGCTGGCCTGGGCTGTAGCCGAAGCGCACCTGCTCGAGCACCAGCGCGCCACGCACGGGGCCGAGAGGTTGGGCCGTTGGTCGGTCGGGTGCCTCCACCGGTTCCGCCTCAATGGCCCTCAGCTGACGCAGCGAGGCCTGGCCCTGCTGGAATTCGTTGAAGTTGGTGGTGAGGTGGGAGATCGGATCGATCAGCATCAGCAGCGCCGCCACATAGCTGCTGAACCCCTGGCTGCTGAGGCCACCGGCCTGGATGCGGGCGGCACCGATCAGCAGCACTGTGAGAATGCCGGCGGCCTCCAGGAAGCCCACCACCGGATGCTGCAGGGCCAGCAGCTTCAGGGTGCGGTAGCGGGCCCGGCGGTGCAGGTCGATCTCGGCGTCAAAGCGTTGCTGCAACCAGGGTTCCGCGGCGAAAGCCCGCACCAGCGGTAGCCCGCCGATCGCCTCACCCAGCAGGCCGGCCAGCTCGCTCACCTGCTTCTGGCTGCGCTCGGCCGCCGCCATCACCTTGGCGCCGAAGCTGCTCACGAGCAGCACCACCAGGGGGGCCAGCAGCAGGGTGGCCAGGGCCAGGGGCCAGTCGAGCCACACCATGTAACCCAACACCACCACCAGTTGCAGGGCGCTGGGGGTGGTGTCTTGGATGGTCTTGTAGATCACCTCGCCAACGCGGTCGGCGTCTTCGGTGAGGCGGTAGGTGAGGTCGCCGGCCGAGAGCTTCTCCAGGGCGCCAAACTCAAGGCGCTGCAGCCGGGCAAACAGGCCCCGGCGCAGCTCCTGGCTCACCCGTAGGGCCGGGCCGGCCAAGAGGGTGTCCTGGCCAAACTGGGCCGCTTTCTGCACCAGAAACAAGCCCAGGGCCGCCGCGATCGTGCGCAACACCACCGGGAAGTTGCCGGCGCCAATGGCGGGAATCAGCTGCCCGGCCAGCCAGGCCAGCAGTGGCCAGCAGCTCACGTAGATCAGGATGCACAGCCCACCGGCCAGCAGGCGCCTGCGGTAGGGCTTCAGCAGCGGCCAGAGGTGACGGAACCCGGCCGGCGATGGTGCAAGCATGCGGTCACGCTATCGCCACCGTTGCGTCCCCACCTTTGAAACTCGACCAATTCCTCAAATATCAAGGCTTGGTGGGCACGGGCGGCGAAGCCAAGCTGCGCATCCAGCGGGGGGATGTGCGCGTCAATGGCGCCATCGAAACCCGCCGGGGCCGCCAGCTGGCCCTGGGGGATGCGGTGGCCCTCGATGGCCGCGAAGTGCTGTTCACGCCGCCCCGCGAGGTGCCCCGAGCCCGGCCCTGATCCAGGGTTCAGGGCGTGACCGGCGGCCCATTAGGTTTTCCTGACGTCGTTGGGGTGGGCCAGTGCGCAAGGCCGTGATCGCGGGCAACTGGAAAATGCACATGACCTGCGCCGAGACGCGGGTGTTTGCGGCCACGTTTCGACCGCTGATCGCTGATCTTCCTGGCGACCGTGAGGTGGTGATCGCACCGCCCTTCACCTCCATTCCCACCCTCTGCCGCCACCTCGCGGGGGCCGGGGTGCAGATTGCTGGTCAGAACGTGCACTGGGAGGACCAGGGCGCCTTCACCGGCATGATCTCGGCGCCGATGCTGGTGGAGCACGGCGTCAGCCACGCGATCGTGGGCCACAGCGAGCCGCGCAAGTACTACAGCGAGAGCGATGAGCAGATCAATCTGCGGGCCCGCAACGCCCAGATCCATGGCCTGATCCCGATCCTGTGCGTGGGCGAGAGCCTCGACCAGCGCGAGTCCAACGAAACCGAGCGGGTGATTCACCGCCAGATCGAGCAGGGGCTGGAGGATGTGGACCCCACCCGGCTGATCGTGGCCTACGAGCCGATCTGGGCGATCGGCACCGGCAAAACCTGCGCCGCCGAGGAGGCCAACCGCATCTGCGGGCTGATCCGCGGCTGGGTGGGCAATGCCAGTGTCACGGTGCAGTACGGCGGCTCGGTGAATCCGGCCACCATCGACGACCTGATGGCCCAGAGCGAGATCGACGGCGTGCTGGTGGGTGGTGCTTCCCTCGATGCGGTGAGCTTCGCCCGCATCGCCAACTACGGCCGCTGAGGGGAGTCGCCTGATGGGCGAGTCCCAGTTCCCCTGGGGAGGTCGCACTGCCGTGATGGGGGTGCTCAACCTCACCCCCGATTCCTTCAGTGACGGTGGGCGGTTTGATCGGCCTCAGGTGGCAGTGAGGCAGGCCGGCCTGATGCTGGCCCAGGGGGCTGATCTGCTCGATCTGGGTGCCCAGAGCACCCGCCCCGGTGCCGAGGAGGTGGGGCCGCAGCGGGAGATGGAGCGACTGCTACCGGCCCTGGCCGCGATTCGCGCCGCCCATCCCAACGCCCTGCTCTCGATCGACACCTTTCACGCCCCCGTGGCTGAGGCCGCCCTGGCGGCTGGAGCCCACTGGATTAACGATGTGAGCGGCGGTCGCCGCGATCCCGCCTTGCTGCGCTTGGCGGCGGCGGCGGGTTGCCCCCTGGTGCTGATGCACAGCCGAGGCGATAGCCGCACCATGGATCAGCTGGCGCACTACGACGATGTGGTGGCGGAGGTGCGCGCTGGTCTGCTTGAGGCCACCGAAACCGCCCTGGCGGCGGGCGTGTGCTCCACCCAGGTGATCTGGGATCCTGGGTTGGGCTTCGCCAAGGACACCGGCCACAACCTGGCGCTGCTGCGGGGCCTGGCGCTGTTGGCGGCCGAGGGCTTTCCGCTGCTGGTGGGCCCCTCCCGCAAGCGCTTCATCGGCGCGGTGCTGAGCGAACCCCGCCCTCGGGCCAGGCTCTGGGGCACGGCGGCCGCGTGCGGGTTCGCCATCGCCCAGGGGGCGCGGATCCTGCGGGTGCACGACGTGGGGCCGATCGTTCAGACCGCCCGCATGGCTGATGCCCTGCGGGCTTGATCTGCGGTTCAACCCTCAGTTCATGCCTCTGTCACACCTTCGATTCGGTCTTCGATCTCCTGGTAGATCTCCTGCAGCTGGGCGATGTTTTCGTCACTTGTTTCCCAGTAGCCACGGCCGTTCACTTCCAGCAGGGTGCCCACGATGCGGCGGAAGCTGTGGGGGTTGAGCTCCATCAGCCTCTTGCGCATCTCCGGGTCGTTGATGAAGGTGTCGTTGGCCTCCTCATACACGAAGTTGTCCACGGCGCCGCTGGTGGCGCTCCAGCCCAGGGTGAAGTTGAGCCGCTTGGCCACTTCGCGCACACCCTCATAGCCGCTGTTCAGCATGCCCTCATACCACTTGGGGTTGAGCAGCTTGGTGCGCGAATCGAGGCGGATGGTTTCGCTCAGCGAGCGCACTTGGGCGTTGGCGGTGGTGGTGTCGGCGATGTAACTCGATGGCGCCTTGCCGTCGTCGCGCAGGCCCTGGATCAGCTTGGTGGGATCGGAATCGAAGTAGTGGCTCACATCGGTGAGTGAGATCTCGGCTGAATCCAGGTTCTGGAAGGTCACGTCGGCAGTTTTCATCGCCGATTCGAACACGTCTCGGTTCTGGTTCATCTCGCCGGGATTGTCGGCGTTGAAGGCAAATGTTTTGCGGGAGAGGTACATCTCCTGCAGCTCGTTCTCCTCCTCCCAGGTGCTGTTCTCCACCGCCAGGTTGACGTTGGAGGAATAACTGCCGCTGGCATTGGAGAACACCCGGGTGGCCGCATCCCGCAGGGAGACGCCCTGGGCTTCGGCCTGCTCCTGGGCGTGACGGCGCACGAAGTTCATCTCCAGGGGCTCATCGGCCTCGGCCGCCATCTTCACGCCCTGGTCGATCAGGCCCATCTGGTTGATGAACAGGTCGCGGAACACGCCGCTGCAGTTCACCACCACGTCGATGCGGGGGCGGCCCAGCTCTTCGAGGGGGATCAGTTCGAGCTTGTTGACCCGGCCGAGCGAATCGGGCACGGGCCGCACGCCGATGAACCAGAGGATCTGGGCCAGCGATTCGCCGTAGGTCTTGATGTTGTCGGTGCCCCAGAGCACGCAGGCGATCGTTTCGGGCCAGGCGCCCTGCTCCGCCTTCTGGCGCTCGATCAGCCGGTCCACCACCACCTTGGCCGCTGCAATCGCGGCGCGGGTGGGAATTGACTGGGGATCAAGGGCGTGGATGTTCTTGCCGCTGGGCAACACGCCGGGGTTGCGGATCGGGTCGCCACCGGGGCCAGGCAGCACGTATTCGCCATCGAGGGCCTTGAGCAGGCTCTCCATCTCCATGTCGGCGCAGATCTGCTCGAGGCAGAAGCGCAGATAACCAAACAGCTTGTCGAGCTCGGCTTGATCCACTTCGCCAAAGCCGGCGCTGCGGCAGGCGCTCAGCCAGGGGCTGGGCAGCTTGAAGCCAAACTGCTCGAGCAGCTTGAACAGCCAGCCGAAGTTTTCACGCAGGGTCACCCGGCCATCGGCGCCGGTGACCGCCTTCACCATCGCGCCCACCGCTGCGCGACACACCTCGGTGATGGTGCAGTTGAGCTCCACATCGGCGAGCACGCCCTCGTCGTTGCCCTTGTAGACGTCGGCAATCGTGCGGCCCCGGCTCTCCGCCAGCAGGCCCGGCAGGGAACGCAGGCCATCTTCCTCGCGCTCGAGGGCAGCGATGTTCACCAGGGTGGCGATCGCCTCTTCGGCGGTGGGGGGCTTGCCGATCGTGTGCAGGCCGCAGGGCAGCAGCCGGCTCTCGATCTCCATCAGTTGGCGGTACACCGCCCCCACCACGCCATCGCGGCCGTCGAGGTCGAGCTCGGAGCCATCCACCTCGGGCAGCGCCACGTCTTTGTCGAGGTTGCACTGGCGCGCCGTTTCCACGATGGCGTTGACGATCTGGACGCCACGGCTGCCCTCGCGCAGCTGCTGGTAGGAGCCCACCAGCTCACCCAGCTCCTTGAGGCCCTTGTAGAGGCCGGCGTTTTCAGCCGGTGGAGTGAGGTAGCTGATCGTGGAGGCGTAGCCGCGCCGTTTGGCGATCGTGGCCTCCGAAGGGTTGTTGGCGGCGTAGTAGTAGAGGTTGGGAAGCGCGCCGATCAGCGAATCGGGGTAGCAGGTTTCGCTCATGCCCATCTGTTTACCGGGCATGAACTCCAGCGAGCCGTGGGTGCCGAAGTGCAGCACCGCGTCGGCCTGCCACACCTTCTCCAGGTAGGTGTAGTAGGCGGCAAAGCCATGGTGGGGGCTGGCGCTGCGCGAATAGAGCAGCCGCATCGGGTCGCCCTCGTAGCCAAAGGTGGGCTGCACGCCAACAAACACGTTGCCGAAGTGGCGGCCGTAGATCAGCAGGTTGGTGCCGTCGCTGTTGAGGTTGCCGGGGGGCTTGCCCCAGTTTTCTTCGAGCCGCTCGGAGTAGGGGGTGAGCCGCTCGTATTCCTCCACGCTCATGCGGTGGGCGATCGAGAGCTCGGGTGCCCCCTGTAGCGCTTCGGGGTCGTTGATCACGGCCTCCATCAGCGCCTTGGAGTCGCGCGGCAGATCCTGCACGTCGTAGCCCTTGGCCTTCATCTCCTCGAGCACCCGGTGGATCGAGCCGAACACATCGAGGTAGGCGGCGGTGCCCACGTTGCCCTTGTCGGGCGGGAAGCTGAACACGGTGATCGCCAGCTTCTTCTCAGCCCGGGGCTTCACCCGCAGCGAGGCCCAGCGAATCGCCCGCTCAGCGATGGCATCCACCCGGTCCTGCAGGGTGTGGGCCTTGCCGGTGGCGTCGTCGCGGCCACTCAGCACGATCGGCTCAATGGCGCCATCGAGCTCGGGGATGGCAATCTGCAGCGCCACCTGCACCGGGTGCAGGCCTAGGTCGCTCTCCTCCCACTCCTGGGTGGTCTGGAACACAAGCGGCAGGGCCACCATGTAGGGGCGGTTGAGCTTTTTGAGCACCTCAATGGCCTTGGGGTGGTCCTGGCGGGCCGGGCCGCCCACCAGGGCAAAGCCGGTGAGCGACACGACCCCATCCACCAGGGGAACGTCCGGGTTGAGCGGGTCGTAAAAGAAGGCGTTCACCGGCTTGGTGAAGTCGAGCCCGCCGCAGAACACCGGAATCACGGTGGCGCCGCGGTATTCCAGCTCCTGAATGATCGCCACGTAGTGGGCCTCGTCGCCCGTCACGATGTGGCTGCGCTGCAGCACCAGGCCGATCACCGGGCCTTTGCGGGCCGCCTCCGATAGCTCGCTGCGGCTGGCGGTCCAGTTGAGGTATTCCTTGACGTCTTCGAACATCCCCGGCGCCAGGGGGTGCCAGATGCCCAGGTCGGGGAACACTTCCGGTTCGGCCACCACCACGGCGGGCCGGTCGCTGTCGCCCTTGGGGAACACGTATTTATCGGCCAGCATCAACAGGAAATTCCTGAGGTTGTCTGGCGTGCCGCCCAGCCAATACTGGAAGCTCAACATGAAGGAGCGGGCGTCCTGCGCCTTCTCCACCGGCAGGTATTTGAGAACCGTCGGCAGGGTGTTGAGCAGCTTCAACATCGCGTCCTGGAAGCCGGCGCCGCCGGCCTCCTTGCGCTTTTTCATGAAGCTGGCAATGGCGCTCTTGCTCTGGCCCAGCTGGGCCATCGAGAAGGTGCCGAGCTTGTTGAGGCGCATCACCTCCGGCATGGAGGGGAACACCACCGCCGCCTTGAGCCGGTCGCGGTGGGGGGCCACTGCCTCCACCACCTTCTGAGCCAGGTCCTCAATGAAGATCAGCGAGGCGATGAACACATCGGCTGAGGCCACATCGGCCTGGAAGTCGGCGTAGTTCTGGGGGTCGCGCAGCTCCTCGATCAGGTAGCCGCTCAGCTCGATGGCCAGGGGGCCGTTCTGGGCGTTGAGCGAGGTGGCGGCCTGGGTGAGGGCGTTTTGATATTGGGGCTCGAGCACCACATACACGGCTTTCATCACGGCCCGGCCATTCACGTCGCCCGGTGTGACGCGGCGGTTGGTGGAGCGGACCTGCGTGAACATGCGCGCGGTGGGAGTGAGCACTGGCAAGGAATCTACGGAGGGCGACGCCCGGATGCGAGCGCTGCACGCTGTTGAGCCATAGGCTCGCGACCACTGCTCTTCGTTGCCATGTCCAGCTCTGCCACCACGCCCCCGGCGCCGATCCCCGTGGTGGTGGCCGGTGCTCTGGGCCGCATGGGCGCCGAAGTGGTGAAGGCGGTGCTGGCGGCAGCGGATTGCGAGCTGGTGGGGGCGATCGACACCACCCCGGGCAAGGAGGGGGCCGATGTGGGCCTCGAACTCGGCCTGGGCGAGCTGGAGGTGGCCATCACCACCGATTTCGAAGGAGCCCTCTGCCAGGCCAGCCAGGCTGCCCGCCAGGGTGGCGCGGCGGTGCTGGTGGATTTCACCCACCCTTCGGTGGTCTATGAGCACACCCGCGCCGCGATTGCCTACGGAGTGCATCCCGTGATCGGCACCACCGGCCTGAGCCCGCAGCAGCTGTCCGATCTGGCCGCCTTTGCCGACAAAGCCTCGGTGGGCGGGGCTGTGATCCCCAACTTCTCGGTGGGCATGGTGCTGCTGCAGCAGGCCGCCGCCGCCGCCGCCCGCTTCTACGACTTCGCTGAGCTCACCGAGCTGCACCACAACCGCAAGGCCGATGCCCCCAGCGGCACCTGCATCAAGACCGCCGAGCTGATCGAGGAGCTGGGTAAATCCTTCAACCCCCAGCAGGTGGAGGAGCACGAAACCCTGGCCAGCTGCCGCGGCGGCCAGCGCGAGAGCGGCCTGCGGCTCCACTCCATCCGCCTGCCCGGTCTGGTGGCCCACCAGGAGGTCATGTTCGGAGCTCCCGGGGAGACCTACACCCTGCGCCACGACACGATTGATCGTTCCGCCTACATGCCTGGCGTGCTGCTCACGGTGCGCAAGGTGCGCCAGCTGGGCGGCCTGGTGTATGGCCTCGAGAGGTTGCTCTGAGCCCGGCCGGGCCTGACACTGACGCCATGCTGATTCCGCTCCGACCGGGGGAACTGCCCCGCCTGATCCCGGCGGTCGCCACCGGCCCCCAGTTCAACGCCTGCACCGGCAACCCGCGCAAGGTGCTGCAGCGGGTGCTGATTTCGGTGATCGGCGCCGTGATCACGCTGCTGATCAGCCAGACGCTGCTGTTCACCAGCCAGTTCGGTCCGGTGTTTCTGGTGGTGGGCGTGGTGTTTGCCCTCTACCTGCTCTGGGGCCCGATCCTGGAGGCGGGCCAGAAGAACGCCACCCTGCGCCGCTATCCGGCTGCCGCCCTGTTTGAGGGTGAGGTCTCCGACCTGTACACCCGCGAGATCGTTGAGGAGCGACGCGAGCAGGCCAACAACAACGGCCGCCTCGAGCTGGTGGAAAACCGGCGCACCTGGCTCACCCTTGAGCTGGCGGATGAGGAGGGCTATCTCGGCAAGGTGCGCTTCCCGTTCGAGAAGAAGCACCAGCAGATCCGGGCCGGCATGGTGGTGCGGGTGCTGGTGCTCAGCGAGCGCAAGGACTTCTCACGGGTGGGGGCGATCAGCGACGCCTGGCTGCCCCAACTGAAGCTGTGGGTGGGCGAGTACCCGTTCCTGCTGAGGCCGGCCTTTGAAGAGCTCTGCCTGAAGCGGTTCCGCTAACGCCAATGCTGGGCTGGCGCCGCCTGGCGTTGCGTTGGACGTGTTGGCAGGCAGCGTGTTGGCTGCTTTTGGAAGCCGGACGTTGTTCAACAGCCTGTTGAACAAACCGAAATCGCCCATGGGACAGGCTTCTCGCGGCGGGCACCCCGGCTCGCCCGCCACCACGAGCGCGGGATCCGTTACAGGCTGCAATATTGCGTTACAATTCGCTCACCGCCACGCCAGAGGTTCCTCGTGACCCAATCCACCCCCTCCATCGAAGCCGCCACCATCCGCGGCGCCACCGTCACCACCGAAGACGGCGGCCGCCTCAACGCCTTTGCTACCGAGCCCCGCATGGAAGTGGTGTCCACCGAGAGCGGCTGGGGCTTCCACGAGCGCGCCGAAATGCTCAACGGCCGCATGGCCATGCTCGGCTTCATCGCCCTGCTCGCCACCGAATTCGCCCTGGGCGGTGAGTCCTTCACCCGCGGTCTGCTCGGCATCGGCTGAGGCTCCTGCTGAGCCATCGCCGCAGCACACTTGCTGCGGCTTTTTTGTGCCCCTGCCCCGGGCTGCGTTGCCTCCCGCCATGGTTCCTTCCAATTCGGTGTTGCGGGCCCAGGTGAACGGGGCGGGACCCACCGGAGCCCTGGCGGCCCTCGCCCTGGCGGACGCCGGCTGGCAGGTGGTGCTCAGCGATCCCCTGCCTGCCGCCAGCCTGCTGGAGCGCAACCGGGCTTACGCCTTCACCCACTCCAGCCAGCGCCTGCTTGCCCAGCTGGGGCTATGGGAGGGGCTTGCGGCGGCCATGGTGCCGTTCCGCTCCCTGGAGCTGCTGGATCTGGCCATCAACCAGCAGGTTCCCTTTGGCCTGGCGGATCTGGGCCCGCGCCTGGCGGCCGCCCCTGGAGCGGCGGTGGGTTGGGTGGCCCAGCACCGTCCCCTGCTCGGCGTGCTGCTGGAGCGCCTGGCCGCCCACCCAGCCATCAGCCTGAAACTGGGGGCGGGGGCAACAGCGGATCCTGCGCACCCGCCTGATCGGAGCGCGGCTGATCGGAGCGCGGCTGATCGGAGCGCGGCAGATCTGAGCGTGGCTGACCTGATCGTGGCCGCCGATGGGCCCCATTCCCCCAGCCGCGACGCCCTCGGCATCGGGGTGCTCCAGTGGCCCTACCGCCAGAGCTGCCTCACGGCCCTGGTGCAGCTGCGCGGCAGCGCCGACGACCAGGCCTGGGAGCTGCTGCGTCCGGAGGGTCCGTTTGCGGTGTTGCCGCTGGGGGCGGGGCAGTTTCAGCTGGTGTGGAGTGCGCCGGCGCCGCGTTGCCGTCAGCTCGAGAGCCTGGGTGATGCCGCCTTTCTCGATGCCCTCGCCGGGGCCCTGCCGGATCAGCTCCAACCCGATGCTCTGCTCGACGACCCTCGTGCGTTCCCGGTGTCGCTGTTGCTGGCCCGCCGGCTACACCGCGGCCGCACGGTGCTGGTGGGGGAGAGCGGTCACCGGTGCCATCCGGTGGGCGGCCAGGGGCTGAATCTGTGCTGGCGCGACGTGGCCCAGCTGCATCGTTTGGCCCGGCGGGTGCGTGCCGGCCGGCTGGCGGTGGAGCGGCTGCCAGCGGCCTACGGGCGCCGCCGCTGGCCGGATCTGTTGCTCACCCTGGTGGCTACCGACCTGCTGGTGCGTGTCTTCTCCAACCGCGCGCCACTGCTCCTGCTCCTGCGCCGGTTTGCCCTGCTCCTGCTGGCCCGCCTGGCGCCCCTGCGGCAGCTGAGCCTGGCAGCCATGACCCACGGCCCTTGCCAGCTGCTGCGGCGCTGATCAGCATGGAGGCGCTCCCAGCCTCCGATCCCCTGCTGAGCTGCCCATGGTGATCAGCACCACCGCCCAGCCGCCGCCGTCGCCAGCCCTGGTGCGGCTGCTGCGCCATCAGTTCGGCCTGAGTGACAGCGCCCTGGCCCTGGGCCTGCGCCAGGCCCAACAGGAGCAGGCACCCCTGCCGGTGGTGCTCTGGCGCTTTGGCCTGATCAGCCTCGAGCAGTTCGATGCCCTGCTGGCCTGGCAGGACGCCAACCCCTAGGGCGCGACCGCCTCAGCTTTCCAGCTCAGCTCAGTTCAGCTCACCTGTAGATGATTAGCGACTCCACCGGCTGATCGTCGGGCAGCTTGCGCCGTCCCTCCAGGGCCGCCAACTCGGCCACAAAGCCAAAACCGCACAGCTGGCCGCCCGCAGCGGCCACCAGTTCGGCGCAGGCCGCCGCGGTGCCGCCTGTGGCCAGCAGGTCGTCGATGATCAGCACCTTGGAGCCATCGGCGAGGGCATCGCTGTGGATCTCCAGGCGGTCGCTGCCGTATTCCAGGGCGTAGTCGACGCCGGTCACGGTGCCGGGTAGCTTGCCCGGCTTGCGCACCGGCACAAAGCCCAGCCGCACGGCCGTGGCCAGGGCGGTGCCCACGATGAAGCCGCGCGATTCGATGCCCACGATCAAGTCGGGCTGCAGCCGCTCGCACACGGCGGTGAGCTGGCGGATCACCTCCTGCCAGCCGTCCGGGTCGCGCATCAGCGGTGTGAGGTCGCGAAACAGGATGCCGGGCTTGGGAAAATCAGGTACATCCCGCACGAGTTCCCGCAGGTCTGGAGCCATGGACGTGACGGGTGGGTGCACTTGCTGGCATCATCGCAGCCATGCCCCAGGACCCAACCGCGCCGGAACCCAGCGCCCAGCTTCCCCGCCGGGGCCTGGAACGCCTCGATCTGCTCTTGCTCAGCGTGGAGGCCCTCGACCTCAATGGCGGGGAGGCGATGGTGTGGATGAGTGAGCAGATGGGTTTCACCAGCCTCTTCCCCAACCGGGTGGAGCTGTGGAAGCGTCGCTGCACCAATCCCCTGCGCCGCACCACCCTCCGCGGTGCGCTGGAGCCAGCGGAAACCGATGCCCTGATCCGCATCCTCTGCGCCCTCGCCGATCGCCTCTACCCCTTGCTGCGCGGCCTGCTCTCCACGGCCGAGCCGCCCGAGGTGCTGAGCCAGCGCTGGGCCCTGTTTCGCGGTCGCCTGGCCGAACTGATTCGCGAGCGGATGAACCCCCGCCGCAGCGGCGTGCAACTGTTGCTGGATCCGGAAGCCGGCGCCCGCCAGGCCCGGCTGCTGGTGCAGGCCCTGTCGCTGGGGTCCGGTGTGGGCGGCTTTGAGCGCTTGCGGGCCAGCCTCCTCGATGCCCAGTCATGAAGCAGGTCAACCCATGAAGCAAATCCTGCAGTTCGACCAACTCAGCTGCCGTCTCAAGGTGGAGGGCCTGCCGGATGTGTCGGTGGGCCAGAGCGGTGCTGCTCTCGGCATCATCACGGGCTGGTCCTTGCAGTGGGCGGGGCGCCCCGAGCTGGAAGGCCGCAAAGAGCACCTGTTGGCGCTGATGCAGGTGGTGTTGCCCTATGCCCGCTACCTGATCAGCGGCGTGCCGCGGCGCTTCGGTGCCGAGCCCCAGCCTGTGGAGATCGGCCCTGCTCCGGAGGGGGGCCACAGCCTGCTGTTGCGCAGCAGCCAGCCCGATACACCGCCCCTCCAGCTCGCCCTCGATGACGCTGAGCTGGCCGATCTGGTGCGGGTGCTCGATCAGCTGCGGCTCGACTCGCGCCTGCAGCTGCCCCTGGAGTTGCCCGCTCCGGTGCCCCTGCGGGCCCGCGAACTGCTGGAGCGGCGCCCCCTCGCCCAGCGCCTGGCGGCGCCGCTGGGCGGTCTGTTGGCCCTGGCCCTCGCCTCGGGCCTGGGTTTGCTGATCCCCGAGCCCAAGCCCGCCGCCGCACCGGGCCGGCCGGAGTCCAGCCAGCCGGCCCGGGGTGCCACCCCCTCCCCTTGACGTTGCCGGTCGGCTGGCCACACTGAGTGACAATGAGCCCATGGCGGCGATGACCTGGTCGGAACTGCGGATCCGGGTGGCGCGGCTTGGAGCGTCCCTGGATGTGGTGGTGCGCAGCGATCCGGAGGTCTGTGGACTCAGCGGCGATGATTTCCGCCTGTCGCTGCACCACGGCGGTCAGGGGGATTGCACCGTGGCTGATCTCTCATTGATCGATTGCCCCAACGAGCTGGTGTTGATGGAATTTGAGCGCTGGATGCGCGGTGCCGGCTACGCCCTCGAGGTATGACGTCTCCCCGCCGCCGTGCCCTGCAGCTTCCGGCCACCGGCACTTCGACGCGGCGGGTGTTTCGCCGCCGCCGCCGGCCAGTGCGCTGGCGACAGGTCGGCATTGCCCTGCTGTTGGGGGCAGCCGGGGTGGGCTTGCTGATCGTCCTCTTGCAGTTGCCCGAGCGCTTCGACACGTTCCTGGTGCTCAGCACCGCCTTGGCCAACCTGATCGGAGGGGTGCAGCAGGCACTCTGGGGTTTGCTGCAGTTGCTGGCCGTGGTGCTGCTGGTGCTGGTCGCCATCGCGGCCCTGGGCCTGGTGGCGGCGGGACTGATCCGTCTGGTGCGGGCCTTTTTGCCCCAGCCCTCGCCCCGCCGTTGATCCGGGGGCCCAGTCCTCGAGGCGCGCAACAAGGCCTTCTTCGCCCCCAACCATTGATGTCAGCTGTGCAGCCGCTGGAACCACAGCCCCGCCAGTTGGTAAGAGCTCCACAGGAAGGCCAGCAGGAACAGCCAGTTCAACCAGGCTGGACGCTGGGGAGACTCGGGGGCCATGGGCGGCAGACGGTGGGGCAATGGTGTTCCAGATTCGCACCGGGATCCCATAAAAAAGCAGGGATTCCTCCCTGCCTGATCACCACTCCCTTCATGGCGCTCAATGGCACCGTAGGGAGGAGCTCCGTTGTGGCCTCGAATCCACCCCTTTTTCACTGGATCACGCACTGTGAAGGCCTGGGCGGTGCAGGCTTGATCCCCCGTAACCTTTGGCCTCCTGACTGATGCGATCGGGGCCTGGCCATGGGGAACCCAATCAGTCGAGAGCTCTTTCTGGAACGGGCGCGTTCTCGGTTTGGCGATCAATACGACTACTCGGCCATTGTTTACAAGAGCTACAAGACGCCGATCAAGATTCGCTGCACCAGCCATCCGGTAAAGGAGATCTCCATCACCCCTGAGAAGCATCTCCATACCACGGGTGGTTGTAAATACTGCCTGCATGAGAAGCGCATTCTCAACTTGGAGCGCGAGTTGAACCGGGCCAGCGCCGATCGCTCAGCTGAGTTGCCTGGGCTTACGGTTGCTGAACGGGCTCAGGCGATCTCCTCCTCCCCAGCAGCTGGCTGTTGAGGCGTTGCGGCTCAGAAGCTCGATGGTTTCAGCGCGTTTTCCAGCAAAAAAGCAGCAAGGTTGCTGATCGAGCGACCCTCCCAGCCACTTTTTTGCACCAACTGCTCGTAGGTGGCGTGGGGCAAGGTCACCGATAACCGTTTGGGTGCTCTAAAATGCGCTGTGGTTCATCTCAGTGGTGCCGTAGTGCATGACCATTTGTGATGACGCTTGCCCAGCTTGGCTTGATAGAGGCCAATAGGGTTGATGCAGATTGAGGCGTTTGTGCATCAAATGCTGGATCCGCATAAACGAGGCTGGAGCAAAGCCCTCAACAGCGGTCCAAAGTTCAGACCCGCAGCCAGGCCGGCCGGTCCCTCTCTTACATGGAGGGATGGCAGGCCATTGCGGAAGCCAACCGCATCTTTGGCTTTGACGGCTGGCAGCGCGAAACCATCGCCGTGACGTGCGTCGCTGAGCGCGAACGGACCCTGGGCAGCAGCAACCGCGCCGGCTGGGGCGTCACCTACACCGCCCGCGTCCGCATCCGCGTGGGAGAGGTGATCCGCGAGGGCAGCGGCGCCGGCCACGGCATCGACGCCGACCTGGGTCAGGCCCATGAATCGGCGATCAAGGAGGCCGAGACCGATGCCATGAAGCGCGCCCTGATGACCTTTGGTAATCCCTTTGGGTTGGCGCTCTACGACAAACAGCAGCGGGAGGTCACCAGCTCTGCAGCGTCCATGCGGCAGGCGCAACCACTCCGGCAGCAGCAGGAGAGCGCAGGCCCTGAACCGGGTGTGGAGATGGGCCTTGAGCCCCTGGATCCCGCCACCATCCAGACCATCCTCTCCACCGTGCGCGGCCTCCCGAAGCCTGCTCTCGAGGGATTCACCAAGGCCTTCCGCAAGCGCTTTCAGGTGCCTGCGGATGCGCCCTCAATCGCTGATCGGATCTGCCAACGCCTGCACCGCGATTGGATTGAAGCCTTTTTGGTGTCGCACCGAGAGGTGCGCTCAGGAGATCAGCGCCAGGCAGCGGCTTAAACGCCTTTGTCTCCCTACGATTGGCCCATGGCCTTCCCGCGCATCAGTCACGATCCCGCCGTGATGGGAGGCAAGCCCTGCATTCGTGGGCTGCGCATCACGGTCGGCACGGTCGTGGGACTGGTCGCCAGTGGCAACAGCCATGAACGAATTCTGCAGGCCTACCCGCTGTTGGAAGCGGCTGATATCGACGAGGCTCTTGCTTACGCCGCCTGGCGCATGGAAGAGCGAGAAGAGGCCCTGGTCCTGAACTAATGGCCAGGATCCTGGTCGACATGAACCTTTCGACCGAATGGATCCCGCTTCTTCAGGGCGCCGGTCATAAGGCGGTGCACTGGTCAGATGTGGGAGATCCGCGCGCACCGGATACGGCCTTGATGGAGTGGGCTGTTGCCAACAACTACGCCGTTTTCACCCATGACCTGGACTTCGGAACAATGCTGGCGCTCAGCCGGGCTGATGGTCCCAGCGTCCTGCAGGTGCGCTGTTTGAACGTCTTGCCTGAGGCGATCGGCGCACTGGTGCTGTCACTACTCCGGACTTACGCGGCCGAGATGGAACAAGGGGCGCTCGTGGTGGCTGATGAACGCCGCTCACGGGTGAGGATTCTGCCGCTCAACAGGCAGAACTGAGTGCCTACAGACGAGCTGGCCAATAGTCCTCCCGCAAGAGCTTCAAGGCCAACGGCACCGTCATTGGCCTAGCGGGCTGGGTTTGGGGCATGGCACTGGCGGTGGTGGTGGCTCCGCAATCCCTGCCAGCGGTACTGCTGTTGATTCCCTACTTGCTCTGGAGCCCAGTGGGCACAATCGTCACTTGGCAGATGCAGCATCTCAACCGCTGAAGAAACTGCACTTGCCAAAGATTACGGATTATGCCTGTGGACATTCACGGAGAGGTAGATAGAATTCAGAAGATCAAAACTTATTCCCATGCTCACCGGTTCGGAACTGCTCGCCAAAGTCAAAGAGCTTGGCGATGTCTCCAAGTCGGAGCTCGTGCGCGAGTGCGGCTATGTGAGCACCAAAAAGGATGGCTCCGAGCGACTGAACTTCACTGCTTTTTATGAAGCCCTGCTCGGCGCCAAAGGCGTCAGCCTTGGCACCGATGGTGGCGGCAAGGGGCGGGGCAAAGGCGGTCGTTCGCTCAGCTACATCGCCACCGTCCAGGGCAACGGCAACCTGCTGGTCGGCAAGGCCTACACCGCCATGCTGGATCTCAAGCCTGGCGATGAGTTCGAGATCAAGCTCGGCCGCAAGCAGATCAAGCTGATTCCCAGCGGTGGTGCTGACGAGGAGGAGTGAGCTGAGAACAGCAGCAGCAGGCTGTGAGCGTTTGTTGCGCACGGCTGCCTTGCTTCTTAGTTGCTTTCAGAGTGAGGCCTAGGCGCCAGCGATGCAGGTGCCGGCATGAGCGCCAGCCTCCCCTTGCCCGGCTGCTCCAGAACCCCCCACTCACCCCGGGGGGTTTCTGTTGTCACCTAGACGGGGCGTGCTCCTGAAGTCTTGTTTCTCAGCGCGGCAGCGGACAGAGCAACGGCCGTCAAGGGCTGGCGGTAGTCAACCTCCCAGGAGTCCTCCGCCGAACGGCCCCTGGTTCCTTTTGCTTCCCAATATTTCCTGGTCTGTCCCAGCGCCCTGGCGCCGGAAATGGACGCCTTGAAGGGGGCATTCGGGGATTGCATGCCCCTGCGTCCCGTCCGCTCCCACGGCGACCAGTCAAAGGGTTCGATTTCTAGACGAGCTCTCTCCAATGCCCGGCCGAGGGTTTCGGCTAGCTCCACCGCTTCCGTGGCCCGAGCCGGGTAGTCCAGCCCAGTCGAGATTCGCTGCTGCCGCCAAAGGGTGTCCGGGGGCTCGCCAGGCTTGGCAGGCATGGAGGCTCGGAGCCTCAGACGTGAGCCAACAAGCTCAAGGGTGACGGCCAAACCGCGCAGCTTGAGGGCTTCGATCTGGCGTCGTAGCCAGGGGTCAGAGGCAGGCACCGGATTTGCCTAGTGATTTGCCTAATCGTGGCTGATCCGGTCTTTTTTGCCTAATCGGTTTGCCTAGTTGGCCCTTCTGGAAGGCTCCTTCTGGAGCTGGGGTCTGAGGCTTAAAACCTAGTCAGTGGAAGGGTTCTGGTGAACGGAGAGGGTGGGATTCGAACCCACGGTGCCTTTCGGCACGCCGGTTTTCAAGACCGGAGCCATCAACCACTCGACCACCTCTCCAGGTGCAAGGTGCGGCTGCTGCCGCACCTCTTTCTATCTTCCCATGGTGGGAAGTCTGGACTCGCTCAGTTGTTGCTGGGCTTGGCCAGGGGCAGCAGGCACTTGTCGGAGTCGCAGCCGGCCGGACCGGCTTCCACCAATTCGCCGCGGTCGTAGCGCTGCAGGGCTTCGAAGAAGCAATCGGTGCGCCGCCGCGCTGCCACCTCGGCATTGAGGCGCAGGTAGGTGGCGTGGTCGATCGGCTCAAACGGCAGCCGCGGGAAGGTGGCGTTGGCATCAAACCGGGCTAGCAGGGCCGCGGAGATGTAGCCCTCGCCGTTGTCGATCGCCTGGTGGATGGCATCGGCCAGAGGTTCGATCTCATTTTCGCGGAACTCCACCGTGGCACTGGTGTTGTGGGCTGTGTAGTGCTTCTGCACCTGCATGTAGAAGTCGAACTGGGCAAGGGCGGAGAAGTTGTTGATCTCCACCGCGTCGGCACCGGGGATGTTGGCCCAGCTCACTTCCGTGGGGATCTCCACCAGCCACTCGGTGCAGCGGGGATCGAACGGATCGTCCAGCAGGCGGCCCTGCTCGTCTTTGTCGCTCTGGCTCGGCACGATCGTGTAGCCGTAGTCCATGCAGGCCAGCGCCACCGGATCGTTCTTGCGGAAGGTGATGCGGCGGATGAAGCGCTGGGCCTTGGGGGGGTGCCAGCCGGGGGAGGCGCCGGTGAGCAGGCTCTTGGTGCCGGCCGGCTGCACGGTGGTGCAGCGGTTGGGGCGGCGCAGGCCGTGGCGATCGCAGTAATCCCACACCGCCTCGTTGACGATCTCCTTCCAGCGGCTGAGGAATTCGGACTCCTTGGCCTTGAAGGCCAGGCCCGCGTCCGTGTTAGGGCGCCCCGCTTCCCACCACTGCAGCCAGGGGGTGCCGAAGGCGTGCACGAAGAAGTCGAACAGACCGGTGAAGCTCACGCCCACGATCGGGTCCCAGGCGCGGCTCTGGCGGTAGCGCTCCACCTCGAAGCGGTGGTTGAGCAGGCAGGCCACGGCCAGGCCGGCGGCGCGGAAGGCCTCCTCCTGGGCGACCAGGTCGGCTGGATCGATCTGGTTGAGGTGGATTTCGGCCAGGTTGCAGTGGAAGTCGGCGCCGAGGATTTCGCCGCAGGGGTTGAGGCCGTAGCGCCCCAGGCGGTGCTCCAGCTCAGCGGCGCTGATGTCGGGGTGGTGGGTGGTGAGCCAGCGGCCGGCTTGCTCCCGGCCCTGGTCGCAGTAGATGCCGATGAACTCCGTGCGGAGTTCGGGGGTGGTCAGCAGGTCGGCGTTGGAGCGGGCAATGGCCTCAGGCGCGAACTGGATCGCGCCCTCTCCGCTCTGGAACTGTTTGTTGACGGCCTCCAGCACCGTCTCCCGTGAGGGGCGGCTGTGGAAGACACGGGTGTGGTTGGCCATGCGCAGGGCATCGCGCTCCGGATCGATGCTCCAGTTGCCCTCGCTGTCCTGCTGCCAGAGGTTCTCTTTGGCGCCGGCGGCGGAGTTGTCTTCGGCGCTGAACTGGCGCATGCCGGCGCTGCGGCGGATGTTGCCGGCCACGATCGTGACGGCGGCCTCATCGATCAGCAGGCAGCACTCCACCGAGGTGAGCTGGCGGCCCTGGGCCTTGTTGAGGATCTGGGCCACCCGGCCGTAGAGATCCTTCAGCTTCACCGGGTTGGCCATGCCGCCGAAACCCTTCAGGGTTTCGCCGACTGGGCGCACATCGGAGAGATCGACGGCGATCTCAA
The DNA here is from genome assembly GCF_024346415.1 of Cyanobium sp. Aljojuca 7D2. Lineage (NCBI taxonomy): Bacteria > Bacillati > Cyanobacteriota > Cyanophyceae > Synechococcales > Prochlorococcaceae > Cyanobium > Cyanobium sp. Aljojuca 7D2. The sequence goes on from NZ_JAGQCX010000006.1 coordinate 113,727, forward strand.
TCGGGCTGTTGGCGTCGAAGCGCTGGTCGCTGCAGAGGTTGAGCAGCAACTGGTAGCTGTCCACCCAGCCGCGGCGGGTGTCGCCCACCTTGATCGCCACCCGGTTGCCCTCGATGGTGTGGGTGGTGTGGTCCTGGCGCTGGCCCGCTGGGGTGGCACCGATGTCCGTCACACCGGTCACGGTGAGGCGATTGCGCACCGCCGGCAGCCGGTTGATCAGGTGCGGCTCAATGATGGCGCCGGTGCCGCAGCCCATCATCGCCAGGTCCATCATCAGCCCGAAGGCTTCCCAGTCCACCAGATTGGTGGAGGTGCAGTTGTAGGCCCCGGAGAAATTTTCGCTGCGCTCGATCCATTCAGTGCCACCGATCCACAGCCAGCGGCCGGAGGGCAGGGCCTTCTGCTGCTGCTGCATGCGGCGCAGCAGGTCGACTTCCGCATCGTTCAGATCACCCAGGCGGCGCAGTCCGCCCAGGTTGCGCTCGGCCACTTGATACCAGCTTTCCCGGCCAGTCTCGGTTTTGCGGCTGTAGGTGCGATAGAAGACCGGATTGGCCGCAGGAGCGGTAGCTGGAAAGTCTTGGGCCTCGCCCGCCGGTCTGCCGCTGGGGGCGGCAAAGGCCTTCTCAGCACTGGCGGCTGTTGGGGGCGTGGCGGAGAGGGTCACAGGTGGTACGGCCTGATGGTGTGCCGAACCATAACGCCACCGGTGGGGTGTGCAAGACACCGTTGACACCAGCAACAGTGCGAGGCTCCGCCGGCGCCCCCAGACTGGCGAGACAGGTGTGGTGTGCCGATGCAGCGGATTCCCGAGCCGGAATTGATGGATGGGGCCGACCAGGTGCAGGCCTATGGCGCTGCCGATTTCGACGCCTCCGACCAAGCGATGCTGGATCGCTTATCGGCGCTCTGCGGCGGTGATCCCGGCGGGCGGCTGGTGGATCTGGGCTGCGGCCCCGGCAACATCAGCCTTCGCCTGGCTCGGCGCTGGCCGCTGGCGCGCGTGCTCGGACTCGACGGCGCGCCGCGGATGCTGGCCCTGGCCCAGGAGCGGCTTGCGGCTGAGCCTGGGCTGGCAGGGCGGCTGCAGTTTCAGCAGGCGTTGCTGCCCCTGGCCGACCCGGGGCCCCTGGCCGCGTCCTTCTCGGCGGTGGTGAGCAACAGCCTGTTGCACCATCTGCACGATCCGGGGGGGCTTTGGCGGGCCGTGGCCCAGCTGGCAGCACCAGGGGCTTTTGTGGTTGTGCAGGATCTGCGCCGCCCCGCCAGCCCGGCGGCGGTGGACGCCTTGGTGGCCGAGCAGATGGGCGGTGCCCCGGAGGTGTTGCGCCACGACTACCGGGCGTCCCTGCATGCCGCCTTCACGCCTGAGGAGGTGGTGGGGCAACTTGAGCAGGCGGGATTGGCGGGACAGCTGCAGGTGGCGCCGCGGCAGGAGCGCTACCTGGAGGTGTGGGGGCGCATCGCGTGAATGGCCTGGCAGGCTGACCCCATGACGAGCTCTCCCGAACTGGCGGCCTTGGCCGAGGCCGTGGCCCGGCGCCGCAATTTCGCAATCATTTCCCACCCGGACGCGGGCAAGACCACCCTCACCGAGAAGCTGCTGCTCTACGGGGGCGCGATTCAGCAGGCCGGCGCCGTGAAGGCCAAGGGGGAGCAGCGCAAGGTGACCTCCGACTGGATGGAGCTGGAGAAACAGCGCGGCATCTCGATCACCTCCACCGTGCTGCAATTCGACTACTCGGGCAGCACGATCAACCTGCTGGACACCCCCGGCCACCAGGACTTCTCAGAAGACACCTACCGCACCCTGGCGGCCGCCGACAACGCAGTGATGCTCGAGGACGCGGCCAAGGGTCTTGAGCCCCAGACCCGCAAGTTGTTTGAGGTGTGCCGCATGCGGCGCATCCCGATCTTCACCTTCATCAACAAGATGGACCGGCCGGGGCGCGAGCCCCTGGAGCTCCTCGATGAGATCGAGCAGGAGCTGGGCCTGGCCTGCTGGCCGGTGAACTGGCCGATCGGCAGCGGCGACCGCTTCCGCGGTGTGATCGACCGGCGCAGCCATGACGTGATCCTGTTTGAGCGGGCCGAGCGGGGACGCCAGAGCGAGGAAAAGGTGCTGTCGGTGCAGGAGGCCCGCGACTCAGGTGCCGTGGAGCCGGAACTGCTGGCTCAGGCCCTGGAGGAACTGGAGTTGCTGGAGGGGGCTGGTGCCGACCTCGACCTGGAGCTGGTGCATGCCGGTGAGCTCAGCCCCGTGTTTTTCGGCTCGGCCATGACCAACTTCGGCGTGCGGCCGTTTCTCGATGCCTTTCTGGAGCTGGCCCAAAAACCCATCGCCCGCGCCAGCAGCGCCGGTGAAATTGAGCCGGTGGCGTCGGGTTTCAGCGGTTTTGTGTTCAAGCTGCAGGCCAACATGGATCCTCGCCACCGCGACCGGGTGGCGTTTGTGCGGGTGTGCTCCGGCAAGTTTGAAAAGGACATGACGGTGCAGCACGCCCGCACCGGCAAGGCCATCCGTCTGTCGCGCCCACAGAAGCTGTTCGGCCAGGACCGCGAGGTGGTGGAGGACGCCTACCCGGGTGATGTGATCGGCCTCAACAACCCGGGCATGTTCGCCATCGGCGACACTCTCTATCTGGGCCCCAAGGTGGAATACGAGGGCATTCCCTGCTTCAGCCCTGAGATCTTCGCCTGGCTGCGCAACCCCAACCCTTCGGCCTTCAAGAGCTTCCGCAAGGGGGTGAACGAGCTGCGGGAGGAGGGAGCGGTGCAGATCCTCTACGACACCGACGAGAGCAAGCGCGATCCGATCCTGGCGGCGGTAGGCCAGCTGCAGCTCGAGGTGGTGCAATACCGCCTCGAGCATGAATACGGCGTGCAGACGCGCCTGGAGCCCCTGGGTTTTGCGGTGGCCCGCTGGGTGGTGGGCGGCTGGAGCGCGCTGGAGAAGGTGGGGCGGATCTTCAACTGCAAAACCGTGCGCGACGCCTGGAACCGGCCGGTGCTGCTGTTCAAAAACGACTGGAACCTCAATCAGCTGGTGGAGGAGCATCCCGAGCTGGAGTTGAGCGCCGTGGCGCCGGTGGTGAGTGGGGTGGAGCCGATCGCGCTCTAGGGGCAACTGGGTCCACGGCCAGCCAAGGAGCGCGCCAGACTGGTGCGTAACAAACCATCACAGCGATGCCCAAGCCGCTCTGGCTGGTGCGTCCCCGCCCGGACGGGGGCTGCGATTACGTGAGTTTCCTGCCCGCCCAGGGACCCATCGGTGCGACCACCGTGGAGATGCGGGAGGGGAGCCACCTTCCCCCCCAGTTGCCCCTGCTCAAGCACCGCAAGCGCCTCGGTGCAGAAGAGGCGGAACACTGCCGCCGCCGTTTGCAGCTCGAAGCGGGTTTCCGCTGCAGTGAGCCCCTTTTTTAGCCAAGTCTCGATACGCTCTAGTCCAGGCAACGTCCTGCGATCTCCCTGGTGCCGCGGCGCGGCTCGTCATGACCCAACGCTCCGATCAGCCCTCTCCGGCGGCCGACCCCTCGGGCCCCTATGAGCGATTGGGTGTTCCGTCTGATGCCAGTTTTGATGCGGTGCAGGCCGCCAAGCTGGCCCGCCTTGAGGAGGTGGGCGACGACACGATGGCCCGTTCCCGCATTGAGGCGGCTTACGACGCTGTGTTGATGGAGCGGCTCAAGGAGCGTCAACAGGGCCGCGTCAGCAGTGCCGCCAAATCCGCCTCCCAGCGCGAACAATTGGCCCCGCCACCGCCGAAGCTGGCGGTACCGGCCCTGCCCCAGCTTCCCCTGCCTCGGATGGCAGCGCCCCAGCTCAAATTGCCGGGTCTCGCCTTGGCCAGTGGTCGGGAGCGGTGGTTCCCGCTGGCGACCTCCGGGGTGTTGCTGCTCCTGCTGCTATTGGCTCCGGGTTGCCCCCCGGATTTGGTGCTAGCCCTGGCCACCGCCATGACGGTGATCAACCTGCAGTGGCGGAATCGCCGCTTTCTGGCGGCTGTGGGCTGGGGCTTTGGCCTGCTCTGCCTGGGCCTGTTGGTGGGAGCGATTCTGGCCGGCGCCCTCTCCACCAGCCTGCCCCTCGGCCTGCCTCTGACGCCCCTGCAGGTCCAGAGCCTGCCAGCTCTGCTGCTGTTGCTGCTGGGGGCCCTGCTGATCGGTAACGAGCGCAGCTGAGCGCCATGCACGGCCTGGGCCCAGGAGTGGATTCAGGGTCTTGGGTGGTTGCCCCCCAGTTGCCGTTCGGCAATGGCGAGGCCCAGCTGTTCGACATCCTGGATGAGCTGCACGAGAGGCTCTCCCTGGCGATGAACCTGCGTCGGCTCGAGCCCTGCGCCAACCGCGTGACGCTGGCCCAGCGCTCGGCCCTGCGGTTGGTGGGTGACATCGGCCTCACGGCGATGGCCTGCACGCCCACGGCTGCCCTGGTGGATGACCACCACGAGGCCGTGGTGGCGTTTCTGCAGCTCGGCCGGATCGACTACCGCATTGGTGGTCGTTCGTTTTCGGCTGAAGCGGGCCGCACGCTCATGTATCTGCCGGGAGAGGCGATGAAGGTGCGCACGCACCCTCACGTTGGCATTGCCTACAACCTCAATCGCCCCCTCTTGGCGCGTTATCTGGTGGAGCAGGATCGCGCCCTCAGCCTGGAGCGAGCCCTGCTCGACCTGCATCGGCCCTGGCAGGTTGACCTGCGCGATCCGGACACCCGCTCTGCCCTGCAGCATCTGAACCTGATCATTCGCCTGCTGGATGGCACCGGCGAGATGGTCCCGGGTCTGTCGATCCTCTCGCTGTTGCAGGACCGGATCTACCAGGCCACGGCCCAGCTGCTGCTCCCTGCCATCAGGCGGGGGTGAGCTCGTTGATCAGCTCCTGGAGCTCGCCTCCACCCACCTCGTACACCGCGCTGCAGAAGTGACAGGTGAGTTCGGCCTTGCCGTCTTCGGCCAGCATGGCGCTGAGTTCGTTATGGCCCAGCAGCTTGAGGGCCCCGACGCTGCGCTCGCGGCTGCAGGGGCAGTGGAACCGCACCGGCGTGCACGCCGCACGGTCGTCGAGGGGTTGGGGATCGAGGTCGGGGAAGATGTCCTCCAGCAGGCTGTGCAGCCCCTCGCAGGCGGCCAGCCGCTGGCTGAAGTGCTGCACCTCGCGGCAGCGCTCCTCCAGCAGGGCCACCAGGGCCGGTTCCCGGGCAGCCTTGGGCAGCACCTGCACCAGCACGCCACCGCTGCAGCGCACGCCGCTGCTGTCGATCTGCTCACCCACGAACACGGCCGAGGGGGTTTGCTCCGAATGCAGCAGGTAGGAGGCCAGATCGTCGCCGATGCCACCGCTCACTAGCTCCACGGTGGAGCTGAACGGCTGGCCCTCGCCCAGATCCCGCACCACGTGGAGATAGCCGGTGCCGGTGGCGGTGCGGAAATCGAAGTGATGCAGCCCGTCGGGCTCGCTCACCAGATCCAGCTCCAGGCCGGGATGGCCCACATAGCCGCGCACGCTGCCGTCGCGGCCCGCATCCACCATCAGGCCCCGCAGCGGGCCGTCCGACTGGATGCGCAGGTTGACGCGGCCGTGGGCCACCTTCATCGAGCTGGCCAGCAGCAGCCCCGCCGTCATGGCACGGCCCAGCAGGGCCGTGGTGAGGAAGGAGAGGCCGTGGCGCTCCTGGGCGGTGCGGCTGGTGTGGGTGGTGCTCACCGCCACCATCCGGATGCCCCCGCCGGCGGCCGTGGCCCGCAGCAGCTGATCGCTCAAGGCTCGCCGTTTCGATGTGATGTCATCGTACGGAGCTTGGTTTGGAGGGAGGTTTGGAGGCTGGTCAGCTGGCCCGCCTCCAGCCTCCAGCCCCCATCGATCACGCCGCGGAACAGCTCGGGTTCGTGGGTCACCACCAGCACGGCCCGCTCCTGGGCCAGGGCGGCCAGCAGCTCCAGCACCTCGCGTCGCACGGCCCAGTCGAGGCCGGCGGTGGGCTCATCCAGCAGCAGCACCTGGGGATTGCGCAACAGCTGCACCGCCAGGGCGAGCCGCCGCTGCTGGCCGCCGCTGAGCTGCTCCGGCGCCTGCTGCAGCGAGAGGCCCTCCAGCCCCACCAGCTGCAGGGCGCCCTGGGCCTGCTCGGCCGTCAGTCGCCGGTGGCCGAGCTTGAGCTCCTGGCCCACGCTGAGGCCGAGGAAATGGCGCTCCGGAAACTGAAACACCAGGCCGCACAGCCAACGGCGTTGGCGGCCGTTGAGGGGCTGTCCCTCCCAGAGCAGCTGGCCGGCGGAGGGCTCGGCCAGGCCGCTGATCACCTCCAACAGGGTCGTTTTGCCACTGCCGCTGCGGCCGGCTACCAGCACGGCGCGGCCCACCGGCAGGGCCAGGTTGACGCCGTTGAGCACCGGTTCCTGCGCCGTAGCGGGCTGATAGCAGACGTTGCGCAGCTCGAGCATCAACCCAGCATGCCGCCGGGCGTGTTTGATGGAGCCAGTGTTCCCCCCGATCCCCCTCTGCCATGGAGGTGCGCTTCCGCGAGTTCAACCCCTTTAATTGCTGGATCTGGATGCGCTTCCCCCATCCCCTGGGCTCAGGGGAGCGGGGTTATCTGGAAACCGCTTTCGACAGCTGGTTCTTCCTGGGCAAGCTGGGCGGCTTCAACGCTGAAAACCTTCAGGCCCATGAGGAGGGGGCGGAGCTGGGCTGGATGGCCTACAGCCATGAGACGGCCGCGTCCGCCTTGCCGGCCCTGATGCACAACATGGGCCCGATGGAATACCAGGACGACTGGGCCCGCTGTTGGCTGGACCTGGGCACCAGTGATGCCTTCGCCCTGGATGTGTTGATCAATGCCCTGGGTCAGCTCAACAACGACGTGCTGGAGATCGAGGAGTTGCTGATCGGCGGCCTCAATGACGACTGGCCGATTGAGGAGCAGCCCGAAGCGATGTTTGCGGGCCTGGATCTCATCTATGATCAGGACGAGCACACCGACGAGGACGCCGACGATGAGGACGAAGACGCGTCTGGCAACAGGGCCTGGAGTTAGGGGGCGCCGTGGCTCGGGAACTGCGGCGCCTGCTGATCGCCCCGGAGCGGCTGGCTGCCGCTGCTGAGCGAGTGGGCACCCTGGTCCTCAGCCTGGAACGGGCCGAGGGCCACTACCTCAGCCGGGTGTTGCGGTTGCGCCCCGGCGATCACTTCGCGGTGGTGGACGGGGCCGGCCGGCTCTGGAGTGCGGTGTTGCAAGGCAACGATCGCGCCCACCTGGAGCAACCCCTGGCGGCTCCGTTGCAGATGGAGCCGCCGCCGGCAGTGCGCCTGGAGCTGGCGGTGGCCCTGCCCCGGCGGGATGCCGATGTGCTGCTGCGCATGGTCTGCGAACTGGGGATCGACCGGCTGATCCCCCTGCAGGCCGAGCGCAGCGTCGACCCCGAACCCCTCAAGCCGGGCCGCTCAGGCACCATCCTGCGGGAGGCGGTTGAGCAGTGCGAGCGGCTCTGGCAGCCCGTGCTGGCCCCATCGCTGACGGCCCAGGAGCTGCTGGGTGCCCCGCCGCCAGGCGGCCCGGCCCGGGGATGGCTCTGCACGACGCGTCAGAGCAGCACGCCCCTGTTGGCGGAGGCGTTGGCAGCTCTCGGTTCCACACCGGATGGCCTGCCAGGAGCCCTGACGGTGGCGATTGGTCCGGAGGGCGGTTGGACGTCGCAGGAAGAGGACCTGGCCCGGGAGCACGGGTGGCAGGCCGTGAGCCTGGGCGACACGATCCTGCGCTGCAGCACGGCCGCTGTGGCAGCAGCAGCCCTGCTCAGCCACTGGCGCGCCCAGCGGTTGCCCTAGTTGCGGAACATGCCGGAGGCCATGTCCTTGAAGCCGGCCAGGTTGGCGCCAGCCAGGCGGCGGCGGCTGCGCAGGGTGTTGGCCGGATTGAGGCAGTCGGGGGCAAAGGTGGCGTTGCTGGGCGGGGGCAGGGCCTCCTGGGCCGCCCGCAGCTCAGCGGCAATGGCTTCGGCCGTGGTGAGGCTGCTGCCGGCGGCGGCCTCTGCGCTGGGGGACGCCTGGCTGGGCGCGGGGGTCGTTGCGGGGGTAGCCGCGGTGATTGTGACCGGCGCGCTCTGGCCTTCGGCTGACTTGGCTGGTGGTGTTTTGGGTTGCTGGGCTTTGGGTTCGGCGATGGCCACCTTGGCCGGCTCGGCGCCTTCACTGCCCAGGTCCAGGAAGAAGGAGTCCTTGCGGTTGAACACCATCACGGCAGCAGCGTCGTAGGCCGATTATCCGCTGCCCGGCTCCCCAGCTGCCCCACCGGTCGCGCTGTGCAACACACTTTGATGGCGCCGTCGCCGCCCCGTGCCGATCCCCGCCCTAGTCCTGGTGGCCCCCCAGACCTGGAGCCACTGGTTGGTGGCCCTGGCCCTGAACACCCTGTTGATCGGCGTGGCCCAGCGCCTGCCCCTGCTCACCCGGGCTGGCTGGGTGCACGCCGGCATCCTCGGCAGCCTGCTGTGGGGCTGCCTTGGGCTGAGGGGCTGGCTGGCGGTGGTGCTCTATCTGGCCTTGGGATCCCTGGTGACCCGCCTCGGCTTCCGCACCAAGCAGGCCCGCGGTCTGGCGGAGGGGCGCGGTGGGGCCCGGGGTCCGGAGAATGTCTGGGGTTCGGCGGCCACCGGCGCCCTGCTGGCGATGGCGGCGGTGTTGGCGCCGCCGTCTTGGCAGCCCTTGCTGTTGCTCGGCTTTGCCGCCAGCTTCGCAGCCAAGTTGGCCGACACCTGCGGCAGCGAGATCGGCAAGCGCTGGGGGCGCCACACGGTGCTGATCACCTCCCTGCGCCCCGTGCCGCCGGGCACCGAAGGGGCGATCAGCCTCGAGGGCACCGCCGCCAGCCTCGCGGGCAGCGGCCTGATGGCGGCGCTGATGCTGGTGCTCGGCCTGGGGGCTGGCAGTTCGGTCAGCACCAGTTCGGTCAGTTCCAGTGCCGTCAACCCAGGAGCCGTCTGGCTGCTGATCACCCTGGTGGGACTGGCGGCCACCCTGATTGAAAGCCTGATCGGCGCCAGTGCCCAGCAGCGCTGGGCCTGGCTCAGCAACGAACTGGTGAATGGGATTCAGACGGCGATTGCCGCCCTGCTCGCCATGGCACTGGCTCCGCTGCTGCTGGCTCCGCTGGTGCTGGCTCCGCTGGTGCTGGCGGCGGCCTCCTGAAGCCAGGCCAGCAGAGCGTCCCCCCGGACCCTGGCCTGGCGGCTGGTGAGCCGCAGCTCCAGGGCCAGCTCGCTCCAGCTCAGGCCCTCCATCCAGCGCCCCTCCAGCAGCCGCTGCTCCAGCCGGTTGAGGCGGGCGAGCTGGCTGTGCAACCAGCGGCACTGCAGCTGCTGCTCTGCGTCTGTGTCGGCGTCTGGTTCGGTGTGGGGTGTTGTTCCTGCTGTTGCCCAGCCTGTTGAACAACCTGTTGCACAACCCGCTTCGCTGTCGGCGTCATGGGTGGTGCTGCCAGCGGCCAGTTGATCCAGCAGGCAGCCAGCCTCCTCACCATCGCTGCCGGACAGCGGGGCATCGAGGCTGCGCACCTGCAGGGCCCGCTGGACCGCTGCGGCCTCCTGGAGCTGGGTCGGGGTGCAGCCCAGCTCCTCGGCGAGCTGGGCCGTTTGCAGGGGAGCCAGGCCCTGGCCGCGGCGCTGCTCCTGCAGGCGCCGGGCCCGCTGCTGCAGTTCCCGCAGCCGACGCGGTGTGTGCACCGGTTGGCCGTGGTCGCGCACGTCGTGGCGCATGGCCCCTTCGATGTAGGGCACGGCGAAGCTGCTGAAGTTGCAGCGCTGGCGTAGGTCGAAGGCTTCCACGGCCCGGATCAGCCCCAGGCCTCCGGCCGACACCAGGTCGTCGAAGGGCTGGCCACTGCGCCGGCTGTGGCGCTGGGCCACCATGCGCACCAGGGCCAGGTTGTGCTCCACCAGGGCATTGCGCCACAGCAGTCGGGTGGTGGCGTCGGGGCTGGCCGCCATGGCTTCGAGCCAGCTGCGGTTGCGCACGTGCAGCTCGGATGCGGCGAGTGTTGATGCGGTGGGCTTGGGAGCAAGAGACTGGGGAGCGGCGGCCATGGAGGGCGAGATGTCGGTGTTTTCACCGTCGCCGCGGTGCCCCAACCGTCGGTTCCCCCGCGCGGGGGACTTGCGCTCACCCGAATGGGGGATCGCCGCTGCCTTCAGCAGGCCAGAGGCGTTTGGCCGTGGAGGGGCTGCAGATCCGCCCAGGCCAACAGGGCCGGCCAGGTGCGCACCCGCTCGAACACCTGGCGATGGCCGTCGCTATTGAGGTGCAGGCCATCGCTGCCCAGCCACTGGGGCCAGTCGGGATCGGCCAGCAATCCCTCCAGCAGGGGCAGAAACGGCACGTCGGCTTCCAGGCAGGCCTCCTCCAGCAGGCCCTCGTAGCGGCGGATGTCGGCCAGGGAATACCAGAGCACGTCGGCGTAGGGCATGGCGGCCTCCTCCACCGGGGTGAGCCCGATCACGTGCACTGGGGCGATCGCCCGGGCCTGTTGCAGCAGCTGCTGCAGGCCAAACAAAAAGCCCTCGGCATCGAGCTGGGGCCGGCCATCAGCCCGTCCCACCCGGGCCGTGTCGTTGAGCCCGATCCCCAGCAGGATTCCTTGGGGCTGCTGGCGCCGCAGCTCTCCGCGGCAACCCACTTCACCGCTAAGGCGAGCAGCCAGCCGCTCCAGCCCGTCGCCCCGCACGCCCAGGTTGTAGAGCACCGGGCCGCCCGGCAGGTCCATCCAATGGCGCCGCAGCCGTTCGCACCAGCCCCCCTCCAGCGGGTCGCCCCAGCCGAACACACCGCTATCGCCAAGCGCCACCAGCTTCCTGGGGATGGCCATCACCATGGGGGGTCTCCAGCAGCCACAGGCGGGCGCGATCGCTCAGATCTTCCCCCAGCAGCGTCAACAGCGCGTAGGCCAGCACCAGCGCCAGCAGCTGGTCGCCGGCAAACGAACTGAGGGCCTCGAGCAGCTGGCTGCCCAGACCGGTGGCGCCCACCAGACCCACCACCACCGATTCCCGCAGGATCACGTCGGCCCGGTAGGCGCCGTAGGCCAGGTAGGGGCGGGCCAGGCCACTGAAGCGGCCGTAGAGCAAGGCCAGGCGCGGCCCGCTGCCGGCGGCCAGCAGGGCCTGCTGCTGGGGTGCGCCAGTGGTTTCAGCGGCCTCCAGCAGCAAGCGGCCGAGGATGCCGAGGTTGTGGAACCCCAGGGCAAGGGCGCCGGTGAGCACCCCGGGCTGGAGCACAAACAGCAGCAGCAGGGCGGTCAGTGGTGGCGGCCACAGCCGGCCCAGGGCCCAGAGCCCGCGCACCAAAGCGCCCCCAATCGGCCAGGGCGCGACCACCAACAGCAGCAGGGGTGCCAGACCCACGGCCAGGGCCGCGGCCAGCACCGTTAACAGCACGGTGTTGGCGATCAGGCCTGGCCAGGGCAAGGCGGCCACGGCACCCCAGTCGGCCGGGCCCAGGGGGGGTAGGCCCTGCCACTGCAACAAGGCGGCGGGATCTACCTCCAGCCGCCAGGCCACCACCGCCAGCAGCGGCAGCAGGGCCAGGCCCGCGGCCACCAGCTCGCGCGCCTGCCGTCCCACGGCCCGCTGACGCAGCCCCAGCCGCGCCGGCATGGCCCAGCGGCGCCGCAGCCAGCCCAGCAGGGCCTCCAGCAGCAGCATCACCGCCAGAAGCAGCCACAGGCCGCTCCACAGTTCACGGAAGGCCAGCGACTGCAGGGTGAGGCGCAGCTCGGTGCCCAGGCCCCCCAGGCCGAACACCCCCAGCAGGGTGGCGCTGCGCAGGGCGCACTCGAGGCGGTAGCCGCTGTAGCTGATCACCTGGGGCAGGAGCGGCGGGCCCAGGGCTGTGAGCAGGGCCGCCGGGGCCGGGGCTCCGCCAGAGCGCAGGGCCTCGAGGGTGGCAGTGGGCAGGGCATCGAGCAGGTCGCTGACCACCCGGGCCACCAGGGCTCCGAAGGGAATCGCGATCGCCACCACCGCCACCGCCGGTTGCAGGCCCACCAGCTGCAGCAGCAGCAATCCCCAGAGCAGTTCGTGAATGGAGCGGGGCAGGGTCAGCAGGCGGCGGATCCAGCCGGCCGGGGCGGCATTGCCCATGCAGGTGCGCCAAACCACCCGGGAGCTGGCGATGCCGAGCCCCAGGCCCAGCACCAGGCTGCCGGCCCAGCCCAGCAGGGCGATGCCTGCGGTCACACCCAGGCCACCCAGCACCGACCTCAGCACCAGCGGATCGAGGGAGGGCTGCAGCGCTGCCGCCGCAAACTGCCCCACCAGCTCCCAGCCGCCGCCATGGCTGATCCCGGGCAGCAGGGCCAGCACCGGCAGCAGCACCAGGGCGGGCAGCAGCACCCACAGGGGCGCAGCGGGCCTCATGGTTCAGCGCCGGCGTAGAGCGCCTCGAGTTGGCCAGGATCCAGGCTGGCGCAGGGTTGGTCGAAGACCAGACGCCCATCCCGCAGCCCCACCACCCGATCGAAACCCGTCAGCAGGTCGGGGCGGTGCAGGCTCAGCAGCAGGCCCCGCGGCGGGCCGGCCAGCTCCAGCAGCAGGGTGAGCAGATCGGCAGCCAGGCGCGGATCCAGGCTGGCCAGGGGTTCATCGGCCAGCAGCAGCAGCGGCTCCTGGCGCAGCAGCCGGGCCAGGGCCACCCGCTGCCGCTGGCCGCCTGAGAGCGCCGACACCGGTTGGTTGAGCAGGGCCGGATCCAGATCCAGCCGCTGCAGCACCGCTGCGCAGGCCGGGGTGTCCAGGGGCAGCAGCAGGTTGAGCAGGGCCCGCGGCCAGCCCCACACCGCCAGGCGCGCGGCGTTGAGGTTCTGCTGCACCGTCAGCTCCTCGATCAGGCGCAGGTCCTGCCAGAGGGTGCCGATGCGCGCCTGCTGGCGACGGCGGGCGCGGCTGCTGCGGGCGCGTGGCTCCCCCTGCCACAGCACCTGTCCCTGATCCGGGGCGAGCAGGCCGTTGGCCACCGCAATCAAGGTGCTCTTGCCAGCGCCGCTGGGCCCCAACAGGGCCACCCGCTCGCCGGGCTCGAGCTGCAGCGACACCCCATCCAGGCGTGGCTGGCTGCGCCCGGCCACGGTGATCGACTCCAGGGTTAGCAGGGACTGCAAGGCGAGGTCAGGCCAGGGTGAGTCGATAGACGATCAGCGCCAGGATCAAAGCCACCAGGCTCATCTCAATCAGATCGGGGCCGCGGGGGTTCATGGCCGGATTAGAAGCGCCGCCGCTCAAGGCTGGCCGCCGAGGGCAGCGCCAGAGCTACCGCCAGCAGGGGAATCTCCAGCAGCAGCTGGCCATTGCCGAAGGCGATGAAGGCCAGATCGATGAAGGCGATGCTGCGCAGAAACAACGACCACGCCTCATCACCTTCGTTGCTGGCGCGGTTCCAGAGCACCAGGCCGGCCAGCAGCAGCACCAGATCAATCAACCAGACCACGCAGTCTCCCGGGCTGGAGCGATCTGATTCTGGCCTGCGGCTCGCGGCCCCGGGTGGGGCTGTCAGCGGATTTTGCCGATCTGACGCCCCACCTGCTCGATTTTTTTGTATTCACCCGCTTTCACCGTGGTGAATTGCTGGGCGCCGAACAGCTCCAGAATCTGTTTCTGCTCGGGATCACTGGGCCGCCAGCCAACAATCGCGGCGCGCAGCTTGGCGGTGAAGCCCTTGCCGAAGCGCTGGTCGAGGTTGGGTTGGCCCAGCCAGAGGTAGTCGGGATAGCTGGGGGTGCGCCAGATCTGCGTCACCTTGCTGCGGTTGGCCTTGCCGCTGCGCAGGCTGCTCTTCCACACCTGTTCGTTGACGGCGCCGGCGTCGTAGGCACCGCTCTGCACCAGGGCGATGGTGGCGTCATGGCTGCCGCTGAAGCCCGGCGCGCCACCGGCGAAGTCGCCCAGCTTCACACCCGCCTGGCCCAGGAAGTACTGGGGCATCAGTCGGCCGGAGGTGGAGCTCTCCGAGCCAAAGGTGAAGCGCTTGCCCTTCAGTGCCGTCAGCCCTTTCTGGGTTTGGATCGGCGCGAGGCCGCTGCGGCTGTTGGCGATGAACACGCTGTAAAACTGCGCGTCGATGTCCCGTTGGGCGATCATCTGCGCCCCGGGCTTCTGCAGGCTGGCCTGCACGCCGGTGAGGCCTCCAAACCACACCAGATCGAGGTTGCCGGTGCGGAAGGCGCCCACGGCGGCGGTGTACTCAGTGACGGGCACATAGCTCACCCTCACCCCGAGTTGCTTGCTGAGCTCATCGGCCACCAGGCCGTAGAGGCGGTTCAGTTTTTCGGGGTTCTGGTCGGGGATGGCGCCGATGCGCAGCACCGGCTTGCTGTTGCTGGGTTTGGCCTGGTTCTGCTGGGCTTCAGCCGCCGGCAGCAAGGATGGGGGAAGGGGGGAGAGGACCGCCGGCAGCAGGGCAAAAGCAAGCCCCGCCAGCGCGGCGGTCCAACGTTCTCGAACAGGCATGGCAGTTGATGGAAAAGGGTGAGTCGGGCGGTCAGACGCTGGCCAGGAAGTGCTGCAGTCGCGCCAGGCCGTCCTGGATGGTGGCAGGTCCGGCGGCGCAGGACAGGCGGATGCAGCGGTCGTCGCCGAAGGCCACGCCGGGCACCACCGCCAGACCAACCTCATCAAGCAGGCGATTGCACAGGGTCATGGAATCGAGGCCGTAGGCACTCACGTCGGGGAAGGCGTAGAAGGCTCCCTCCGGCGGCAGCAGTTCCAGCCGTTCGATCGCCATCAGCCCCGCCGTCAGCAGGCTGCGGCGCTCATCGAACTGGGCGGCCATGGCGCGCACACAGTCGCGGGAGCCGCTGATCGCGGCCAGGGCGCCGAACTGGGCGAAGCTGCACACGTTGCTGGTGCTCTGGCTCTGCAGGGCGCTGGCTGCGGCCACCACCGACCGGGCACCTGCTAGCCAGCCGATGCGCCAGCCGGTCATGGCCCAGCCCTTGGCGAAGCCGTTCACCGTGAAGATGCGATCGGCCAGGTCGGGTGCCACGGCGGCAAAGCTGTGGTGGCTGTGTCCGGGAGCCAGCAGAAACTCATAGATCTCGTCGCACACCACCGCCACCTGGGGATGGCGGCGCAGCACCGCGGCGATCGCCTCCAGCTCCGGCCGGCTCAGCACCATGCCGGTGGGGTTGCCAGGGCTGTTGAGCACCAGCAGCTTGCTGGCCGGGGTAATGGCCGCCTCTAAAGCGGCGGGATCGAGGCGAAATCCTTGGGCCGCTGAGCTGGGGATCAGGGTCACCGATGCCCCGGCCAGCCGGGCGATCTCGGGGTAGCTGAGCCAGTAGGGCGCCGGCAGCAGCAGCTCATCGCCCGGCTCCAGCAGCACCTGGAACAAGTTGTAGAGGGCTTGCTTGCCGCCGTTGGTCACCAGCACCTGGTCGGCGGTGGTGACCACACCGTTTTCCTGGTTTAGCTTGGCGGCGATCGCTTCCCGCAGGGCGGGTTCGCCGGCGGCGGGGCCGTAACGGGTGTGGCCTGTCTCTAGGGCCGCAGTAGCGGCCTCGCGGATGAAAGCCGGCGTGTCGAAGTCCGGTTCGCCGGCGCTGAGGCTGCAGATGTCTTGGCCATCAGCCTTGAGGGCTTTGGCGCGGGCGGCAATCGCCAGGGTGAGGGAGGGCTGCAGAGCCCTCGCCCGGGCCGAGAGACTCGGGCTGGTGGTGGGTGCGGCGAACATCCCTATGTCCGGCATCGGGACGCGCGGCTTCAGCACTGCTTTCCATCCTGCCGCACGGGTTCTCCACCTACGGTTCGGGCTGGCACGAAACGGGCAGTTCGTTGCTGAGCGTCACCACTGTTCCTCGATGGCTTCACCATTCCCGCCGCGCGACGCCCTGCAGCAGCTGGCCCTCTCCTGCGCGGCCTGCCGCAGCTGCGGCCTGGCGGAGGGCCGCCAGCAGGTGGTGGTGAGCCGGGGCAATCCAAGCGCCCGGCTGATGCTGATCGGCGAGGGGCCCGGTGCCCAGGAGGATCTGGCGGGGCTGCCATTTGTGGGCCGCTCCGGCCAGCTGCTCGACCAGCTGCTGGCTGCCGCTGGTCTGGACAGCCAGAGCGAGGCCTACGTGTGCAATGTGGTGAAGTGCCGGCCGCCGGGCAACCGCAAGCCCACGGCCGTTGAGATGGCCGCCTGCCGCCCTTGGCTGGAGCAGCAGATCGCCCTGGTGGATCCCCTGGTGATTGGGCTGGTGGGCGCCACGGCCCTGGAGGCCGTGCTGGGCATCCGCGGCGGCATCACCCGGCTGCGGGGCCAGTGGCGCGCAGGCGACCAGGACAACCTGAACCTTGGCGGTCTGCAGGGACGCTGGTTGATGCCCCTGCTGCATCCCTCCTATCTGCTGCGCAATCCCTCCCAGGCGGAGGGATCTCCCCGTTGGCACACCGTTCGCGATCTGGCCGAGCTGCGCCGCCGTTTGCTCGACCCGTCACTTGGCTGATGCTTCGCTTGGCTGATCCGTCAGCGGTGGTGATGTTGTGACAGGCTTTGCGGAGCCTCCGGCCCCCAGCGCTCCCCCGTCATGACCGGCACCCTGGCTCGCCCCGACGCCTCCTCTCCCGACCGGGCCACCGCCCCGATGAACGACTGGGCCAGCGACCCCCGTTTCGACACCCAGATCCATCGCCGCAAGACCCGCAGCGTGCGGGTGGGCAACATCTGGGTCGGCAGTGACCACCCGGTGGTGGTGCAGTCGATGATCAATGAAGACACCCTCGATATCGAGGGTGCGACCGCTGGTATCCGCCGCTTGCATGAGGCCGGCTGCGAGATCGTGCGGCTCACCGTGCCGTCGCTGGCCCACGCCAAGGCGGTGAAGGAGATCCGCCAGCGGCTGGAAGACAGCTACCAGCCGGTGCCGCTGGTGGCAGACGTGCACCACAACGGCATGAAGATTGCCCTTGAGGTGGCCCAGCACGTCGACAAGGTGCGGATCAACCCCGGCTTGTTTGTGTTTGACAAGCCCGACCCCAACCGCACCGAATTCAGCCCCGAGGAGATCGCCGCCATTGGCGAACGCATCACCAACACCTTTGAGCCGCTGGTGAGCTTGCTGAAGGAGCAGGACAAGGCCCTGCGCATCGGTGTCAACCACGGCTCTCTGGCCGAGCGGATGTTGTTCAGCTATGGCGACACGCCCCTGGGCATGGTCGAGAGTGCTCTGGAGTTCATTCGCATCTGCGACCGGCTCGACTTCCACAACATCGTCGTGTCGATGAAGGCCTCGCGGGCGCCGGTGATGATGGCCGCTTACCGAATGATGGCCGCCCGCATGGATGCGGAGGGGTTCCATTACCCCCTGCACTTGGGCGTGACCGAAGCCGGCGACGGCGACTACGGGCGAATTAAAAGTACCGCCGGCATTGCGCCCTTGCTGGCCGAGGGCCTGGGCGACACGATCCGCGTTTCCCTCACTGAAGCGCCGGAGAAGGAAATCCCGGTTTGCTATTCGATCCTGCAGGCCCTGGGGCTGCGCAAAACGATGGTCGAATACGTGGCCTGCCCCAGCTGCGGCCGCACCCTGTTCAACCTGGAGGAGGTGTTGCACAAGGTGCGCAACGCCACCGCCCACCTCACCGGCCTCGACATTGCCGTGATGGGCTGCATCGTTAACGGCCCTGGCGAGATGGCTGATGCCGACTACGGCTACGTCGGCAAGACCCCCGGCACCATCTCGCTCTATCGCGGTCGCGACGAGATCCGCCGGGTGCCGGAGGCGGAAGGGGTGGAGGCCTTGATCGCCCTGATCCGGGAGGACGGCCGCTGGGTCGATCCCTAAGCGCTCCTGGCTTGTTGTCGTCCGGTTACCCACCCCGGTGGAAACCTTGCGGCGGCGCTAGTTTCAGGGAACGTTTCCCGGGCCTCCACGGCTTTTCCTGATGGCCAGCCCCCGCGCCAGCCTGGTTGTGCTGGTAGGCATCGGTGCCTGTGCGGCCACGGCGGTTGTGGCCCGGGAAGTGGTGACCCCGCCGGGGGGCACGTCGCGGATCAGCGACAGCCCCAAGGAAGTGATCGACCAGACCTGGCAGATCGTCTTCCGCGACTACCTGGACATCAACGGCAAGTACAAGCCGGAGCAATGGCGCAGCCTGCGCAGCAGCGTGCTGGCCAAGAGCTATGGCAGCACCAAGGAGGCCTACGAGGCGATCCGGGGCATGCTCGGCAGCCTCGATGATCCCTACACCCGTTTTCTCGATCCGCGGGAGTTCAAGGAGATGCAGATCGACACCTCCGGAGAGCTCTCCGGGGTGGGCATTCAATTGAGTCTCGACAAGGAGACCAAGAATCTGGTGGTGGTATCGCCGATCGAGGGATCCCCGGCGTCCAAGGCCGGGGTGCAACCCAAGGACGTGATCGTGGCCATCGATGGCAAGAGCACCAAGGGGATGAGCACCGAGGACGCGGTCAAGCTGATCCGCGGCCAAGCTGGCACCTCTGTCACCCTCACCCTGCAACGCAAGGGCCAGACCCTGGAGGTGCCGCTCACCCGCGAGCGCATCGAGCTCCATGCCGTCGACCACCAGATCAACACCACCGCTGATGGGGTGAAGGTGGGTTACATCCGCCTGAGGCAGTTCAATGCCACGGCCACCAAGGACATGCGTCTGGCGGTGAAGGATCTGGAGGAGAAAGGCGCCCAGGGCTACGTGTTGGATCTGCGCAGCAACCCCGGCGGCCTGCTGATGGCGAGCGTGGAAATCGCCCGCCAGTGGCTCAACGAGGGCACGATTGTGTCCACCAAAACCCGCGATGGCATCCGCGATGTGAAGCGGGCCAACGGCCGCGCCCTCACCAACAAGCCGCTGGTGGTGCTGGTGAATGAAGGCTCGGCCAGTGCCAGTGAAATCCTCTCCGGCGCCCTGCAGGACAACCAGCGGGCAGTGTTGGTGGGCCAGAAGACCTTCGGCAAGGGTCTGGTGCAGTCGGTGCGGGGGCTCTCCGATGGCTCCGGCATGACCGTGACCATCGCCAAATACCTCACCCCCAGTGGCCGGGACATCCACAAGCACGGCATCGACCCGGATGTGACGGCGAAGATGACCGAGCTGGAGGCCCAGCGCCTCAAGCTGGAGGATCTCGGCACCCGCAAGGACAGCCAATACCGGGTGGCCGAGACCACCCTGGTGAAGCGGCTTCGCACTGCCAACGGTGTGGAGAAGGCCTACAACCCGGCCAGCACCAACCTGCCTTCGGCGCTGGCCAAGCCAGCGGGCACGACCCGCTGAATTCATGACGGCCCCCTCGGAGTCCATCTGGGCACTGAAGCCCTGGTGGTGTCAGCCCTGGAGCATCCTGCTAACAGGGGCTGTGGCTGTGGCCACCAGTTGGTGGTGGCTGCAGCGTTGGTGGATCACCGCGCCTGTGGCTGCAGTGGTGCTGGTGTGGTGGTGGTTGTTTCTGGTGCTGGTGCCAGCTAGCTATCGGGCGCAGGAGCAGGAGCGCCAAAACCTGGAGCCCTGAAACGGCCTAGGCAACAGGCTGCATCAGGCCGCCACCGGGGCTGGAGTCGTCGTCGTCGTTGTTGTTTGTGTCGCCCTGAAGGAGGGCGTAGAGACCCAGGGCGACCAGGCTGACCACTCCGGAGATCAGACTGAAGCCACCACTGAAACCGCCAAAGCCCGAAGTCGCGTCGATCACCTCGCCCATCGGACCCCCGTTACACACGTTCTCATGAATGTAACGGAACTTTGAGGGTTTTGGGGCTGGGGCGGGAATTCGCACCGCCAGCCCTCTCACGCCGCCTGCTCTCACACCGCTTGCTCTCACACCGTTAAAACCGCCTCGTTCTGGGCCGCTTGCTGCTCGCTGCGCTGGGCCTCGGTGAGGCCATCGGCGCCGGGGAGTTGGGCGGCCATCTGGTTTAGCCAGCCCATCAGCTCCTCCAGTTGCTTCTCGGCGGGCAGCACGCCCAGGCCCCGCGCCAGCACCTTGGCGGTGCTCCCCGACCCCGCCTGATACACGAGTCGCCCATGCAGGTGCTGGGGCAGGCCCTGGCGCAGCAGCCGGAAAGCCGGCTCCTCCATCGGTGTGTCCAGGGCGATGTTGGGTTTCTCCGGCTTGATGCGTGAGAAGCCGCAGCGCTTGGCCACCAGCTTCAGCTCCATCAGCAGCAGCAGCGATTGCACCGGTGCGGGGATGGCGCCGTAGCGATCCACCCAGCCGGCCGCCAGCTCCACCAGGGCAGCCTGGCTGCTGCAGTCGGCCGCGGCGCGGTAGGCGGCCATTTTCTCGTCGTTCTCGGTGATCCAGTCGCCCGGGATGAAGGCGGTGATCGGCAGGTCGATCTGGGTGTCGTCCACCGCCGGGATGTCCTGGCCCTGGATCTCGGCCAGCGATTCCTGCAGCATCTCCATGTAGAGGTCGAAGCCGATCGCCTCCATCTGGCCGCTCTGTTCCACCCCCAGCAGGTTGCCCACGCCGCGGATTTCCATGTCGCGCATGGCCAACTGATAACCGGAGCCCAGTTGGGCGAATTCCTGGATGGCCCGCAGCCGCTGGCGTGCCGCTTCGCTGAGGGAAGCATCGCCGGGATAGAAGAGCCAGGCGTGGGCCTGGATGCCGCTGCGGCCCACCCGGCCCCGCAGCTGATACAGCTGGGCCAGGCCGAACTTGTGGGCGTCCTCGATCAGGATCGTGTTCACCCGGGGGATGTCGAGGCCGCTCTCCACGATCGTGGTGCAGAGCATCAGGTCGGCCTCGCCGGCGTTGAAGGCCACCATGGCGCTCTCCAGCTCCCCCTCGGCCATCTGGCCGTGGGCCACCAGCAGCCGCAGGCCCGGAATCATGCTCTGCAGTTGGGCGGCCACATCGTCGATGCCCTCCACCCTGGGCACCACGTAAAAGATCTGGCCGCCGCGGTCGATCTCCTGGCGGATGGCGCTGCGCACCGCCTCCTCATCGAGGGCGGCCAGGTGGGTTTTGATCGGCCGGCGCAGCGGCGGCGGTGTGGTGATCAGGCTCATCTCGCGCACGCCCGAGAGGCTCATGTAGAGGGTGCGTGGGATCGGTGTGGCGCTGAGCGTCAGCACGTCCACGTCTTTGCGCAGGGCCTTGATTTTTTCCTTCTGGTTTACGCCGAAGCGCTGCTCCTCATCCACCACCAGCAGGCCCAGCTGCTTGAAGCCGGTGCCCTTGGAGAGCAGTTGGTGGGTGCCCACCACCACATCCACATTGCCGCTGGCCAGCCCCTCGAGGATCACCTTGCGCTCGCCGGCGGTGCGGAAGCGGTTGAGCAAGCTCACCTTGAGCGGATAGGGCGCGAAGCGCTCCGAGAGGGAGCGCCAGTGCTGCTGGGCCAGCACGGTGGTGGGGGCCAGCATCGCCACCTGCTTGCCGGCGGTGACGGCTTTGAAGATGGCGCGGATGGCCACCTCGGTTTTGCCGAAGCCCACATCGCCGCACACCAGCCGGTCCATGGGCTGGGGCTGCTCCATGTCGCGCTTCACATCGGCGATCGCCTTCACCTGATCGGGGGTGGGTTCGTAGGGGAAGGAGTCTTCGAGCTCGTGTTGCCAGGGGCCATCGGCCGGGAACGCGAAACCCGGGGCCTGGTGGCGCTCGGCATAGAGCTTCACCAGATCCAGCGCCACCTTGCGCACGGCCTTCTGGGCTCGCTCCTTGGCCTTGGTCCAGGCCGTGCCGCCCATGCGGTTGAGCTCGGGCGGGGCATCGGTGCTGGCGCGGTAGCGGCCGAGGCTGCCCAGCTGGTCGGCGGCGACCCGCAGCAGGCCGTCGGCGTACTGCACCACCAGGTAGTCGCGCGATTCGCCGCTGATCGCCAGCTTTTCCAGCTTCAGAAATCGGCCGATGCCGTGGTTGCGGTGCACCACGAAGTCGCCCGGTTGCATTTTGTTGGGATCCACCGTGCGGCTGGCGGCCTTGCGGCGCCGCCTCACATAGCCGGTGGCGGCCAGGGCGTGCTGGCCGAAGAACTCCCGATCGGTGATCAGCACCAGCTTCCAGGCCGGCAACTGCAGCCCTTCGAGCTCAGCGGTGCCCTTGGTTTTCAGCGCCACCGGCGTGGTCTGCTCCACCAGCCGATCAATGGCCGGGAAGTCGGTGGGGTTGGGCACGAAGCGGGTGATGCAGTCGTGCTCCTCCAGCAGGGCCACCGCCCGGCTGGGCTGGGCCGAGAGCAGCCACACCGTGGCCTTCTCGGCCACAAAGCCCTTCACCAGCCCCGCCAGCTTGCCGAAGGCGTTGGGGTAGGCCGGCACCGAGCGGGAGGCCAGATCGAGACTGTTGGGGTGGCTGTCGGTTTCGTGCAGCTCGGCCAGATCGAAGCCGCCGAAGGCCGCCGCCTGCTCCAGCGCCTCGCTGGGCGGGCGGTGCAGCAGCGGTGGCAGCAGGGCCAGCTCCTGGCACACCTCGCTGTGGTGCTCCACCACATGGTCGAACCACTGCTGGCCGTGGGAGAGGCAATGGCGCCGCTCGTCCACGGCGATCAAGGTGTGGGCGGGCAGGTAATCGAGCAGGCAGGCCGGTTGCTGCCAGGCCAGCCCCATCAGCCGCCGCAGGCCCTCGGGGGTGCCGCCCTCCAGCAGCTGGTCGCTGGCCTCGGCGCTCAGCAGTTGATCCAGTCCATCGGGCATCGCCTCGCGTAGGGCATCGGCGATCAGTGGGCCGTAGCCGGTGGGGGTGAGGCGCACCACCTCAACGGCATCGAGGGAGCGTTGGGACGCGGGATCAAACTCCCGCAGCTTCTCCAGCTCCTCGCCAAAAAATTCCAGCCGCACCGGCAGTTCGGCGCTTACCGGGAAGACATCGACGATGTCGCCGCGGCGGCTCCAGCAGCCCTCCTGCTCGATCGTGGGCACCCGCTCGTACCCCAGGCGCGTCAGCGTTGTGGCTAGCTCGTCGAGATCCACCGTGTCGCCCTTGCGCAGGCTCAGGCACTGGGCCTGCAGGGCCTCCGGCGGCGGCAGGTGAGGCTGGAGGGCCCGCTCGGTGGCCACGATCGCCAGGCGCTGGCCGCCATCCAGCAACTCCGCCAGCACCTGCAGCTGGCCCCAGGTGATTTCGCTGGTGGGATCGAAGGGCTCGTAGGGGCTGGCTTCACTGGTGGGATAAAGCTGGCAGCTGGGCCAGCCCATCAGCTCCAGCAGCGCCGCCCAGCGCCCGGCCTCCTCCAGGGTGGGCACGATCACCAGCAGGGGAGCGCCGGCGGCGCCCGCCAGCGCGGAGCTGATCAGGGCCCTGGCCCCCCGGCCAGCGCCGCTCAGCCGCAGGCGCTCGGGCCGCTTGCTGCGCTCCAGCACCTCCCCGGTGAGGGACGCCTGCTGCAGTTGACGCACCAGGGCGGAGAGGGGCATGGAGGCGCGGGAGGCAAGAAGCTCCGATCTTCGCAACCGGCCTCAGACTGGTGCGGACCGTCCGACTGCCCTGGTGCGTTCCCGCCGTCCGCCCCGCCTGGATCGCCCCCACGGCCAGGTTTCCCTACGGGTGCTCAGCGGGCTGCTGGCTCTACTGGGCGCCGGATTGGTAGCCCAACTGTCGAGGCCTGGGGTGGAGGCCCCGCAGCTTCCCCCGCCCGCCCTTGCCCAGCCCGCTCCCCCGTCGCCGGCGTTGGAGGCGTCTCTGCTGCAGCAATTGGCTTTGGCCGATCGGCAGTGGATCCCCAGGGCTGAAACCCTCCCCAATGGTGCGATTCGCTACCACTACCGACGCCGCGCTGATCAACCGACGCTTTCAGTGGCTGAGCTGCGTGCCCTGATCGCCAATCCCCCCAGCTTTGGAGCGGAGCGGCAGGCGATTGCTGAACTGCTGACGGTGTTGGCGACGGCGGGGGTGCGCCTGGAGCTCACCGAGCCGCACAAGCTGGGGGCGGCCGGTGAATGGGATCCCCAGGCGCGCACGCTGCGCATCCAGCCCCGGGTGGTGGAGAAGGGCAGTGTCGAATTCGCCACGGTGCTCAACCACGAGGCCATTCATGTGGCCCAGAGCTGCCGCAACCGGGGGGTGCGCTCCAGTCCGCGGCTGCTGGGTCTGCCCACCGCCTTGCCGGCCCATCTGGTGGGGGTGCTCAACGAACCGGTGTACCGCCAGGCCTCAGCCCACGAACAGCAGCTCGAGCGGGAGGCCTATGCCAACCAGGCTCGATCGGGTCTGGGTGCCCAACTGGTGCGCCAGCACTGTTAAGGGTTCTGCCCGGCCAGCCATTCACTCTCCAGCAGCATGTTGAACTGCAGCAACTGGGCGTCGCTGAGCTGCTGGCGGCTGGTGAGGGAGAAGTGCTGCTCGAGGAAGGCCCGGCCCTGGCCGGGATCCCATTGCAGCTGTCCCAGCAGCGCGTCGCACTGGCTGAGCAGCTCCCGGCGCCGCAGCGGAGCCCGGGCGGTGGCTGGATCCGTGCCCGGTGAAAATCCCTCTAGGGCTTGGAGGTAGGCCAGCAGATCGCCGTAGCTGGTGAGGCGATTGCGGTTGGGGTGGTTGAACACCCGCTCCAGGTAGATCGCCTCCTGGTCGCGGTCCCAGCCGAGCCGTTGCAGCTCCAGGTCCAGTCGGGCCAGTTCGCTGCTCCAGTCCTCCGGATCGGCAGGAGGCTCCTCGGCGACCTGGGAAGCCGGTGGGCTCGGCTGCTCTTGGTGTGGCGGGGGGCTGGGCGTGGGGTTGCTGGGCCGGTCTGATGGGGTTGCTGAAGCGGGTGTTGGAGCCGCTGTAGCTGCTGGCGGCGTTTTGGGGGTGAGGCGGGCCGCCAGGCGTTGGCGGGCCCTGTCTTCGGCCTCCTCCGCCGTGGCGGCCTCCCCAAGGGCGCCGTCGACGAGCGTGCCGCCGCGCCGCGCCTGCACCAGCACCACCCGGCTGCCGTTGTCGGCATGCACCAGTTGGACCTCCAGCTGTGACTCCTCCACGTGCTTTAAACCCTCCACGAGCTGTGAATCCTGCAGCGGGCGGCTCAGGGTGTCTTTCTAGACTGCCTTTCATCTTGGCCCGCTGCAGCCCGTGGAAGCCGAGTCGATCCAGTCCCTCACTCCCCTGATCAACCAGGCCGATCAGTGGAAGGAGGTGGTGCTGCTACTGCCCTTGCTGGTGGCGCTCGAGGCCGTGCTTTCCGCCGACAACGCCATTGCCCTGGCGGCCATCGCCCGTGGCCTGGAGGATCCAGCGCGTCAGCGCCAGGCTCTCAACCTGGGCCTGGCGCTGGCGCTGGTGTTTCGGCTCGGCCTGATTGTGGCGGCCCAGTGGGTGTTGAACTTCTGGCCGCTGCAGCTGGCGGCAGCGGGGTATCTGCTGTGGCTCTGCGGCCGGCACCTGCAGCTGGTGTGGTCGGAGCCCGGCGATGGGGCCGAATCCAGTGATTTGGCCGCAGCCGGCGCTGGTGCCGAAGGTTCCGGCGGATCAACCCATCCCGGCTCGCTCCACCACGCCGGCCTCGGCTCGATCGTGGCCACCCTGGCCCTCACCGACCTCGCCTTCTCCCTCGACAGCGTGGCTGCGGCGGTGGCGGTGAGTGATCGTTTGCTGCTGGTGATGGCCGGTGGTGTGATCGGAGTGATCGCCCTGCGGCTCACCGCCGAGCTGTTCATCCGTTGGCTGGAGGTGTACCGGCACCTCGAGACCGCCGGCTACCTGGCGGTGGGTCTGGTGGGGATTCGGCTGTTGCTGCGGCTTGGTCTGCCCCAGGTGGTGCCGCCGGAATGGTTGCTGCTTCTCTTCGTGGCGGCCCTCTTCGCCTGGGGCTTCTCGGCGCGCAACGCACCATTGGAAATACCGCCCGAGCCATGAGGGTGGAGCTGCGCCAGATCGGCAGCGACCAGCTGCTCGATGCCCTGGAGGTGGCCGAGCTTGGTGAGGTGCCCCAACCCGGTCGCTGGCTGGAGGCGGCTGGCCGCAGTTTTCTGGTGCTGCAGCGCCGCCACCGCTACCAGCTGCGCAACGGCCGCTATGAACTCGCCTCCGTGGCGCTCCAGGTGAAGGCCCAGCGGCGGCCTGCCGATGCCCGCTGGTGGCAGAACCAATGGGTGATCGGCGATCCCAGCTGCCGTTTCAACGCTCGCAGCCCGCTGCTGCGCTGCGCCGTGCTGCCCGATGGCCCCTGCGAGCGCTGCAGCCACTTCGCCGTGGCGGGCGCTGCCGGCCATGGCTGAACCTGATCAGCCGGTCTGGATCACGGGGCGCCTGATCCGGGGTTACGGCGTCGCCTCGGGGCGTGATTCCGCTTCCCCCTACCCGGCCGGCACCATCAGCCTGCAGCGCCCCCTGTTTGCCCAGCGGGGCCTGGATCTGTCCGACTGTTTCGCCGGCACCCTCAACCTCAGCCTGGCACCCCTGGAGCTGCGCAGCGAGCACCCTGACCACTGCTTTGAGCAGCTCCTTTGGAGCGATCGCCATCCGCCGGAGACCTTTCGGTTTTGGCGCGTGCTGGTGCGCTGCGGCGACTCCCCTGCCCTGGGGGGCTGGATCTACCAGCCCGATCCGCAGACCAAACAACGCCACGGGCAGCCGCCCCAGGTGGTGGAAGTGCTGGCGCCGCCGCTGGAGGGGATTGCGCCCGGTGTGGAGATCGCCCTCGTGGTGGACCCCCACCGGCTCTGGACCATCGATGGCACCCGGCTGCGGGCGCGCTTGCTGGAGTTTTTCAAATTTCGGGTGTTGGCGGCCCAGGACGCTTTCTTCCGCGACTGGCGCGATTCCCCCAGCGGTGCCGTGGATCCGGCCCGTCTGCGGCTGTGGCTCCAGGGGGCCTGGCCCGAGGCGCTGGCCCTTTCCGACAGGGATCTGCTGGCCACCTGCGACCAGGCCTGGCAGCTCTATGGCCCCTGACGGCGGTGCGGTCCGCTGACCAGCCCCCCCTAGGCTGGAGAACTCCGCAGAGCCGGCGATCCGTCAGTCCCCTCCCCGATCCCGCACCGCAACGGCCATCTCCAGTCCAACAGCCGTCTCCAGTCTCCGGGAGGCTGAAAGTCTCGTGAGGGCTGCTAGCGAGGTGCAGGCTGCCAGCCAGTCGCAGGTTGCCGCTGATTCAGCAGCCAACGCGGCGTTGGTCGACTTTGCCTCCTTCGGACTGGGTGAGCCGATCCTCAAGGCGGTGACTGAAAAGGGCTACACCAAGCCGTCGCCGATCCAGGGCCAGTGCATCCCAGCCGTGCTGGCGGGCCATGACGTGATGGCGGCCGCCCAGACCGGCACCGGCAAAACCGCAGGATTCACCCTGCCGATGCTGGAGCGGCTGCGCCATGGCCCCCATGCCCGCGGCGGTGTGGTGCGTTCGCTGGTGCTCACCCCCACCCGAGAGCTGGCGGCCCAGGTGGCCGAAAGCGTGCGGGCCTATGGCCGCTACCTCGACCTGCGCAGCGACGTGGTGTTCGGCGGCGTGAAGGTCAACCCCCAGATCAGCAGGCTGCAGAAGGGCACCGACGTGCTGGTGGCCACACCGGGCCGCTTGATGGATCTTTACCAGCAGCGGGCCCTGCGGCTCGATCGGGTTGAGATCCTGGTGCTCGATGAGGCGGATCGGATGCTCGATATGGGCTTCATCCGTGACATCCAGAAAATCCTGGCGCTGCTGCCTCCCAAGCGTCAGAACCTGCTGTTTTCAGCCACCTTTTCCGGTGATATCCGGCGCCTGGCCACTGGACTGCTCCACAACCCGGTGCAGCTCCAGGCCACTCCGGAAAACCGCACGGCCCCCACGGTGGAGCACCTGCTGCATCCCTGTGACATGGATCGCAAGGCGGATCTGCTCAGCCACCTGATCCGCAGCAACGATTGGCAGCAGGTTCTGGTGTTTTCCCGCACCAAGCACGGCGCCAACCGGATGGCCGAGCGGCTCAGCCGCGAAGGCATGTCGGCGGCAGCCATCCACGGCAACAAGAGCCAGGGGGCACGCACCCGGGCCCTCGCCGACTTCAAGGCCGGCACGCTGCGGGTGCTGGTGGCCACCGACCTGGCCGCCCGGGGCATCGACATCCACCAGCTGCCCCACGTGGTCAACCTGGATCTGCCCAACCAGGCCGAGGACTATGTGCACAGGATCGGCCGCACCGGCCGGGCCGGCCACAACGGCCATGCCATTTCCCTGGTGGCGGCCGAAGAGAGTGAGCTGCTGCGTGCCATCGAGCGCATGATCGGCACCCGCCTGCCGCGTCAGGAGGTGCCCGGCTTCGAACCCAAGGTGCTCTCCGCTCCACCTCTCGATCTCAGTGGCGGCCGGGGTCGTGGCGGACGCCGCCCCTCCTCTTCCCGACCCGCCGCCTCCCCCCAGGGGGCCCGCCGCGAGGGCCGCCGCAGTTCGCGGGCACCGGGCGCGCGACGCTGAACGGCAGCAGTCTCGCTGAATGGCAGCAATGGACACACCGGCTGCGGTGGGTCTCCGCTCGGATGGTGGGGTTGAGACACTTGACATGCCCTACGAGCCCGGATCCCCCCAGTGCCGCGTGCTGATCGATTGCAAGGGGCAGATTGAGGCGATGCTCTTGGCCCTTGGGCGCATCGACAACAGCCAGCACATCCGCGACCAGCTGGTGTCGGTGCACAACCAGCTGGAGGGCCTCCATGCGCTGTATCGCAAGGAGATTGGCTTGGGCTGATTGCGATCAGCTGGCCTCGGTGATCCGCTCCATCTCCAGGCACTGACAGGTGGCGTAGGCACTGGCCAGCGTGGCGACCCTGCGGCGCTGTTTGGGTTGTTGTTCGTGGCTGACCACGTAGCGACCCGACGTCTCCCGGTAGATCAGGCAGCCCTGGCCTGTTTCACCGACATAGGACAGCTCGCTTCCCATGGATCCTCAGCAATGTCTCCACCCTCTGTAGCCACCGTGGGGGATCAGGAAAATTGTGCGAGCCCTAACAACACAGAACGTAAGCCTGCTGTCATCGAGCTTCACGCTGAGCCCAGGCGATCGCCAGGCTGGGCCGCGAGCTGTTGGAGCAGGCTGCCGCCCCTGGCGGTCGCCCTGCCCTCCAGCTGGGCTTCACGCACCAGCACCGGGCAACCGCCGGTGGCCACCACCAGGCCTGTGTCCGATAACACCGCCAGCACCGTGCCTGGGGCAACGGCCGCTGCTGGCTGAGCTGGTGCGGCTCCGCTGCTAGAGGCAAGCGTCGCCTGGGCTTCGGGGCTCAGCTGCTCGGCAAGGCGAGCCACCAGCGGCTCGGTGCTGAGCAGTTTCAGCCGTTTGCCCCGCCAGCTGGTGTGGGCTGCGGGATAGAGACCCATCACCCGCCGGTGGATCGCCAGGGCGGAAGCGCTCCAGTCGATCACCGCGTCGTCTTTGGTCAGCATGCGGGCGATGGTGAGCCCCGCCTCACCCTGGGGGCGCACTCCCAATCGGGTCAGCCGTTCGGTTTCCGGGCCCGTGCCAGTGGCCTCGATCCGGGGCAGGGCTTCAACGAGCAGCTCGGCGCTGAGCTGGGCCAGCCGCTGCCCCAGCTGTTGGGCGTTCTCCCGCAGACCGATGGCGAGGCTGCGCTCCAGCAACACCGGCCCGGTGTCGAGCCCCACCTCCATGGCCATGATGCCCACGCCGGTTTCGGCGTCGCCCTCCAGCAGGCACCACTGGATGGGCCCGGCGCCGCGCCAACGGGGCAGCAGGGAGCCGTGGGCGTTCCAGCAGCCCAGGGGGGGCTGGGCCAGCACCTCGGGCGGCAGGATCTGGCCGAACGCCACCACCACTGAGACGTCGGCGCCCAGGGCCGCGAGCTGCTGCTGGCAGGCTTGATCCCGCCGGATCCTTTCCGGCGTGAACACTGGAATCCCGAGCTCCAGGGCCCTGGCCTTCACTGGGCTGGGCTGCAGCTCCTTGCCGCGCCCACGGCGACGATCCGGCTGGCTCACCACCCCCACCAAGGTGTGACCGGCAGCCACCAGGGCCTCCAGGCTGGGCACGGCGTACGCAGGGGTGCCCCAGAACAGGATCTTCACAACAGTGATTTCAGGGCCGGGATTTCAGGGCCGGTTCAGAGCTGGGTGGTCAGGCTTCGCCGGTGATGGAGAGCCCTTCCACCCAGACGTAGGGGCAGAGGCCATCGGGGGTCACCTTGGCCTCGCCCTCAAACCCCACAATCGCCTGGAGCACCGTGCGAATGTCGCCGGCCACGGTGGCGGCTTCGATCGAGCGGCTGCTGCCGCCCTGCACCAGCCAGCCGTCGAAGGGGAGGGAGAAGGAGCCCTGGCTGGCCTTGACGCCGGCGTGCAGGGCGGAAAGGGAATCGATCACCACCACGGGCCCATCGTGGCCGAGGCGGTTGAGGCCCTGCTGGCCGCCGCCACTGCCCGGGGTGGCGCCGATCTCCAGCCAGTCGATCCCCACCGACACCTTGGCCCCCATGCCGGCATGGCCGGTGGGGGGCACGCCGAAGGCGCGGGCCGTGGCCTCGGAGTGCAGGAAATGCCGCAGCACCCCGCCGTCCACCAGGTCGAGGGGAGCGGTGGGTGTGCCCTCGCCATCGAAGGCCGAGGCGCCCACGTTGCCCGGGTGCAGGCCGTTGTCGCGGATGCTGAGGAACGGCACGGCCAGGGTCTGGCCCAGGGAGTCGCGCTGGCTGAGGCTGACGCCATCGAGCACGGCCCTGGCGTTGAACAGGCTGCTGAAGGCGCCGATCAGATCCAGAAACGCTTCGGGGCTGAACACGCAGGTGTAGTGGCCTGTCTCGATGGGGGCGTAGTCGAGGTGGGCGATGGTGCGCTGGGCGGCTTCTTCGATGCAGCCTTCGATGTCGAGGTTGGAGGTGCCGTAGGCCAGGCGCACTGCTCCTGAGCTGCGGGGCTTGCGGCCGGCTTCCTCGGCCCGGGCATAGAGATACAGACTCGCCGTGGTGAGTCTCTGGTGGCGGCAGGCCCCCTCGCTGTTGAGGTAAAGCCTCTCGCTGCTGCGCTGGGCTAGGCCGTTGTAGGGAACGGTGCCGATGGCGGCATGGCGATCGAGCAGTTGGCGTTCGGCCTGCTTGAGGGTCTCCAGCAGGGTGAGGATCGGCTGGGGCTCGTGGTGGGGCTGCTCCAGGCTGGCCAGGGGGGCCGTGGCCAGGGGCGAGAAGGCCGGGGTCTCATCGGCATTGCCAAAGGCGCTGGCGTCGCGGGCACCGGCGAGGGCTCGAACCAACCCTTCGTCGCTGAGGTCGGAGGTGCTGGTGATGCCCACCAGCCCATCGCCGTTCCACACCCGCACGGTGATGGCGCTGCGCTGGGCCCCTTTCATCTGTTTGGCCTCGCCGCGGTCGACCTGCACGGAGGTGTCGGTGCTGCAGGAGGCGCCCAGATCCCACTGCTGGATGTCGGCCTGTTGGGCCAGCTGCTGGAGTCGGCTGCTCAGGGCCTCGGCGTTGAGGCCGGCGGAGGTGGCCATCGTCAGCGGCCCCCCACGGTGATCGAGTCGACTTTGATGTGGGGCTGGCCCACGGTGACGTAGACACTGCCGCTGACGGAGCCGCAGAAGCCCGCCGCCAGTTCGAGGTCGTTGGCACACATCGAGATCCGGGGCATCACCTCCTTGGCTTCGCCGATCAGGGTGGCGCCTTTCACCGGCTTGGTGAGCTGGCCGTTTTCGATCAGGTAGCCCTCCTCCACGGCGAAGTTGAACTGGCCGGTGGGGCCGACGCTGCCGCCGCCCATCGATTTGCAGTAGAGCCCTTTGTCGACCGAGGCGATCAGTTGGTCGGGCGTGTGCGGGCCGGCGGCAATGAAGGTGTTGCGCATGCGGCTGGCGGCGGCGAAGGCATGGCTCTGGCGCCGGCCGCTGCCGGTGCGGCCATGGCCGGTGCGCCGTTCGCCGGCGCGATCGCTGAGAAAGCGTTTGAGGATGCCGTTTTCAATCAGCACCGTGCGCTGGGGCTCCATTCCCTCGTCGTCCATGGAGAGGGAGCCGAAGGCGCCGTCGGTAAGGCCTTCATCGATGGCCGTCACCGCTGCGTGGGCGATGGGCTCGCCCACCTTGTCGGCAAAGGGAGTGGTGCCGCGCTCCACCTGGGTGGTTTCCAGCAGGTGGCCGCAGGCCTCGTGGAAGATCACGCCACCGAAACGGTTGGCGAGCACCGCCGGCATCTGCCCGGCTTCCACGTAGTCGGCGTAGAGCATGGTGCCAACGCTGGCGCACACGTCCTGGGCGGAGGCATCCGCATCCCAGACGCGCAGGTCGTCGGGACGGCCGGAGGTGCCGTAGCGGCGGCCCAGGCCGGCGCGGTGGTCGCCATCGGCGGCGAGGACGTTGAGGCCCAGGGATTGGTGCAGGCGGATGTCGCGGGCAAAGGTGCCGTCGCTGGCGGCCACCAGCACCGCTTGCCAGTCGCGGGAGTAGCTGCCCCGGCGCGCCTGCAGGTGGCGGCCGTGGTGGGCCAGGCGGGCCGTGCCGTCCAGCAGCTTCAGCGTGGCCTCCGCCAAGGAGGGGCAGCGCTCCAGCCAATCGGCCTTGGCGGCGGCAAAGTCGCGCAGGGTACCGAGGCCGTCGAACTGGGTGGCGGGTGCGCTGCTGCGCAGCAGCCCGAGCATGCCCAAGGCCTGATCCAGGGCCTGGAGCAGGCCGGCGTCGCTCAGGTCGTTGGTGCTGACAAACCCATCCCGATCGCCCCGAAACACCCGGATCCCGGCGCCCATGCCGAAGGAGGGACTGACGCTGGTGATGGTCTCCTGCTCGGCCAGCACCCCGAGGTGATCGGTGCGCTCCAGAAAGATCTCCACCAGGTCAGCCCCAGCCCCCTGTCCTACCGCCAACAGGCTTTCGAGACGGGGCTGCCAGGCCAGGTCAAAGGCGTCGGGTGCAGAGGCAACCAAAAGAGATCAGCGATGGGGGGGCAAAAGCGTTGGGCCGCAGAGGCCTCAGCGCACCGAGGGTTGGAACTGCTCGCTGCGGATCGGGGCCATCAAATAGAGCTTGGCCATCTCGGCGCCATTGGCGATCCAATAGGGCAGCTTGCGCAGCACCTTGATCGGGGCCGGAGCCGAGCTGGCATCGGCCTCGCTCAACTTGTTGTTGTTGCTCACCAGCCGCTCCAGCCGTGTGTAGAACTTCGGATGCTCCACATTGAGCACCACCGGGAAGACCCGGGCGGACGTTTCGTTGGTTTTGGCGATCACGTACTTGTCGTAGTCGCGGGCATCCAGG
This sequence comes from Cyanobium sp. Aljojuca 7D2, assembly GCF_024346415.1. Classification (NCBI taxonomy): domain Bacteria; kingdom Bacillati; phylum Cyanobacteriota; class Cyanophyceae; order Synechococcales; family Prochlorococcaceae; genus Cyanobium; species Cyanobium sp. Aljojuca 7D2. The sequence continues at coordinate 146,794 of NZ_JAGQCX010000006.1, forward strand.
CCCAGGGCCTCATAAAACTCCTTGCGGGCCACGTCGCGCACGTACATGGTGGCGAACACCGCCAGCAGGAAGAAGCGGCACCAGAGGCGGGCGGTCAAGCCACGCACCGTGTCGGGCTGGGCCTTCATCAGGGCGTCGAAGAAGTCGCCGTGGCGGTTCTCGTCCTGGCACCAGTTTTCAAAGAAGTTGAAGATCGGGAAGATCTTGCTGTCGGGATTCTTCTCGAGGTGACGGAAGATCGCGATGTAGCGCCAGTAGCCAATCTTCTCGCTCAGGTAGGTGGCATAGAAGATGAACTTGGGCTTGAAGTGGGTGTAGGCCTTGCTGGCGGTCAGGAAGCCAAGATCCAACTGCAGGCCAAAGTCGCCCATGGCTTTGTTGAGGAAGCCGGCATGGCGGGCCTCATCACGGGCCATGTGGGCAAAGCACTCCGCCAGCAGGGGGTTCTTGTCTTTGATGCGGCGGCTGAGCTCCTTGTAGAGAAGGAAGCCAGAGAACTCCGAGGTGCAGCTCTGCTCCAGAAACTCGATGAACACCTGGCGGGTTTCAGGATCGAGCTTGTCGGCGGCGCCTTCAAACTCCGCGTTGCGCACGAAGTGCTGCCGGTTGTAGTCCTTGCGGAACTCCTCGCAGATCGCTTCCAGCTCAACGGCATTGGGGCGCAGATCCATCGCCGCCATGGCGTCGAAATCCGTGGTGTAGAACCGCGGGGTCAGGATCGTGTCCTTGACCGGATCCTTGACGGCCGGTGCAGCGGGGCTGGCAATTGCGGCGGGAGGAACCATCGAGCGTGGCGGCTTACGGCAGTGCAGGCATCGTAGAGGGACCGCTCGTCAGTTCGGGCCCAGCCATTTCTGACCGTTCAGCCGCTGCACCAGCCGGGATACCAGCAGCGCCAGGCTCATTTTCTTCTCATCGATCAGAAAGGACTCCAGCAGGCTCGGCTCACTGCCGGCTTCGGCCACGGCCACGGTTTTGGGGGAATTGATGTCCGCTGTGGTAAAGCACAGCCAGAAACGCCGCTCCCCGGGCAGCTTGCCTTTCACCATCCAGCAGTCCGCACCCACCACGGGCATCGGACCTTGCTCGAAGGCCAACTCGGGGGCCGGACCGCCGTAGCCCTGGATCTCCTTGGCCAGGGCGGGGAGCAGGAGCTCGGGCACAAACGTGGAAAACGGCTGGTCTTCCGGGGCCGGTGGCTTGGCTTTGGCGGCTGGCTGGGCGGATTCGCTCACCGGTGCAGGCCCCTTTCGGCATCTGCGCCGACTCTACGCAGATCGCGCTCACCAGTCGTCGCCGCCGGGGCTGTCCCAGCCGTTGCCCACGGCGGTGGTTTGGGGCGTGGCGCTAGTGGGCTCGGCGGCAGCTGCAGAGCGACCCTTGCGGATCACCCGGAACGGCACCGCCACGGTGGGTGCCGGATCGCCGGGTGGACGTTGTGGCCCGGCGGCCCGGCGGGGTGGCGGAGGGGCGGCCGCTTGGGGTGGTTCCTCCCAGGACTCCACCGGTTCGCGGGGCTCGCGCCGCACCTGGCGGCGCAGCGAGACCGGCCCCGTTTGCAGGGCCAGGGCGGCGGCTGCGGCGCTGAGGCCGGCGCCACCGCCGGCGGCCAGGGCGATCCAGGCCCCGATCGGCAGCGCTGGGGTGCTCCAGATCAGCAGCCGCAAGGCCAGGTTGGGCCTGGGGTTGAGGGCGCCCACCAGCAGCACCAGCAGCAGCGGGGCGAGCAGGGGGAGCAGCAGTAGGCGTTGAAGCAGGGCCAACCTAGGCGGAAGGGTCGCCCGGGGATCCTGGCTGGTGGGCCGGCCCCTGCCAACGGCGCAGGCTGCCGAGTTCGTAGCCGAGCACGTCAAAAACCCGGATCACCAAGAAATCAACCATGTCGTCGATGGTCTGAGGTTGGTGGTACCAGGCGGGCACCGGTGGGGCGATGCGGGCGCCTGCCTCGGCCAGGGCTGTCAGGTTGCGCAGGTGAATCAGGCTCCAGGGTGTTTCCCGCGGGCAGATCACCAGGGGCCGTCCCTCCTTGAGATGCACATCGGCGGCGCGCTCCACCAGATCCAGGGCCACCCCAGAGGCGATACGACCAACGGTGCCCATGGAGGCGGGCAGGATCACCATGCCGCGGGTGCGGAAGCTGCCGCTGGCAATGCCGGCAGCTTGGTCGTTCCAGCGGTGGCAGCGCAGCTGGCCGGAGCTGATACCGGTGCGCTCGCGCCAGAACGCTTCCTGGGCCGCCGGCTCCGAGGGCACCCTCAGGCCAAGCTCCGCCTGCCACACACCAATGGCGCCGCGGGAGGTGACCAGCTCCACCGACTCGCCGGCCTCCAGCAGCAGCTGCAGGGCCCGCTGCGCTAGCGGTTGAGCCGAGGCGCCGGAGACAGCCAGCACCACCGGCCCGCTTCCGGCCGCAGGGGTCATGGCTCAGGCCTCGCTTAACACCGGTATCGGCGCAAACGGATCGTGGTCGTGCTCGAGAGCGCGGGCGTCATCGGCGTCATCGGCCCCTTCGGCCGGCCCGTCCCCGTCGGCCATCACGCCTTCGGGCAGCACAACGGCTAGATCGATCTGATGGCGCAGGGCGTCTACCTTCTGGATCTCCACCTCCACCTGGTCGCCGAGCATGTAGGTGCGCCGGTTCTTGCGTCCCACCAGCCGGTTCTGACGCGAGCGGTATTCGTACCAGTCGTCTTTGAGCGAGCTGACGTGCACCAGACCCTCCACCTGGGAGGGGGGGACTTCGACGAAGAAGCCGTAGCTCTGCACGCCGCTGATCACACCGGGGAGCACCTGGCCCACCAGCGGCTCGGCCTGGCGGGCCTGCACCATCGCCAGCAGGTCGGCCTGGAGTTCGGCCAGGAAGCGGCGCCGGCCGTTGAGGCGTTGCACCAGCCCATGCTCCTGGGCCTCCAGGAAGGGGGTGAGCTGGCTGGGGGCCAGCAGCGGCCAGTCGATGGCGCCGTGGCAGGCATCGGAGGCCAGGTCGACGGTGGTTTTGTGGCGCACGCTCGGGCGGTCCTTGCCCTCGGTGAGCAGCAGCACCAGCAGCTGCTGGTTCCAGATGTCCGCGTAATGGAGGGTGGGGCAGCACCACGGGGCCAGGGCCGCATCCTCCTCCAGGCGACCCGATAGGGCATGGGCGCCGGGGGTGCTGCTCAGCTGAATCGGCTTGAGGATGGCCTGCAGCTGTTGCTGCAGAGGCCGGCTGCGATCGGTGCCGGCGAAGGCGGCCGCCAGCTCGGCCGCACTGGCGTTGCCCTCCTCGCTCAATTCCAGGGGAATGTCGAGGGCCAGGGCCGAGCGGGCCACGTCGTTGAGATCGTTGGCGTCGGCGGGAGCGTTGGTGGCGTAGACCACCGGCAGCCCGAGGGTCTGGAGGTGCTGGCCCAGGGCCTGCTCGGCCACCAGCACCGCTTCTCGCAGCAGCGCCAGGGGATGGTGGGGGTCGAGGGTCACCATCCAGCCCTCCAGGGGAGCATCAGGACCTGGCACCGCCAGGTCGCCGAGGCTGTCGATGGCGGGCAGCGGCAGGTTGAGGTCGAGGGAGCCGGCCGCCTGACGTTGTTGACGCAGCAGGCCGGTGACAGCGATCAGCTGCTCCAGCAGGGGCAGCTGATCTTTGAGTCCCTTGAGAGCCGCCGGCACGGTGCGGCTCTTGGGCTTGCGATCCCCGAGGGCCGTCAGAGCTTCAAGGCCCGCGGCGGCCACCGGTTGGATCTGGCTGCGGCAGAAGCGGTAGTGCTCCAGCTTCCCGTCGGTGCTGATCTCCAGGCCCACCGACAGGGCCGCCTGCACCTCGCCCACCTTGAAGGCGCTCGCCTTGGCCAGGGCTGGACTGAGCAGGGGCAACCACTGGCGGCCCACGCAGTAGGCATCGGCCTGGTTGCGGAGCCAGGTGTCGAGGGCGGTGCCGTTGGCGAAGCGCTCGGCGATGGCCGGGGTATGCACCCACAGGGTCCAGCCGCCTTCCCGCTCCTCCAGGGCCAGGGCCGGCAGCCCTGGGGCATCCTTGCCGCTCCACGGTTCCAGCAGCAGGGCTGCTTGGGTGGTGAGGTCGGTGCGCTCTTTGGCCGCCAGGGCCTTGAGGGTGGCCCGGGGGGGCTGGGGACGGTTGTGGAGCCGATGCTTGGTGAGCAGCAGGTCGAGGTCGGCAGCCTCACCGCCGTTCACGGGCAGGCACCGGGCCACGTGGCCTTGGGGTGCAAACTGCCCCACCGGATAGCGGTCTACCAGCACTTCCACCACAGAGCTCTGCTCGGTGTCGAGATGGGTGGCATCACCGGCCGGCAGTTCTACGGCGGTGAGCAGCCGGTCGTCGAGGGGGGTGGCCACCAACCGCTCCTCTTGTTGCTCGACCTGAGCCAAGAGCGAGGTGGTGTGCCGCTCGAGGATGCACTGCACGCCCCCCTCCGGAGAGCGGCGCCGCCCGCCTTCGCGGGTCACTTTCACCAGCACCCGATCGCCGTTCCAGGCGTGGTTGAGCTGGTGATCGCGGATGTAGATGTCTTCGCCGCCGTCTTCCCGCAGGGCGAAGCAGAAGCCTTTGCTGGAGCAGCGCAGCCGGGCCGGGATCAGCTCGGGATCCTCGCGCCGGGCGACGCCGGCATCGCTGATCTCCACCAGCCCCAGCTTGGTGAGTCCGTCGAGCCCGATCTGCAGCTGCTGCTTCTCAGCTTTCTGGCTCAGGCCGAGGGCCTTCTCGAGCTTGGTCAGCGGCAGGGCTTCATGGGCGGGAAGCTGGTCGAGCAGGTCGGCGACCGTGAACTTCATCGGTGGGAGGGCTGGTTGGCGGTGGGCCACCCAGGAATGCCCCAGGATGCAGGGGCGGGCGGCGAGGTGAAGAAGGCGGCTGATGGCGGACTGGGCTCGGAGCGATGCCCACGGCCACCAAAACCTTCCTGGTCAATGTTAGTCGGCTGAGGGATCCTTGGCTGCCGTTCCGACCTCTGCGACGGTCTCTTCGCCGCTGGAGCGCTGGATCAGCCGCACGCCGATCACCAGGAAGCCCACCGAGGCCGCCAGTTGCAGCGCATTGGTGGGGATCACGGCCGAGAGGGATCCGCCCGCCGCCGCTCCCAGCAGGCTGGCCAGCACCAACGCCAGGGAGCTACCAGCGAAGACTGCCCCGGGGCGGGTCGAGGTGCCGCTGATGGTCACGATGGCGAGCTGGGTCTTGTCCCCCAGCTCGGCCAGGAACACGGTGACGAAGGTGGATGCGAGCAGGGCGAGCGGCAGGGCGGACACGGTCGTTCAGGTGAGGGGAAGTTCGGAAGGAGAGGGCACCAGTCCCAGCACGGCCTGACGGCCCAGCCAGAGCCCCAGGGCCACCATCAGGATTCCCGCCAGGCGTTCCAGCTGCTGCGGCGGCATCACCCGCGCCAGCCAGCGGCCCAGCAACACCCCCACCAGGCTGGAGCTGATCAGGGCCAGGGAGGCCCCCACAAACACCACCACCGGACGTCCCGACTGGGCCGACAGCAGCAGGGCGGCGAGCTGGGTCTTGTCGCCCAGCTCTGCCAGGAACACCGTGGTGAAGGTGGTCAAAAAGGCCGCACCCCAGGTGCCGGCTTGGGCGGGTTTGGGGAGCTCGCGGTCGTTGCTCATGGGAGTGCTCATGGGCGTGCTCATTGGCGCTGTCGGATGGCACGTCGGAAGCGCCGCATCACCCTGCCACGGCCTCCGTATTCACTGCGGATCTGTTGGAGGCAACAGCTGATCGCCAGGCGGTCGCCGGCGCCGGGGTCCTCGGGCGAACCAAACAGCTTGACCAGGTTGGCGACGTTGCAGAAATCGGGGCGGTCGGCATAGATGCGGCAGCTGCGGGAGCCGGTGTTGAAGTGAATGCACCAGCCATCGGCGCCCACCATCGCCAGATACTGCTCCTGCTGTGCGGGGCTGAGGGCGTCGATGGCCTCCTGCCGCAGGCTCGGATCCAGGCGACAGCAGGCCCCGCAACCGCTGATGCAGCGCCATTTCTCCTGTGTCATCGCCCGGTCGCGGTTGCTGTCCATTCAGCCACAGTCATTCCCGCGTGCCCGCTGTGACAAGCCGTCACAGAGCCAAGCGGAAGCCCTGGAGCAGCGGGCACGGCGCTTACCCTGTGGGCGCAGCGTTTGCCGCTTCTCAGCCGCCACCACCATGGGTATCGACTTTCATCTGATCGCGAATTTCGCCGCCCTAGCCCTGATCACCCTGGCCGGTCCGGCCGTGATCTTCGTGCTCTTCTACCGCCGCGGCGCCCTCTGAATCAGGGGCCAGCTCTGGCATCCTGCCCAGCTTCCAGAGGGCGTGATAAATCGGCTCGGGTTGGACCCGGCGGCCAACGGTGGCTCCAAGCACTGCGCTGAGCAGGATGCCGAACAGCCATTGCTGATCGCCCAGCATGCGCATGGCGAACAACACCGTCATCAGCGGCAGCTGGGTGGCTCCGGCTAAACCTGCTGCCATGCCCAACGCGAGACCCAGCTGGGCATCCCCGCCGAGCAGCTCGAGTGAGCCACTGCCGAACAGGGCACCGATCGCGAAGGCCGGGTCAATCAGTCCCCCAGGGACTCCGGCCGCCAGGGCCAGCACGGGCGCCACGATCCGTGAGCCCAGCACCAGCCACCAGGCCGCGATGCTCACCGGCTCCCCCGGGATGGGCAGGCTCCCCTGACCGTCCAGTAGCTGGCCCATCAGCGCCTCGCCATCGCCACCACTCCAGCCACCGCTGGCGAAGGCGATCAGGCCCAAGGCCAGGCCCAGCCCGAGCCCCCAAGCCAAAGGGCGTTGCCGTATCCGCTGCCGCAGCAGGGCCGAGCTGGTCCAGAGCAGGCGGCTGAACAGCCCTCCCAGCAGCCCACCGCCGATCCCAACCGGCAGGGCCCAGAGCAGCTGCTGCCATTCGGCTTGGGGGGTCTGCACCAGGCCCAGGGTGAAGATCGGGATGCCGCTGAGGTTGCTCACCAGGGCGGCGGCGGTGCACACCACTGCTGCAGGCCAGAGCACCGACGTGTGAAAGCGCCCAGTGAGCTCTTCCATCACGAACACCACCCCCATCAGCGGGCTGTTGAATCCTCCCGCCAGGCCGGCGCCGGCGCCGATGGCCATCAGGCTCTGGGGCTGAAGCGAGGCAAGCAGGCGCGGAAAGCGGCGGCGCAGCCCATGGGCCACGGCCGCGCCCACCTGCACCACCGGCCCTTCCCGGCCCAGGGGCACCAAGGCCAGGCTGGCGGCGCTCCAGAGTGCCAGTCGCGCCAGCGTTGGGCCGCGGCTCATCAGCTGGGGTGCCTGGCTGGGATTCTCCAGGCTTTCGAGCGCCTGGGGGATGCCGGAGCCGGCGCCCTGGGCCAGCGGCCCGGCCTGCAGCCACAGCAGCAGGGGCATGACCAGCACCGGTGCGAAGGCCAGGGCCAGGCTCTGGGGCGTCCAGTGCCCACCCCGGAAACCGGGCAGCTGGTGCAGCAGCAGGTCCTGGGTGCGGTCGACCAGGTTGAGGGGCCAGCAGGCCAGGCCCACCAGCACGCCGATCAGCAGAAGCTGAAGCAGGGTGCGCAGGGGGGAGCGGAGCAGGGGGAGGGCCATCTCAGGCAACGAGTCCCAAGGCGATGGCCGCATCCTGCATGAGGGCCCGCACATAGGGATGGGCATGGCTGCTGCCCTCCGCACTGGTGAGTTCATCTCCGGCCGCATTGCGCACCACCAGGCCGGCCCCCTCGCGGCGGCACCAGTAGGTGCGGTCGCGCCGCTTGAGCACCACTTCATCGCTGCCGCTAGCCCCGCCGGCGCTGGGCCGCAGTCCCACCAAGTCAAGTTGCAGGCGCTCCTCCCCCTGCCAGCTGTTGAGCGCCAGGCGGTAGGCCACATCCACCCGCCCCGGCAGGTTGGCCTCGCCCTGCCAGCGCCAGCCCATGGCCCGCAGGCCAGCTTCACCCTGGCGCAGCTCCAGCTGCAGGTGTCCCCCGCGCAGCAGTTTCTGGCTGGCCACCTCGCAGCCCTGGCTCCAGAACACCGGCTGGGGGTGGCCGATACCAAAGGGTTCGAGCCGTTGCAGCTGCCGGTGGAAGTTGCGGTCGATCTGGGCGAACGGCAGCAGGGCCTCCGGTTCCACCGGGGTGCCCTGGCCGGCCTGTTGCAGCCAGGTGTCGGCCAATTGGTTGAGCTGCTCGTGCAGCGCTGCCACCTGTTCGGCCCGCACCGTGAACCCCCCTGCGGCGGGGTGGCCGCCAAAGCGCTCCAGCAGGGGGGCGCAGTGCTGCAGGGCCCGATCCACCGCAAAACCCCGGGGCGCCCGCACCGAGGCCCGCAGGCGGCCATGGCCCTCCCCGGCCAGCAGGGCGGCGGGCAACCCGAAGCGCTCCACCAGCCGGGCCGCCACGATGCCGATCACGCCGTGGTGCCAGTGGTTTTGAGCCAGCAGCAGAAAGGCGGGACGCCGGGGCCCATCGGCCTCCAGCAGGGCGATCGCCTCCGCCTCGATGGCGCTGCAGAGGTCGCGGCGCTGCCGGTTGAGGGCCTCGCAGTCTCGCGCCAGATCCAGGGCCCGATCGGGATCGTCGGTGGTGAGCAGCTCCACCACCAGCTGGGGATCCCCCAGCCGGCCCACGGCATTGATGCGCGGGGCGATCTGAAATCCCACCGCCTGGGCATCGAGCGGGGCCTCGTCCAGTCCGGCCAGCCGCTGCAGGGCCTGCAGGCCAGCCAGGGGGCTGCCCCCCAGCCCGGGTAGCCCGTCGATCAACCAGCGCCGGTTGACCCCCACCAGGGGCGCCATGTCGGCGATCGTGCCGATGCAAAAGAGATTGAGCGCGATCTGCAGGCCATCGGCCCGCTTGAGGCTTTGGCAGAGAGCTGCCGCAAGCACGTAGGCCAGGCCAACGCCCGCCAGGCCGCGATAGGGCGACTGGGGTGGCGTGCGCTCTGGATGCAGCAGGGCCAGGTGGGGCGGCAGGGGATCGGGGATCGTGTGGTGGTCGGTGAGGATCGCCTCGACGCCGAGGGCCTCGGCCCGCTCCAGGGCCTCCAGGGCCGAGACGCCGTTATCGACCGTCACCAGCAGGGCCACGCCCTGCTCGGCCAGCCGTTCCACCATGGCGGCGTTGAGGCCGTAGCCGTCGTCCATGCGGCTTGGGATCGCCGCGACTGGTCGGGCCCCCAGGCGCTGCAGCACCCCCACCAGCAGGGCCGTGCTGGTCATGCCATCGGCGTCGTAGTCGCCGCAGATGGCCACCTGTTCCCCCTGACTGCAGGCCTGTTTCAGCCGGGCCACGGCCTTGGCCAGGTCGGGGAAGTGGCGGCCAGCTGCGGGTGCGGCGGGCGGATCCAAGAGGGCCGCGATCGCCTTTGCACTGTTGAAACCGCGCCGGCTCAGCAACGCCAGCAAGGCCTCCGGCAGCGGACTGTCTGCTGGCGCCTGGCAGAGCCCTTCGGGCGCCAGGGGGGCAGGCAGGTGCCAGCGTTGCTGATCAAGGGCAGGCAGCAACGACGGCGCAACCAGGGCCCCGCCATTGTGCGGCGCCTGCCGTGCGGATGCATCCCTGCTCAGGCCCAATGCAGGCAGTTCACCCTGCCATCAGTGCAGCCACTGCACCGCGCTGCAGCGTCCAATCGGCGAGGTGCGCAGGACACCTTTGAGCAGCTGGAAGGATCTGAGAAACGATGGATCGGCAATCACATCACGGTGGCCGATGAAGGCCATCACCTCCTTGACATCCAGTTGGTAGGGCAAAGGCACCACCCCGAGTTTGGACTCAAGCTCGGCGAGGCGATGAGGCGGCACCACTGTGAGGCTGTGGCCATCGGTGGCAACATCCTCCCAACGATGGGCGTCGTAGTCGGCGCCGCCATAGGGGCAGCTGGAAAGGCCATGCTGCTGCAAGGCTTTGGTGAAAAGAGGTGACACCCCCATGGGTAGGGCTGGTGATGGATAAAGCGCTAAATCGTCCGGGGTGATGTTGGAGCACCTTTGAAGGGGATGGTTGCGATGGCTCACCAACACGTACTCCCAGCTCAACAGGGGAATCGCAAGCAGGCTTTGGCCTAGGGCCAGGCGGTTGGCCTGCAAGACCTCCAGCGCAGCAGGAATCAGGGGCTGACATTCGAGCAAGCCACCAAACCACACATCGACGAGGCGGTCGTCGAGCAGCGAGAGTGCTCGGCCCGTGCTCATGGAGGAGATCTGGAGCTGCTTACACCCCAAGGGCAGATCCAATCCGGGAGATTGCCAGCCTTTGGAGCAGCGCAACACGGCCCGGCGAACGCGTAGCTTCTGGGACGCCTCGCGCAGCGCCGACAACACGTCATAGTTGCGGCGTGGCATGTAGCCGTCGTCACCTCGATCAAAGCCCAGGTCGAGCTGGTCGCTGAGCAACCGGTATCGCCGCGAACAACTGCTCTGGGAAAGCCCCAGCTGTTCGGCCACTTTTACCGTGCTGCCAAAAACCTGGATGTGATCCAGCACATCGAGGTCGGAGAGGACGCTCTCGTCAAACACAACAGGAATGGCGACTTGAGAGGGGAGAATGCCTAGCTGCATCCATCTCCTAGATATGAATAGTCGCATCTACGCTGCAAAATTGCGCTATTTTTTCCAAAAAAATGCCAAATCCGCATAGGCTGCACTGGGTTATTTGCGTTGCGCATAACAATATTCGCTTTTCGGGTGGCAAGATGGGGTTCGAGTCCCACGGCTTTCCTTCCCTCTCCCGCTCTCTGGTTGGACGGTCCTGGCTCATGCCCATGTCTTTCCATAGCGCCAAGCTAAGAATTTTCAAATGTTCGGCTTGAACATCCCCCCCCCCCCCGCTTTTTCTCTCCATCCCCCGTGTTTTCAGGATTCATCCATGCCCGACAACGAACTGGATCGCCCCTTTGTCGTGACATATGAGTTCAATGAACTCGTAGTCAATATGTGTGCCTTGGTTATGTATCACTCAAAAAAGCTCAACGAACTTGCCGAGCTTGGCTCTTCTTGTTCAGATCAGCGGGCAAAAGACAATGCAAAGCGCTATGTGTGCATTGCGGAGTCGCTGATCTTGCGTATTCAAGATGTCTTGGATGAAAAAGAATTGAGCTCGCTGGCCGCGGCTCCAGGGCCGACTGAAAGTCAGGCACAAGGCAGCTGGCGCGGCCATGCTGGTGCCGGTTTTGTCGGGACTGCTCCCGTCCGTTGGCCCATTCTGTTGCCAGTGCTGATCTGATCGCCTTCCTGCAGGC
>NZ_JAGQCX010000007.1:0-155584 GCF_024346415.1 Cyanobium sp. Aljojuca 7D2
TGGCGTTGCTGGAAGGCACAACAGCACCAGAGATGATGTTGTTGCCGTACATCAGGGAGCCGGCGACGGGCTCACGGATGCCGTCGATGTCGACGGGGGGAGCGGCGATGAACGCCACGATGAAGCAAATGGTGGCAGCCAGGAGGCAGGGGATCATCAGCACACCGAACCAGCCCACATACAGGCGGTTGTTGGTGGAGGTGACCCACTCGCAGAACTGGTTCCACGCAGAAGCGCCTTGGCGCTGCTGGATGGTGGTGGTCATGAGTACGGGATGGAGTAGGCCCGGCGGCTCGAAGGCGTGGGGCGGGTAATTAGGGCCGGATGACCGGCGCGACGTGAATGTAACGGATGTTTGCGGGCTGTGTAAACCCCTGTTGCGCGATTCCCATCCCAGCCGCAGCCCAGCATGAAAAAACCCCCGCCGCAGCGGGGGTTTGGCGAATCGGAGCCGGGGCCTCAGGCCCCGAACCCGGAGGGCTTCAGCCGATGGCCGGGGCCGTCAGGGCCACGGGGGTCATCGAGCTGGTGGCCAGATCGAGGGGGAAGTTGTGGGCGTTGCGCTCGTGCATCACTTCCATGCCCAGGTTGGCGCGGTTGAGCACGTCAGCCCAGGTGGGCAGCACCCGACCCTGGGCATCCAGGATCGACTGGTTGAAGTTGAAGCCGTTCAGGTTGAACGCCATGGTGCAGATGCCCATGGAGGTGAACCAGATGCCCACCACCGGCCAGGCACCCAGGAAAAAGTGCAGGCTGCGGCTGTTGTTGAACGAGGCGTACTGGAAGATCAGGCGACCGAAATAACCGTGGGCGGCCACGATGTTGTAGGTCTCCTCCTCCTGGCCGAACTTGTAGCCGTAGTTCTGGCTTTCGGTTTCGGTGGTTTCACGCACCAGCGAGCTGGTCACCAGCGAACCGTGCATGGCGGAGAACAGGCTGCCGCCGAACACACCGGCCACACCGAGCATGTGGAAGGGGTGCATCAGGATGTTGTGCTCGGCCTGGAACACCAACATGAAGTTGAAGGTGCCGCTGATGCCGAGGGGCATGCCATCGGAGAAGGAACCCTGACCGAAGGGATAGATCAGGAACACAGCAAAGGCCGCCGACAGCGGAGCGCTGTAGGCCACACAGATCCAGGGGCGCATGCCCAGGCGGTAGCTCAGTTCCCACTGGCGACCCATGTAGGCGGAGATGCCGATCAGGAAGTGGAAGACCACCAGCTGATAGGGGCCGCCGTTGTAGAGCCACTCATCGAGGCTGGCCGCTTCCCAGATGGGATAGAAGTGCAGACCGATGGCGTTGCTGCTGGGGATGAGCGCGCCGGAAATGATGTTGTTGCCGAGCAGCAGCGAACCGGCAACGGGCTCACGGATGCCGTCGATGTCGACGGGGGGCGCGGCGATGAACGCCACGATGAAGCAGATGGTGGCTGCCAGCAGGCAGGGAATCATCAGCACACCGAACCAACCCACATAAATGCGGTTGTCGGTGCTGGTGACCCATTCACAGAACTGTGACCAGGTGCTGGCACGGCCCCTGCGGAGAGCAGTGGTCATGGAAGAACTCGGTAGGGAACAGAGTTGAAATGGACTGGTTTCAAGCGAAACCAAAACAGTGCGGGCGCCACAACTGTGGCCAGCCCACGCTACGGAGGGCCCGGCTTCATTCCTGGAAGCGTTTCTTAAGTTCAGCCAACCACAATCTTCTTCATGAAGGGGTTCATGAAGCATTCATGAAGTTGCCTGAAGCGCTGGGCCGTTGGCGGCGCCCTGCTGCTGCAGCCACTGGCGCCCCTGCTGCAGAAATGCCCCCCAATTGAGCTTTTCCGCCTCGGCCGCCCGGGCCACCAGCAGGGGCGCCTGGCGCTGCAGCAGGGCCTGCAGTTCCGCCTCAGGAACCCCGGCCGCCAGGGCCATGTAATCGGCCATCGCCCGACCCACCACACGGGTGAGGTAAGCGGCGCTCAGGGCCTGCAGCGCACCACCCACCAGCCAGGTGGCGCCGTGCAGCTTCACCAGCGTCGCCAGGCTCTGGCTGCTCCACTCCACCACCCCCAGGGTGAGGGCGGCGGCGCGGCCGATCACCTGGAGCCCGAGCATCACCCTGGTGCCCACCCGGTTTTGCTTCAACACCTGCGGCTACTGCAGTTTTCGGCGCCCGCCCGACCCCGCAGGCCCCCTCGCTGATGCCCTCAGCGATTCCGCCGCCCAGGCCCTTCTGGAGGCCAGGCCCGAGGCGGCGGAGGTGTTGCTGCTCAGCGGCGAGGTGGCGCCCCAGTCCCCCCAGAGGCGTGCCTGGTTCCAGCGCCTGCTGGCCCTGTGCCGGTTGGCCTGGTCGCAGGGGAGATTGCCGCATACCAATGCTGGCCCTCTGTCGTTGGCGGAGATGGCGGCATTGGGTCGCCTCAACGCCTCCATGGGCTTGATGCTGGAGGGCCTCGGCCCCGCCTACGACGCCTTGCACCGGCACGCCCCCAGCAAGCGGCTGGCGGTGCGCCTCGGCCAGTTGGACCAGGCTGGCCGCCTGGGGATTCCCTTCACCACCGGGCTGCTGCTCGGGGTGGGCGAGAGCCACGCCGACCGCCGCGCGGCGCTGGAGCTGCTGGCCCAACTGCAGCGCCGCTGGGGACACCTGCAGGAGGTGATCCTGCAGCCCTTTCGGCCCGACGGGGCCGCCGCCGTGTTGCTGACCGCCGCTGAGCAGGCCGACCTGCTCGTCACCATTGCGGAGGCCCGTGCAATCCTGCCGCCGGAGGTGCATCTGCAACTGCCTCCCAACCTCTGGCCCCTAGAGGCTTTGCCCGATGCCCTGGCCGCCGGCATCGATGATCTCGGCGGGATCGACAGCAGCGATGTGATCAACCGCGCCTATCCCCAGCCCACCCCGGCACGGTTGGCGGCGGTGCTGGAGCGCGCCGGTTTCAGCCTGGTGCCGAGGTTGTGCGTGCACCCTGCCTGGCGCCACTGGCTGCCGCCGCCCATACAGCGCCAGGCCCACCGCGCCGAAGCACGCTTGTTAGCGTCCAGTTCTTCCGGACCCAGGAGTCCATGGCCGTGAGCGCCACGCGCGATCAGCGGGTGCTGCTGGTGCGCCTGCCCTGCAACCCCATCTTTCCGATCGGCCCGGTGTACCTGGCCGATCACATCCACAAGCAGTTTCCGGCGATTCCGCAGCGGATCCTCGATCTGGCCGCGGTGCCGCTGCTGGATGTGGAGCGGGTGCTGCTGGCCACGGTGGAGCAGTTCCGCCCCAGCCTGCTGGTGTTCTCCTGGCGCGACATCCAGATCTATGCGCCGGTGGACGGGCGCGGTGGCAACCCGCTGCAGAACTCCTTTGAGGTGTTCTATGCCGCCAATCCCTTCAAGCGCCTGCGCGGTGCCCTCGGCGGCTTGCGTTTGATGGGCTCCTTTTATGGCGAGCTGTGGCGCAACCTGCGCCTGGTGCGCCGTGGCCTGAAGCGGGCCCGGCGCTACCAGCCCCAGGCCACGGCTGTGCTGGGCGGCGGCGCCGTGAGTGTGTTTTATGAGCAGTTGGGTCGCCGGTTGCCGAAGGGCACGGTGGTGTCGGTGGGGGAAGGGGAGCCGCTGCTGGAGAAGCTGATCCGCGGCGACTCGCTGGCGGGGGAGCGCTGTTTTGTGGTGGGTGAAGAGCCCCGGGCGGGGCTGATCCACGAGCAACCGGCGGGCATGGAGAAAACTGCCTGCAACTACGCCTACATCGCCGAGATCTGGCCCCAGCTGGATTGGTATCTCGACGGTGGCGATTTCTACGTGGGCGTGCAGACCAAGCGCGGCTGCCCCCACAACTGTTGCTACTGCGTCTACACGGTGGTGGAAGGCAAGGCGGTGCGGGTGAACCCGGTGGAGGAGGTGATCGCCGAGATGGCCCAGCTCTACGCCAAAGGTGTGCGGGGCTTCTGGTTCACCGATGCCCAGTTCATCCCGGCGCGGCGTTACATCGAGGATGCCAAGCAGCTGCTGCGCGCGATTCAGGCTCAGGGCTGGGATGACATCCGCTGGGCTGCCTACATCCGCGCCGACAACCTCGATGCCGAGCTGGCCGAGCTGATGGTGGCCACGGGCATGGAGTATTTCGAGATCGGCATCACCTCGGGATCCCAGGAGCTCGTGCGCAAGATGCGCATGGGGTACAACCTGCGCACCGTGCTCGAAAGCTGTCGGATGCTGGCGCGGGCGGGCTTTCGTGAGCACGTGTCGGTGAACTATTCGTTCAACGTGATCGACGAGCGGCCCGAAACGATCCGCCAGACCGTGGCTTATCACCGCGAGCTCGAGCGCATCTTCGGGGCCGACAAGGTGGAGCCGGCGATCTTCTTCATCGGCCTGCAGCCCCACACGCATTTGGAGCAATACGGCTTCGATCAGGGCCTGATCCAGCCGGGCTACAACCCGATGAGCATGCTGCCCTGGACGGCCCGCAAGATGCTCTGGAATCCCGAGCCCATGGGCAGCACCTTCGGGCGAATCTGCCTGGAGGCTTTTGATCGCAATCCCGGCGATTTCGGCCGCACGGTGATGGCGCTGCTGGAGCGGGACTACGGGCTGGCCCCCCTGGAGGAGGCGCTGCATGCGACGGTGGAGGGGCGGCGGGCGCTGGCTAAGGCGGTCCGCTGATTAGCGATGAGTGGACCAGGTGCAGGCGGTGGCGCATGACATCGACCGGATGGTCGGCTGGGTCGGCATCAGCCTGGCGGAGACAGGATAAAGCGACTTAAACCAGGGGCTAACGTATAGCTGCTTTGGTGCTTCTAGGAGTTGCCAAATTGCTTCGCTAGATCAGTAAGCTGATAAATTCAGGGCTGCACCATCTTGACGAGCTTCTCTGCTCAATAGCTTAGTCTCATAAGTTAAATTATAATTAAAGACAAGTTCTAGTGATCATCAGATTTAAGTTTCTTGTAAACTTTAAGACGGGAGGAAGTTCCGGAGGTAGCGCTCTCCATGAAGGTGGAATGGGCTATTGGCAAGTAAAATAAATGTAATTCGCGCCAAATACTTTTTTTAAGAGCATGCAACCATTGGTTCCATGCTCCGGGAGTTTGACTTATTAAGTACTGGGGTCACAATAAGATTCTTAATCATTGCGCTAGCTACAAGAATAGAGAATAGTTCTTTAGGGATTACTTCGAGGTCAAGTCCAAGATTTAATAGTATTAATACCATTAATCCTGGGGTATTGATTAAGGCTCCAAAGGCCAAAGCCTCACCTTGCTTAAACCCTTTGAAACGTGCGAAGGCCCAAGCCACGCCACCTGAGCTCAAGGAGCTAGTCACTGTGACAAGAATTAAAGCTATCCAGCCGTTGCCAGTCATCGAGGACAAATCGCAGCGGAGCCCCGTATATGTAAAAAAGATTGGAAGGAAAAGGTGGATTGTAAGGTCGTGGAATCGATCAGATATCGCTTCAGAAAGTTTTCGATCGCTTGAAACAGTTACGCCTGCTAAAAAAGCTCCAAAGATGGCAAAAATTCCAATCCATGCCGTTATTGCTGACATTAACATTAAGCCAATAAGCAGAAAACCAATCATCGCGCCACTCGGCAAACCTTTCTCAGTCCAGCCCCAACGTCTCTGAAATTCAGCAATTAATCTTCTGCCAAAAGTCAATGATAATGCAGCTAAAATGACTGTAAAGACCACCATGTTGATTATTTTCAAAGGATCGATTGGTGGTCGGGCTACGCCGATGACGATTACCAAGAGAATCCATGTAACAAGGTCTTTAAACGCACCTGTGGTGATGGATAAAACACCAACACGTGTTTTTGTCAGATCCATTTCCATCAGGATGCGCCCCATGATGGGGATCGCAGTGATGGCCATTGTGATGCCAAGGAATAAATAGTAAGCAACTTTCGATCCATCTCCTGGTGCAATAGACCAGAGCCATGGACCAATTGTGAATGCCAAAAGCAATGGGGCAATTAGTGTGGCAATTGAAACACCAACGACCTTTCCAATATCTGGAATAACGGTACGGAAATCAAATTCCATCCCGATAATGAAGAGCGCAAGCACTAAACCAATGTGGCTGAACCACGGGAGTATTGCTGGCCCAGTTGGCTTAAAAATGGTGGAGAAAGCCGCTGGCGCAAGCAGCCCAAATAGGCTTGGACCCAGTAAAACGCCTGAAATAATCTCTCCTACACTACGAGATTGACCAAAGCGATTGAACAAAGAACCCACGAGCTTCGAAGCCCCTAAAATAACGGCTATTTGCGCAAAAAGGTTAACTAATGCATGCTCGGTCGAAGCGCTGAAAGCGGTTTCCATTTTTAGCGAGGATTTGTTTAACTAGTGTCTCGAAGTTAATTAAACGCGAGTACTTTACTGGGCTTTAGGTGGGTTGACAAAAACTCAGTAAGGGGCTTGATGTGAAGATTCTGATCGCTCCATTCAATATCAATATTTTCCAAAAGATGCAAATTGTCTTCGGCACCATTATCCCCAATTGCCTTGAAATGCGGATGAATAAATACGCTGAGTTCAGGTGTCGCTGGCGTGGCAACTGGTATGTAACTAAATGCGTCCTGGTCGGTTGTTCTTGAGGCTATGGAGAAAGTTAAGCAGATGATGCTGGCGCCCCTGAAATAATTGCGAGCAAATGTGATCGGGAGATCGTAATAATAAGTAAACGTCTTGAATTCTCTGTCTGGTACAACTACGTCGCAGAGTTCGCCGTACATTTGGTAAAGGGAAGAGGATGTATTAACCCTTCGTAGAAGCTCAGCCCTAACTTCGTCAACGTTTTGAAGGGCTGAAGACCTTAGAGTATGGCCGTAATCCCTATGAAAAATCAGATCTATGAGTGTTTTAACGGAATACCTAAAACCATGAATGAAGCCTCCGGCATTTTTCTTAAAGTTTACAGTTTGCATGATTGCCCCTATGGCGTACATGTTTGGCACATGTGCATACTGCCACTCGGTTGTGATCAATGGAAACTTGCCTTTCAAGATCGGCCGCGGATCAGCTTCTAGCTGAATCGAGTTTGTATCGAACATATTTTCATTCAAATAGCTAAAGCCAGTGCACGCAATGACTGCGTCGTAAGCCATTGTATTGTTTGGATCTTCTGGAGTTAGCGTAAACTCAAAGTCGACAACAAATTTTTTCTCTGCTTGTTCGGAATAACTGATATTTTTGATGGTGGCATTCAGGATTGCGAACTGAGACTTGAGTTGGTAGAGGTCGAGGGTATTGTTCCTGATCGCCCTGAGATCGCCGACGTAGCGTGTATTCCATGCAAAACTAATCTGTCTTGGGCTTACCAGGTGAATAACAGCTGCGGCGTCGGAAAGATATTCGGCGCATTCGAATGCGGAATTGCCTTTCCCTAATATGAGAATCTTTTTTTGTTCGAATTCTTCTTTATTAAGAGATACGCGCTCGTAGGTGTCAACTTTGGGGTGGTGAATTCCATTGATTTCTGGATACCAAGGCTTGCCTCCGGTCGCAATCAATAGGTGCTTGCACGTATAGGTGTCCGATTCAGTAGTCACCTTGAAAGTGCCATCTTCTAGCTTTGAAATATTATGTACGCACTGATTTGTCTTGATTCGCAGCCCATGGCTTTTGACTACGTCGTCAAGATATTGGCAAAGAGAATCGGCGCTCGGGTAAAGGTCCGTGGAATAGGCAGTGAAGAGAGGCTGTTGAGGATTTGTGGTAAGTAAGGAATTCCAGTCGTGTCTGAGATTGAAGTCTGGATTTTCGCTGCCTGTAAACCTCTTGTTGATAGATATGAGCTGTCGATGCCTAGGGTAATTCCTGAAATGGTTGTTGATTTTGCTGCTGCGTTCAAGGACAAGATAGTTTGCGTTTTTCTCCTCAAGGCATATTGCGGCTTGAATGCCGGCTGGCCCGGCGCCAACCACTAAGAAGTCGTAATTCATTGAAGACTCAGTTACCCAACGGAATTATAGTCTGTCGCTTCCCTTCTCTGCCCAGTTCGCGTGTGAATATTGCGTGGCCCTCACAATTGCTCCAGGCGCAATGAGGGGGGTGAGGCTTTCAGCGCTTGCTTGAGCCTCATCAAGGATAGGGCCGCCTAAAAATTTGTCTCAGCAACTCTAATTGGGACTGTCAGCATTGTGTTCGATCGGCGGGTTTCATCGCCCAAAGCCTGAATCCCTTTTCTGCTGCACTCGATCAGGCTGCACCGGATGACCCGATGAGCTTCCTCAAGGCCATCTCGGATGGGCATTGCCGCTGCGGGGGCCTCTATCCGCAATGGTTCCTGCTGCACGTGGCGGCCCTCGGTGTCCTGAGCGGTTGCCGCAGTTCCCGTGATCTGGATGCTTTTGCCAGGCGGCAACGAGAGGCAATGAAGCAATTGCTGGGCCTGGATTAAAACGCTGGCCTTCGGATGCCACCTTTCTCGACCTGTTCAACAAGGCGCACCTCAAGGAGTTTTGGGAGGTGGTAAAGGCCAGGATGATCAGCCATGTCTCTCGCGGGGCGGAGCGTTTTGACCAGCTGGTGTGTGGCGGCAAAACCCTGCGGGAGGCAGCGATCAACACATTACAGCAACCACCGCTTTGTAGCCCAGGCTACGGTAATTGACTGAGCTCTTGGCGCGGCCCAGGACCAGAAGGCCTATGACATCCACGAATCCAGTGAGCGGGCCGCTCTTAAGGAGCTCCTGAGCTGCCTGGATCTGCAAGGTGTGCTGATCCAGGCAGATGCGCTTCATACGACGCAGGCGTTTTTCACTGGTGCCTGGAGAAGGGGGCCGACGTGCTCCTGACCGTCAAGTCCAACCAGAAGACCTTCTGCCGCCAGATCTGCTCCCAGTTACAAGGCATGCGTTACATCCCTTTTGCTGCAATGGATCACGAGGTCAGCCACGGCCGGGACATCGCCTGGACGCTGCGTGCGAAAAAAGCGCTGGAGCATATCCGTGAGGCCTTGATCTGCACCAGCTGGATCGTGGAGCTCAAAGCCGATGGTATCCGTGATGACAAGCCATTTCGGGCGAATCTCCTGTTCCTCACCAGCCTGTGCTTTATGCCAGAAGCCCTGCTGCGACTCCTGCGCGAGCACTGGGGTATTGCAGGCTGGCACTAGATCCGTGACACCCAACTCCATGAGGATGGCCACAGTTGCGGAGGCAATGGCGCTGGAGCGATGACCACACTGCGCACGACAGCGATGAACCTGTTTCGGCTGGCCGGATTTCAGTCAATCTGGGCCGGCATGCAGGCAGTGATGCACGACACACGCGGCTGCTGGTGATGGTGTAGCGACAGGCACAGCCGAACCCTTGAGGGAACTTTGAATCAGCTCTGTGCCCAGATCTGAGCTTCGAGCAGGTGGTGGCTGCCTATGATCTGACTCTGGCCGATGAGTTCATCCGCGAGTTGCTCGATGGCTACTAAATGGTGCTGGGCGAATTCGGCGCCAACCCCTCCGGCGGCCAGCGTCAATGGCTGGCGATTGCCCACGCCCTGGTGGCCAATCCGCCGGTGTTGATCCTGGATGAATCCACCGCTGCCCTCGATCGGATGCTGGCGCGGGCGGGCTTTCGTGAGCACGTGTCGGTCAATTATTCGTTCAACGTGATCGATGAGCGGCCCGAAACGATCCGCCAGACCGTGGCTTATCACCGCGAGCTCGAGCGCATCTTCGGGGCCGACAAGGTGGAGCCGGCGATCTTCTTCATCGGCCTGCAGCCCCACACGCATTTGGAGCAATACGGCTTCGATCAGGGCCTGATCCAGCCGGGCTACAACCCGATGAGCATGCTGCCCTGGACGGCCCGCAAGATGCTCTGGAATCCCGAGCCGATGGGCAGCACCTTCGGGCGAATCTGCCTGGAGGCTTTTGATCGCAATCCCGGCGATTTCGGCCGCACGGTGATGGCGCTGCTGGAGCGCGACTATGGGCTGGCCCCCCTGGAGGAAGCGCTGCATGCGCCGGTAGAGGGGCGCAAAGCCCTGGCTACGGCGACCCGTTAGCGCTGTTCCACCAGCGCCGCCGCACCCAGAGCAGGGCCGTCAGGCTGATCCAGCCGATCAAGCCTCCGATCGGGTTGATGTCGGCGCCGCCGGGCCCCACCCACCAGGCCGGTGCGGCCGGGGAGATCTGCAGCAGTCCCTTCTGCACCAGAAACCAACCCCCCACCAGGCCGCCATGCAGCCCGATGGCGCCCCAGAGGGAGCCGCCATCGGCGCGGCGCTGCAGGGCCAGTACCAACCCCAGCAGAATCAGGCCCCCAAGCAGACCAATCGCCTCCAGGCCCGGAGCCCGGTACCAGGGGTGCAGCAGGGCAAAGATCAGCGCCTGCAGCCCCAGCGCCCGGCGGGCCCCCACCTGCAGGTCCAGCTCACCCCAGAGCCAGCCGCGAAATAGCAGCTCCTCTGCGAAGCCAACCCCCGCCAGCAACAAAAGCCCGTTGAGCAGCAGGGCGCCGTTGAGCTCCCCCAGCCAGCGGGCCTGGCCGCCGAGCAGCAGGGCCACCGCCACCAGTAGCAACAGCACCAGCGCCTTGAGCAGGCCGCGCAGGCCACTGCGCAGGGCCGCGCTGAGGGGCACGGCGAGCCCCAGGCGCTGCCAGGGGTGGGGCTCCTGCCAGACCCGCCGCAATCGCAAGGGCAAGGAAACCAGCAGCAACACCAGCGCTATCGCCAGCCCGGCGAGGTCCACCTGGTCGGACCGCCAGCCTGGAGCCACCAAGGCCAGGGGCCGCGATAGCAGCCAGCCGGCGCCGTAGAGCAGGGGCACATAGAGCAGGGTGCCCCAGCCGTTGGGCCGCGCCGACCCAGGGGCCGCTGCCGCGGGGGATTCCATCAGGTTTCCGGCTCGAGGCTGCTGCTGAGGCCCTTGGCCTTGAGGGTTTCGCAGTAAAACTCCGCTGGTTCCAGATCGCAGACGATCACCAGGCCCACGCCGGTGTTGTGGGCCTCCAGCATCACCGCGATCGCGTCCTGCTCGCTGAGGCTCGGCACCACCTGGCGCAGGGTCGTCACCACGTACTCCATGGTGTTGACCGGATCGTTGTGCAGCAGCACCTTGTAGCGGGGCGACGGCTTGCGCACCCGTTCCGGAGCCTTCTCCATCACGGCGGCACCGCCGCTTTCGCGGCTGGGGGTCTGGGTGGCGATGGGTTGGGCGATGGCTGTGGAGGTCATGGCCGCTGGTGTCATGACAACCGCTCCATTAAAGGGCCCGGATGCGCCGCATGGCATCTTCCACATTGGTGCGGCTGTTGAAGGCCGAGAGGCGGAAGTAGCCCTCGCCGGCGGCGCCGAAGCCGCTGCCGGGGGTGCCCACCACGTTGGCTTTGTTGAGCAGCAGATCGAAGAAGCCCCAGGAGTCGACGCCATCCGGTGTCTTCAGCCACACGTAGGGGGCCTGCTCGCCGCCATACACCGCCAATCCTGCGGCGCTCAGTTCGCGGCGAATGATCGCGGCGTTCTCCATGTAGAAGGCGATCAGGGCCTTCACCTGGGCTTGGCCCTCAGTCGAATACACGGCTTCGGCACCGCGCTGCACGATGTAGCTGACGCCGTTGAACTTGGTGCACTGGCGTCGGTTCCACAGGCCCCACAGCTCCACGCGCTCGCCATTGGCGGCGGTGCCCATCAGGCCGCGGGGCACCACGGTGAGGGCGCAGCGGGTGCCGGTGAAGCCGGCGTTTTTGGAGAAGGAGCGGAATTCGATGGCGCACTCGCGGGCGCCCTCGATCTCGTAGATCGAGTGGGGCAGGGAGGGGTCCTGAATGAAGGCCTCGTAGGCCGCGTCAAACAGGATCAGGGCGTCGTTGGCGCGGGCGTAATCCACCCAGGCCTTCAGCTGCTCTTTGGTGGCCACCGCACCGGTGGGGTTGTTGGGGAAGCAGAGGTAGATCAGATCCACCTTCTCCGTCGGGACCTGGGCGGTGAAGCCGTTCTCGGCATTGATCGGCAGGTAGGTGAGGCCGCCGTATTGGCCAGCGTCATCGGCGTCGCCGGTGCGGCCCGCCATCACGTTGCTGTCCACATACACCGGATACACCGGGTCGGTCACGGCGATGTGGTTGTCCGGGCCGAGGATGTCGAGGACGTTGGCGCTGTCGCACTTGGAGCCATCCGACACGAAGATCTCCTCGGCGCTGATCTGGCAGCCGCGGGCCTGAAAATCGTTGGTGGCGATCGCTTCACGCAGCCACAGGTAGCCCTGCTCGGGGCCGTAGCCGTGGAAGCCCTCGCGGGTGCCCATCTCATCGATGGCGGCCTTCATGGCGGTGCGGCAGGCCTCGGGCAGGGGCTCGGTGACATCGCCGATGCCCAGGCGGATGATCGGCGCGCTGGGGTTGGCCTCGCTGAAGGCCTTCACCCGTCGGGCGATCTCGGGAAACAGGTAGCCCGCCTTGAGCTTGAGGTAGTTGCCGTTGACCTGGGCCATTGCTGCGGTGTGGGCCGCCGCCGGGCCCGTTGAACGTTGGGGCGATTGTCCTATGCGGCGGTGGCCTCCATACGATCAAGGCTGCACCCCAGCCGCCAGCGCCCGTGACCGTCGCCGTTCCCGTCGACGCACCTATCGATTTCGCCGCCCTGGTCGACCTGGGCATCAGCAAGCCCGCTCGCTACCTCGGCAATGAGCTGGGCGTCCGCGAGCGGGATTGGGACGCCGACTGGCCCTCAGCCGGGGTGCGCTGGGCGCTCACCTACCCCGAGGTCTACGAGGTGGGGGCCAGCAACAGCGGCCACATCATTCTCTATTCGATCCTCAACAGCGTTCCCGGCCAGCTGTGCGATCGCAGCTATCTGCCTGCGCCCGATCTCGCCGCCCGCCTGCGGGAGCGCGGCGCGCCCCTGTTTGCAGTGGAGAGCCGCCGGCCTTTGGCGGCCTTCGACATCCTCGGCTTCTCGCTCAGCTACGAGCTGGGCGGCACCAACATCCTGGAGATGCTGGAGCTCGCCGGCATCCCGATCCATGCCGCCCACCGGGGCGATCTGCCCCTGAGCCACCCGGCGGCGCCACCGCTGATCTTTGCCGGCGGGCCCACCGCCACCAGCAACCCCGAGCCCTTCGCCGCCTTCTTCGACTTTGTGGCTCTTGGCGACGGCGAGGAGCTGCTGCCGGAGATCGGCCTGGTGGTGGCTGAAGCCCGGGCAGCCGGTCTGGGCCGCCGAGCGCTGCTGCGGGATCTCGCCCAGGTGCCGGGGGTCTACGTGCCCAGCCTCTACGGCCCCGGGCCCGATGGGGTGAGCCTCGAGCTGCTCGAACCAGGCGCCCCGGCTCGGGTGCAGCGGCGCACCGCCACGCCCATGCCCCACTACGCCATGGGCCTGGTGCCCCACATCGAAACGGTGCACGACCGGCTCACGGTGGAGATCCGCCGCGGTTGCACCCGCGGTTGCCGCTTCTGCCAGCCCGGCATGCTCACCCGCCCCGCCCGCGACGTGGAGCCCGAGGCGGTGGTGGAAGCGGTGGACGAGGGCATGCGCCGCACCGGCTACAGCGACTTCTCGCTGCTGTCGCTGAGCTGCTCCGACTACCTGGCCCTGCCGGCGGTGGGCGTCGAGCTGCGCAACCGGCTAGCCGACAAGAACGTGAGCCTCACTCTGCCGAGCCAGCGGGTGGATCGCTTTGACGCCAACATCGCCCACATCATTGGCGGGGCGCGCAAGGGCGGGCTCACGTTTGCGCCGGAGGCCGGCAGCCAGCGCTTGCGCGACATCGTCAACAAGGGACTCACCGATGCCGAGCTGCTGGCCGGCATCCGCACGGCCATGGAGAACGGCTACCGCAAGGTCAAGCTCTATTTCATGATCGGCCTGCCGGGGGAAACCGACGCCGACGTGCTCGGCATCGCCGACACCTGTCAGGCCCTGCAGCGGCAATGCGCGGATCTGGGCAGGCTGGAGCTCAATCTGACGATCAGCAATTTCACGCCCAAGCCCCACACGCCGTTCCAGTGGCACAGCGTCAGCACCGAGGAGTTTCGGCGCCGTCAGGAGTTGTTGCGCCGGGCCTTGCGTCAGCTGCGCGGCCTCAAAACCAACTTCACCGATGTGCGCCTCTCGGCGGTTGAAGATTTTGTGGGCCGCGGCGACCGGCGCCTCGCTGCGGTGATTGAGGCAGCCTGGCGGGCTGGGGCGGGGCTGGATGCCTGGTTTGAGTCGGCCGAGCGCAGCTACGCCGCCTGGACCGGCGCGATCGAGGCTGCCGGCCTGGGTGGCCGCTACCGCCAGCTGGAGCTCGGCGCCTGGAGTGCGGCTGAGGCGATGGAGACGGCGGATCTGGAGGCCTTCTGCCGCCAGAGCCTGCCGTGGGACCACATCGATTCCGGACTCGACAAGCGCTGGCTGGCCGAAGATCTGCAGCGGGCCCTGGCCGCGGCGGTGGTGCCCGACTGTTCTTTCGAGGGATGCAGCAGTTGCGGCGTGTGTGGTCCGGAGCTTGGCCACAACGTGGTGATTCCGCCGCCGGCGATTCCGGCCGCGTTGCCCCAGCGCGCCCCGGCCAGCGAGCGGGTGGACCGGCTGCGGATCGGTTTCACCAAAACCGGCTCCCTAGCCCTGATCAGCCACCTCGACACCCTGCGGATGCTGGAGCGGGCCCTGCGCCGTTCGGGGTTGCCAGTGAGCTTCACCGGTGGCTTCCATCCCCTGCCGCGCCTGCAGTTGGCCCTGCCGTTGCCCCTGGGGGTGGAGGGGGATGGGGAGTGGCTCGACCTGGAGTTCACGCAAGCGGTGGATCCGGCGGCGGTGCGGGAGCAGCTGCAACCGCAGCTTCCCTCCGAATTCCAGCTGCTCTCGGCGGCCCGGGTCCCCGTGTTTGGGGTGAGCTTGTCCCAGGAGCTGGAGGCCGCCCAGTGGAGCTTCGTGCTTCAGCCCGAAGCGGGAGAGCACGTAACGCCGGAGCAGTGGCAGCAGGCGCGCGCCTCGCTGCTGGCTGCCGAGAGCTTGATCTGGCAGGACACGGATAAAAAAGGCCGCCCCCGCAGCCGGGACTGCCGCCCCTTTCTGTTGGAGCTGCAAATGACGTCAGGAACAGACGGCGTTCAACGGTGCAGCTTGCGGGCGGCGATCGATGCCTCGGGCCGCAGTTTGCGGCCCGAGCAGGTGCAGCACTGGATCGCTGAGTGCCTGGGCCAATCCCTGACCCTGACAGCCCTGCGCCGCCAGGCCTTGCTCCTGAAGCCCGTGCTAATTTCGTCTTAAGGCGAATAGCTCGTTGAATCCGACGCTTCTCGGATGCCAACTGCTGCCGGTAGCCAGGTTCGCTGGTTTCACCGCCCCCGGGCAACCCTGCCCCAGTCTTCGCCCCACCGCTTTCAAGAAGTTCCATTCCTGAAAGTTGTTCCGCGGCAGTTGATGCGCGGCTGATTCAGAACAGCATTTTCGCAGCAACGCCCCCGGGCTGTCCGGTTTCTCCGACATCTCGGTTGCTTCAGGCCATTTCAGTTCAGGCCGCTTGATTTGAAGGGCTGATCACAGCCCTACTGCATTTTTTATCCGCATTGCTTCATCCGGGATCGGCTGAGCCCTATCCGGTTCCGCCTCGTCCAGCCTCAGATCTGCTTCAGCCAGATCCTTTCACTGCTTTCACCCCTGGTCGGGCCCATCGGGCCCTTTCCCTTTCCCCATGCCCCAGCAGATCGTCATTGCCGAGCAACTGCGGATCGCCGCGGTTCTCAACGACGAACGTGTTGATGAACTGGTGGTGGCCCAGGGCCGCTATCAGATCGGAGATGTGTACCTCGGCACCGTTGAAAACGTGTTGCCGGGTATCGATGCTGCCTTCGTCAACATCGGCGAAAGCGAGAAAAATGGTTTTATTCATGTCACCGATTTAGGCCCCTTGCGGCTGCGCAAGGGTGCCGCTGGCATCACCGAGCTGCTGGAGCCCCGCCAGAAGGTGCTGGTGCAGGTGATGAAGGAGCCCACGGGTACCAAGGGCCCCCGGCTCACCGGCAACCTCGCCCTGCCCGGGCGTTTTCTGGTGCTGCAGCCCCAGGGCCAGGGCGTCAACATCTCCCGCCGGATCAACGGCGAAAACGAACGCAACCGTCTGCGGGCCCTCGGGGTGCTGATCAAGCCGCCCGGGGCGGGTCTGTTGATCCGCACCGAAGCCGAGGGGGTCAGTGAAGAGCTGCTGATCGACGACCTCGAAACCCTGCTGCGCCAGTGGGAGGGCATCCAGACCGCTGCCGAGAGTGCCAACCCACCAGTGCTGCTCAACCGCGACGAAGACTTCGTGCATCGCGTGCTGCGCGATCTCTACAGCCCGGAGTTGGTGCGGGTCGTGGTCGATACCCCCGAGGCGGTTGCCCGGGCCAATGCCTTCCTGGGCTCCGACCACACCAACGTGCTGGTGGAGGCCCACACCGAGTCGTCGGAGATCCTCGAGCACTTCAAGGTCAACGCCGCCATTCGCGATGCCCTCAAGCCGCGGGTGGATCTGCCGTCTGGCGGCTACGTGATCATCGAGCCCACCGAGGCGCTCACCGTCATCGACGTCAACTCTGGCTCGTTCACCCGCTCCGCCAATTCCCGCGAGACGGTGCTCTGGACCAACTGTGAGGCGGCCGTGGAGATCGCCCGCCAGCTCAAGCTCCGCAACATCGGCGGCGTGGTGATCATCGACTTCATCGACATGGAGTCGCGCCGCGATCAGCTGCAGCTGCTGGAGCACTTCACCCAGGCCGTGCGCGACGACGCCGCCCGGCCGCAGATCGCCCAGCTCACCGAGCTCGGTTTGGTGGAGCTCACCCGCAAGCGCCAGGGCCAGAACATCTACGAGCTGTTCGGGCGTGCTTGCCCCAGCTGCGGTGGCTTGGGCCATGTGGCCGTGTTGCCCGGCAAGGACACCCTCCAGCCCCTGGCGACCCTCACCGGCCTTGTGCGCTCAGCGGCATCGGCCCGGGCTGAGGTGCTCAGTCCTGGCACCCCCGAGGCCGGATCTGGCCGTCGCCGCCGCGGTGGTCGCGGCGGCCGTGGTGGCGGCGAATTGCCCGAAACCACCAGTGCGCTGGATGGCTTTGAGACCCCCGTCTCCGTTGAGGCCCCGCGGGCCAGTGCCGCTGCCAGCACGGAGCCGGCACCGCGCCGCTTCGACCACGAGCTGGTGGCCGTGCCGATGGATGCCGACCAGGAGTTGGTGTTTGGCTGGATGGGCCTCAACCCCGCCCTGCTGCTGGAGCAACTCCCCAGCGGCGACAACGTTGTGGTGCGGGTGGTGCGTCCCGGCGTCGATGCGGATGAGGTGCTCGAGGAAGCCCGTCAGCAGCTGGTGGCGAGTGGTTCCCGTCGCCGGCGCGGGCGGGGTGGTCGGGGCGGTGGCTCCGCGACGTCCGACTCCCAGGCAGGTGAAGCCACATCCAACGGCACTGGCCAGCTGCTGAGCAGCTCGGCAGCGGCTGCTCCAGCTCCGGTCGAGATCACGCCGCTGCCTGAACTCAGCGAACCGGAAACGGTGGTAACGGTGTCGGTGCCCACCACCACCAGCATTGCCCCTCCGGAGGTGGAGGTGCCGGCCCGCCGCGGACGCACCCGCAGTTCGGTGGCAGCCTCAGCTGCCAAGACGATCGCCAAGACCGGGGCCACCTCCACTGCCGTTGCGGTTGTGGAGCCCGAGCTGGATGACTCCGGGGAACCCCGCCGCCGCCGCCGCCGCTCCTCCGCCTCCAGCTGAGTTGGCCTTGCCGGATCCCTGGCAAGGCCGGGATCCGGCCCAGTGCGCTGGAGTGGATGAGGTGGGGCGCGGTTGCCTGTTTGGCCCGGTCTTCGCCGCTGCCGTGGTGCTGCCCGCCGCCGCCCTGGCCCCCTTGGGCGATCTGGGGCTCACCGACAGCAAGAAGCTCACCGCCCGTCGTCGTGCGGCGCTGGTGCCGGCCATCGAGCAGTGGGCGACGGCTTGGGCCCTTGGCCAGGCGTCGGCGGCGGAGATCGATCGCCATGGCATCCGGCTGTCGACCGAGCGGGCCATGCACCGTGCCCTGCAGAAGCTGCCCCGCTCACCCGCATTGGTGATCGTCGATGGGGTGTTGCCCCTGCGGGGCTGGAGCGGCGAGCAAACCACCCTGGTGCGCGGCGACAGCCACTGCTTGGCGATTGCGGCCGCCAGCGTGCTGGCCAAGCAGGCTCGCGACGCCCTGATCACCGCCCTGGCTCAGCGCTACCCCGGCTACGGCCTGGAGCGCCATTCCGGCTATGGCACGGCCCAGCACCGTGCGGCGCTGGCGCAATGGGGACCCACCCCCCTGCACCGCCTCAGCTTTCTGGGTCGGCTGACCCTCAGTGCTCCTGGCACCAGTCCTGAAAGTCGCTGAGCAGCTGCTGGCCCACCCGGCCCTTGATGCCCAGCAGGATGCCCGCCAGCAGCGAACGGCCCGTGGCCTCCAGCACCTTGGCTGGAATCAGTTTCAACAGGGGCGGTTGGCTGACCGCCACCGCGAGCGTGGCTTCGCCTTCCAGTCCACGGGCTCCCGCCGCCAGCCAGGAGCCCAGGGTGAGCTGGAAATCGTCCACCAGCCCCAGCCCCTCCAGTTCGCAATCGGTGGCCTCCAGCACGATCCGCCCTGGCTCCAGGCTGGTGCGCAGGTCCACCAGCGGCTGGATCTGCAGTTGGAACACCTGCAGCTGGGTGACCGTATAGCGGTAGCGTCCGAGCCCGATGGGCTCGAGCTGGCTCGGGTCGAGTAGGGCCTTCACGACGCGGTCCTGATCCTGCAGGTAGGAGGCCAGCCGTTCGGGCTGGACGCTCACGTCAAGTTGCAGTTGCTGACTGGCGCTGAAGGCCAGGGGCATGGCCTGCGGGCCGGCGCGTCATGATCCTATCGGCTCTCCGTCGGGGGCTTTCCTCGGTTTCTGGAAACGATGCGTTTTGCCTTCCTCGGCCCGGCCGGCACCTACGGCGAGCAGGCAACCCGGCAATTGGCGGAGCTCGAGGGCATCGCCAACCCCGAGCTGGTGCCCCAACTCGGGATTCGGGCCGTGGTGCAGGCCCTGGCCCAGGGCAGTTGTGATGCCGCCGTGGTGCCGGTGGAAAACTCGGTGGAGGGAGGCGTAACGGCCTGTCTGGATGCGCTCTGGGAGCATCCGGATCTCACGGTGGCTCGTGCCCTTGTGCTGCCGATCCGCCACGCCCTGCTGGGCAGTGGTCCGATTGAGGGGGTCAGTGAGGTGCTCTCCCACCCCCAGGCCCTTGCCCAGTGCAGCCAGTGGCTGTCTGAACACCTGCCCCAGGCCCTGCAGCTGCCCACCAGTTCCACCGCCGAAGCCGCCCGCATGGTGGCCGGCAGCCGCTTCCGGGCGGCGGTGGCCTCAAGGCAGGCCGCTGCGGAGCACGGCCTGCAGGAGCTGGCCTACCCGATCAATGATGTAGCCGGCAATTGCACCCGTTTCCTGCTGCTGCGCCGCGGGGAGCGCGCTGCCGAGGGGCCTATGGCCAGCCTCGCCTTCTCGCTCCACTCCAACCAGCCCGGGGCCCTGCTCGAGGCACTGGGCTGTTTTGCCCAGCGCGGGCTGAATATGAGCCGCATCGAATCGCGGCCGTCGAAACGGGAGATGGGTGAATACATCTTTTTCGTCGACCTGGAACTGTCCGAGGGCCCCACGCCCCTTGAGGCGGCCCTCGCCGAGTTGGGCCCCCTCTGTGAGCACCTGGCCCTGTTCGGTGCCTACCCGATCACCAACCTGGCTTGACTCCGCGGAACACGCCGAACTGCATCAGCCCGGTGGCAAAGGCCCAGTGCATCAGCAGGATCGTGGGGGTTTCCCGCAGGCCCTGCACCACAGCACCAGGCCCCAACCCGAGGATGGCCCCAGGCCGGCGCACCCCTTCGGCGATCGAGTCGATCCAGGAGGGCAGGGTGGCCCGGGTCCAGTCATCGGTGTCCACAGCCATCCCGCCGGCGTAGCGACTCTTTTCAAGGTGCTGGCGGAGGCCGCGGATGCTGGCGAATTCGGGATGGGCCCACTGCTCCAGCAACTGGCGCATCACCCAGCGCTCCCGGCGGGTCATGGCGCCATCGGCGGGGTCGCGCCGGTTCCAGTCGGCCACGGCCAGGAGGCCGCCGGGTCGGACCACCCGCAGCAGCTCATCGGCGTAGCGCTGCTTGTCGGGCATGTGGGGGCAGGCCTCCACGCTCCACACTGCGTCGATGCTGGCGTCGGCCATCTCCAGGGCCAGGGCATCCATCACCGCGAAGCGGCAGCTGAGGCCGTCTGGCGTGAGCGCTGTGGCCCGGGCGATCTGGGCTGGGCTGATGCTGATGCCCAACACGTTGAAACCGTAATCGCGGGCCAGGATGCGGGCGCTGCCGCCGATGCCACAGCCCACATCGAGCACCGTCGACCCGGCGGGCAGCCGGTCCAGGCCGCTCCAGCGCACCAATTCATGCACGAAGGTCTCCTTCGCGGCGCGGAAGTCCTGGTGCCCATTTCGGGCGCGCCCGGAATTGCGGTAGTAGCCCAGGTGGATGTGGTCACCCCAGAGGCGTTCCAGCAGCTGGTCATTGGTCCAGCGGTCGTAGGCGTCGGCCACGCTGGCGCTGGATTCGTAGCGGCGCCTGCGCTGCAGCCAGACGCGGATGGCCACGGCGATGGCCGCGGCAAGGAGGGCTCCAGCCCCGATGGTGGCGGCCAGGGGCCAGCTGAAGAGGGTCATGAAGCCGCTTACTGGGGCTGGGATTACTTGGGCTGGGATTACTGGGGCTGGAACGTGTCCTTGAGCACGGTGCGGGCGGCCAATTGCCGGCGGGTCTGATCGAGTAGCTCGTATTCCTGGCGCAACCGCTCGCCGGTGTCGGTGATTTCCAGGAGAGCCTGCTGATGGTCCGCCACGGGACCACCCAGGTGGGCGCCGATCCAGAACGACAGTTCCCGGGGGAGTTCGGGCAGGTCGTTGGGCAGGCTGGCGGGTTTGCCGATCAGCTTGCCCGTGAGCTCCACCACGTCCCGCAGGGCCTGACCGACCGTGCCGGCCAGTTCATCCAGCTCGGCAGGGCCGGCTTCGGGGTCATCTTCAATCCAGCTCACCAGACCCACCCGAAAGGGTGCCTCGCGCACAATGTCGAGCACGCGAAAGCGCTGCTGACCCATGGTCACGATGTTGCTGCGGTCGTCATCCTGGGTTTGGCAGTGCAGGATCTCAGCACAGCAGCCCACTTCGGCCATGGTTTGGGTCTGGGGATCCAAGCGCACCACCCCAAAACGCTGGTCACCGGCCATCACCGTGCGCAGCAGCATGCGGTAACGAGGCTCAAAAATGTGCAGTGGCAGCACTTCCTGGGGGAAGAGCACCACGTCTGGTAGGGGAAACAGTGGCAGCTCCCGTACGGCCAGTTCACCCATGGCTTGATCAGGAGATGCCTAGCCATCCTAGAAAAAATGCCCCCGCCACGCGCTGGCGTGACAGGGGCAAAGAACCTGGAGGCTCGAACCCTGATCCGGGGATCAGAGCTTGACTTCGATGTCGACGCCGCTGGGCAGATCCAGCTTCATCAGCGCGTCGATCGTTTTCGCCGAAGGGCTGTAGATGTCGATGATGCGCCGGTGGGTGCGGGTTTCGAAGTGCTCGCGGGAGTCCTTGTCGACGTGGGGCGAGCGCAGCACGCAGTAGATCTTGCGCTTGGTGGGCAGGGGGATGGGGCCGATGGCCGTGGCAGCGGTGTGATCGGCGGTTTCGATGATTTTTTCGCAGGAGAGATCCAGCATGCGGCGATCAAACGCCTTCAGGCGAATGCGGATCTTCTGCTGAGCAATGGCGGTGGACATGGGAGATCAGACTCGGAACGGTCGTCAAGGGGCTCAAGCCTGGCCAGCCGGAGGGCTGATGGAGCTGGATTGTCGAGGTGCTGGGAAGGGGTGAGTCCGGTGGACCCACCCCATGAAACTTACCTCAGGCTCAGGCGAGGATCTTGGAGACCACGCCGGCACCGATGGTGCGACCGCCTTCACGGATGGCGAAGCGCATGCCCTGCTCGATGGCCACCGGGCAGATCAGCTCGCCGGTCATCTTGATGCGGTCACCGGGCATCACCATTTCCACGTTGGCGCCGTCGTCGGAGGTGAAGGCCGTGATCTGGCCGGTCACGTCGGTCGTACGGATGTAGAACTGAGGGCGATAGCCAGCGAAGAAGGGGGTGTGGCGGCCGCCTTCTTCCTTCTTGAGCACATACACCTCACCCTCAAACTTGGTGTGGGGGGTGATGGAGCCGGGCTTGACAAGCACCATGCCGCGCTCGATGTCTTCCTTCTGCACACCGCGCAGCAGCAGGCCCACGTTGTCGCCGGCCATGCCCTCGTCGAGCAGCTTGCGGAACATTTCCACGCCGGTGACGGTGGTTTCGCGGGTGTCCCTGATCCCCACGATCTGCACGGTCTCGCCGACCTTCACCTTGCCGCGCTCGATCCGACCGGTGGCCACGGTGCCACGACCGGTGATCGAGAAGACGTCTTCGATGGCCATCAAGAACGGCTTGTCGATTTCGCGCTCGGGCTCGGGGATCGACTCGTCGACGGCATCCATCAGGTCGAGGATTTTGTCGACCCACTCGTCGGCGCCACGCTCAGCCTTGTTGCCAGCTTGGATGTATTCCAGAGCCTTCAGAGCTGAACCAGCCACCACGGGGATGTCGTCGCCGGGGAAGTCGTAGCTGCTGAGCAGTTCACGCATCTCCAGTTCGACGAGCTCGAGGATCTCCTCGTCGTCGACCATGTCCTTCTTGTTGAGGAACACCACCAATGCGGGCACGCCCACCTGCTTGGCCAGCAGGATGTGCTCCTTGGTCTGGGCCATCGGGCCGTCGGTGGCGGCCACCACCAGGATGGCGCCGTCCATCTGGGCAGCACCGGTGATCATGTTCTTCACGTAGTCCGCGTGACCGGGGCAGTCCACGTGGGCATAGTGACGCTTGCCGGTTTCGTATTCGACGTGCGCGGTGTTGATGGTGATCCCCCGCTCTTTCTCTTCAGGGGCACCATCGATTTCGTCGTAGGCCTGGGCCTTGGCCATGCCTTGGGATGCCAGCACGTTGGTGATGGCAGCCGTCAGGGTGGTTTTGCCATGGTCAACGTGGCCAATGGTGCCGATGTTGACGTGGGGCTTGTTCCTTTCGAACTTCTCGCGTGCCATGAGTGGAAAGAATCGGGGGGTTAACGGGTAGAGGAGAGATCAGGAATTGCCCTGATTCTTGGAGATGATGGCCTCAGCCACATTGCGAGGAACTTCCTCGTAATGGCTGAACTCCATCGAGAAAATACCCCGACCCTGGGTCATGGATCGGAGCTGGGTGGCATAGCCGAACATCTCGGCCAGGGGCACTTTCGACTGGACCTTGGACTGCCCATTGTCAATGGACTGCCCTTCGACCTGGCCGCGACGGGATGAGAGGTCGCCGATGACCGATCCAAGGAAATCCTCGGGGATCTCGACCTCCACCTTCATCATCGGCTCAAGAAGTACAGGATTGCACTTCTTGACGGCGTCTTTGAAGGCCATGGATCCAGCGATCTTAAACGCCATCTCCGAAGAGTCGACGTCGTGATAGGAGCCGTCGACCATGGTCGCCCTGACGTCGATCATGGGGAAACCTGCAATCACGCCGGATTGACAGGTCTCCTTCATGCCGGCTTCAGCGGGGCCGATGTACTCCTTGGGAACGATGCCGCCAACAATCTTGTTGACGAATTCGAACCCTGAACCCGGCTCGCCCGGGGTCATTTCGATCACCACGTGGCCGTATTGGCCCTTGCCACCGGTTTGGCGAGCAAATTTGCCTTCGCCTTTGGAGCTGGAGCGAATGGTTTCGCGATACGACACCTGGGGGGCGCCGATGTTTGCTTCCACCTTGAATTCGCGCAGCATCCGATCCACCAGGATTTCCAGGTGGAGTTCGCCCATGCCGGCAATCACGGTCTGGCTGGTTTCCGGATCGGTGGAGACCCGGAAGGTGGGGTCTTCCTCCGACAGGGACTGGAGTGCCTTGGAGAGCTTCTCCATGTCGCCCTTGGTTTTCGGCTCCACGGCCACCGAGATCACTGGCTCGGGGATGTACAGCGATTCGAGAATGATCGGATCGGACTCGACGCAGAGGGTGTCGCCTGTGGTGGTGTCCTTGAGGCCCAGGACGGCGCCCAGGTCGCCGGCGCGCAGCTCATCCACCTCTTCCCGGTCATCGGCCTTGAGCAGAATCAGGCGGGAGATGCGCTCTTTCTTGTCTTTGGTGGAGTTCAGTACGTAGCTCCCCTTGTTGAGCACGCCCGAATACATGCGCACAAAGGTGAGCTTCCCGTACGGGTCGGCCATCACCTTGAAGGCCAGGGCGCTGAAGGGGGCGCTGTCGTCGCAGGGGCGGTTCGACTCGGTGCCATCAGGCAGCAGGCCGGTGATCGGCGGCACGTCGACAGGAGCGGGCAGGTAGTCGACGACGGCGTCGAGCACGAGCTGCACACCCTTGTTCTTGAAGGCCGAGCCGCACACCATCGGCACCATGCCGTGATGAATGGTGGCGTTGCGGATGCCCTTGATCAGCTGCTCCTCTGTGAGCTCGCCGTTTTCGAGGAAGACATCAATCAGGCTTTCGTCGGATTCGGCGACCGATTCCATCAGCTTGAGGCGCCATTCCTGGGCCTCGTCCTTCATATCGGCTGGAATCTCGCTTTCGATGATGTCTGTGCCGAGATCATTCGTGTAAATGATCGCCTTGTTGCGCACCAGGTCGATGATCCCTTTCAGCTCGCCTTCGGCGCCGATCGGCAGTTGGATCGGGGCAGCATTGGCCTTAAGGCGATCTTTGATCTGCTCGTAAACCTTCAGGAAGTTGGCACCGGTGCGGTCCATCTTGTTGACGAACACGATCCGAGGCACGTTGTAGCGATCAGCTTGGCGCCACACGGTTTCCGACTGGGGCTGAACGCCGCCGACGGCACAGAACACGGCGACCACGCCGTCCAGCACCCGCATGGAGCGCTCCACTTCGATCGTGAAGTCGACGTGACCAGGGGTGTCGATGATGTTGATGCGGTTGTCTTTCCAGCTGGTGGAAATGGCCGCAGCAGTAATGGTGATGCCCCGCTCGCGCTCCTGCTCCATCCAGTCGGTGACAGCGGCGCCGTCGTGCACCTCGCCCATCTTGTGCACCACGCCTGAATAGAAGAGAATCCGTTCAGTTGTGGTGGTCTTGCCCGCATCAATGTGCGCGGCAATACCGATATTTCTTACGCGTTCCAGTGGAAAGGCGCGGGCCACGAGGGAGGTCTCCGAGAGGTCTACAAAACGAGGGCGTCACTCTACAGACTGGGTCTGCAGGGGCTGAAGCCGCCCAGGACTTCAGCCGCTTGAAGGGCAACTGAAGGGAATCAGTAGCGGTAGTGGGCGAAGGCCTTGTTGGCTTCGGCCATCTTGTGGGTTTCTTCCCGCTTGCGAACGGCGCTGCCGGCTTCATTGGCCGCATCCATCAGCTCGCCGGCCAATTTCTGGGCCATGCTGCGCCCGTTGCGGGCCCGGGAGAAGTTGACCAACCAGCGCAGGGCCATGGCGGTGCCGCGTTCCTGGCGCACTTCCATCGGCACCTGATAGGTGGCGCCACCTACGCGTCGGGCACGCACCTCCACCAGGGGCGTGGCGTTGCGGACGGCTGTTTCGAACAGCTCAAGCGGATCTGAGCCAGTGCGGTCGTTGATCAGAGAAAACGCGTCCGAGAGGATGCGCTGGGCTGTGGATTTTTTGCCGTGTTTCATCAGTCGGGCCACGATCATCGAGGCCAGGCGGCTGTTGAACTGAGGGTCGGGAAGCACGGGGCGCTTCTCGGCGGCATTGCGGCGAGACATGGTCGACCGGAGCGGGAAGGACGAGGGGGGAATGGACCAGGGACCCAGGCGGGTGCCCGGTAGGCAGTTGGCAGCGATTCAGCGGCTTGACCGGCTGAATCAACGTCAACTCAGGCTTTCGGCGTCTTGGCGCCGTACTTGGAACGGGACTGGCGGCGATCCTTCACACCAGCCGTGTCCAGGGTGCCCCGAATGATGTGGTAGCGCACGCCGGGCAGATCCTTGACGCGACCTCCGCGGATCAGCACCACAGAGTGCTCCTGGAGGTTGTGGCCGATGCCGGGGATGTAGGCCGTCACCTCGAAGCCGGAGGTGAGGCGCACGCGAGCCACCTTGCGAAGGGCCGAGTTCGGCTTCTTCGGAGTGGAGGTGTACACGCGGGTGCAGACACCACGGCGCTCGGGGCAAGAGCGCAGGGCAGGCGACTTTGTCTTCCGAGAAAGACTCTGGCGCTCAGTACGGATCAGCTGTTGAATGGTGGGCATCGAGGGCCGGGATCTGGTCGGAGAACATTGGTCGGACGTCCGACCGATTTCGACAATCCGTCACCTTACTGGGTCGCCTGTCGGCTCGCCCCTCCCCGGCTGAATGCGGTGCCACAGGCGCAGCTCACCACCCCTTCGCCGGGGCGCACCAAAAAGCCGCCTCCGCTGATGTCGCCGCGATAGTCGAGGCTCAAACCGGTGAGCAGGGTCAGCTGCTCAGCCGGGGCGTAGAGGGTGATGCCATCGGCGCGGGCGATCGGCGTTCCCGCCAGATGGCCGGGTCGCAGCCGGATGGCCCAACGCTCGCAGCTGCCCTCCACCAAGTCGAGGTGCATCATCCCGGGCGTGCCGGCCACGGCAGCCTGGCGCCCCAGCTCAGCTGCGGCGGCGGCGGTCACGCGCAGGCTGTGACCCTTGGGCATGGCGGGCTCGGGAGGTGGTCGGCCCTCCACTTTGGCAGGACTCGCCAGCTCCACAGCCGTTTCATGGCACCAGTCCCACGCCGTTATGCACCGAGCCGGCCACGCCTCTGCCCTTCACATGCAGCGAGCCTCCCAGCACCAGGCCGGTGGAGCTGCCGCCATCGAGGTTGAGGGCATGGCGCAGTCCCAATTGCTGCAACAGGGCGGCCGTTTCCCCCAGTGAGGGTCCGCTGTCCTGGGTGCCTTCCATGGTGATCAACCACACCTGCTGGTCGTCGCTGGCCAGCACGGTGCGCGGCGCCCCTTGGCTGAGGAAGGAGCTGCTGAAGTTCTCGGCGGCGCCATTGAGCACAATGCGGCCGTCCAGGAGCAGCAAGGGGCCGCCCCCGATCACATGGGGTGCCAGGCCCAGGTCGTTGCTCGGGCGGCTCTCGAGCTGGAGTTGCTCGCCCGGCCCCCAGGGCAGTTCTGCGCCGCCGCGAGCCACCAGCAACAGGTCATCCCCCCGCAGGAGCACGCCGGCGTCGAGCTCGGCGGGGCCGAGCCGCTGCCGCACACTGCCCGCCTGGATCAGCAGGCCCGTTTCCGAGCCGCTCAGGGCCTTGTAGCTCGACCCCCAGTCGGCGGTGTAGCGGCTGATGCCGCGCTGCACATAGCCGCTGTTCACCACCACGATCGGCAGCCGCTGGCCGCTCGGGCTCACGATCCATTCGCGCAACTGCAAACGACCGAATTGGGGCAGGCTGCGCTCGCCCCAGGCCGCCACGCCCCGGTTCAGGATGGGTCCGGACAGCCAGCGGCCGTTGTCCTTCAGGGCACCGAGGGGCAGGCGCCGCACCCGGTTGAAGTAGCCGCCGTTGATGGCCACCCAGGCCTGCTGCTGGTTGGCGAGCTGCACCAGCGAACTGAGCCCTTCCATCCCCCCTGGCCTGGCCAGGGGCCGGAGCTGCAGGGGGGCGGTGCGGGGATCGATGCGGACCGCATTGATGCGCACCCCCTGGCGAATCAGCCGATCCCACTGCACCTCCTTGCCGAGCAAGGCCTGCAGGCGGGTGTCAATCGGAGGGGCGGGGCTGGCTGAGGCGCCGCTGGCCTCAACGGGCCACTCGATCACCACCCGGGCCGGATCCCCCAGGCTGAACACATGGCCCAACTTGCCCGTGGCGGGCTTCAGGCTCAGGCCTGCGGCGGCCTGCTGGCCCAGCAGGCCGAGGCCCTGAAGCTGCACCTGCTGCTCGTTCCGGCTGGTGAGATCGACCCTCAGCCCGCCGGCGTCGCCCTCCAGAACAGCCGGACCACTGAGGTCGAGGACGACGCGTCGGATGTTTCCCGGAGTGGAGCGGCGCACCTGCAGGAGCTGGGGCTTGGCCAGCTCGAGGTTGAGCAGGTTGCCCTCCTGCCGCATGGCCACCCCGAGGGCGCGAAACATCGGGCTCACCTCGATGGCCACCTCGTCGTCGAGGCTGCGCTGGGCGCTGGCAGCCACCTGGAGCCCTTGGCCGAACCACTCCAGATCGAGGGAGCCGTCGCTGCGGCTGCGGCTGGTGACCCCCAGCTGGTTCTCAAGCACCTCCAGCGGAATCCAGAGTTGCGTGGGGCGGTCGCCGGATGGCCCAACCCAAAGCCAACGGGCCGTTTGGGTGCGGCCGTTGATCCGCAGGCTGCTGCCCTGCCGCTGCTGGCCTGTTTCAGGGCGGGGGGCACGGTTGGCCCCTGGGAGCCTGGCTGGAGCCGCAGGTGTGGCCGGCGTTGTGGCAGGAGGTGGAGGCGGTGGTGGGGGCGGCGGTGGCACCGCTTGGGGGATGGCCCGGCTGGCCGCCGGTAGCAGGAGAACCAGGAGCCAGGGAGCCAGCGAAGCTGCGGAAGCCATGGCCCACCCAGCCGTCAGCGCTGAACGCTAGCCCTCTTCGCCGTTCGGGCGCCCGGGGCAGGGGGGTGCACATCCCTAGGATCGGAAGTTCTGCTGTTGCAGGCACCTCCGGGTGTGCTGCAGCGCTGATCTGTCAGATCAACTGCCGGACCGTTTCGGGTTATGCCTCGTTCCCCTCGCCCCGTTTGGCCCCATTGCGATAGCCCCGCACCGGCGGCGGTCGCGGGCGAGAAGGACGCCTGCGGCGTGGGCTTCCTGGCCAGCCTGAAGGGGGAAGCCAGCCACTGGGTGCTGCAGCAGGCCCTGCGTGGCCTCGATTGCATGGAGCACCGCGGCGGCTGCGGCGGCGATGGCGATTCCGGCGATGGTGCCGGGGTGCTCTGCGGCATCCCTTGGAGCTATCTGGAAGCGGTGTGGCCCGAGGCAGCGGCTGCCAAAGGCAGTGCCCGCGGCCTGGGCATGGTGTTCCTGCCGGCCGATGCCACCAAGCGCGAGCAGGCCAAAGCCTTCTGCGCCGAAGAGGCCGCCAAGCTGGGGCTTCGCAGCCTCGGTTGGCGCGCGGTGCCGCTGAATCCAGCGGTGCTGGGCCCCCTGGCCCTGGGCACTGCCCCGGCAATTGAGCAGTGGCTGCTGGCCGCCGACGAAGCCGGCGATGCCCCGGAGGCGGTGCTGTTTCGCCTGCGCCGCCGCTGCGGCGACCGGGCCCGCGAGGCCTGGGGCCCTGGACCCAGCGACCTCTACTTCGCCTCCCTGAGCAGCCGCACGGTTGTGTACAAGGGCATGGTGCGCTCGGAGGTGCTCGCCGCCTTCTATGGCGACCTGCGCGATGCGCGCTTTGCCGTGAGCTATGCGGTGTACCACCGCCGCTTCAGCACCAACACCCTGCCCCGCTGGCCCCTGGCCCAGCCCATGCGGCTGTTGGGCCACAACGGCGAGATCAACACCCTGCTGGGCAACCTCAACTGGGCCCGGGCTTCGGAGGCCAGCCTCGATGCGGTTTGGGGTGAGGCCGCTGGCGACCTCAAGCCGGTGGTGAATGCCGCCTTCAGCGACTCGGCCAACCTCGACGCCACCCTCGAGCTGCTGGTGCGCAGCGGCCGGCCCATCACGGAGAGCCTGCTCACCCTGGTGCCAGAGGCCTTCCGCGATCAGCCCGATCTGGCCGACAAGCCCGAGATCACGGCCTTCTACGAGTATTCCGCCTGCACCCAGGAGCCCTGGGACGGCCCGGCCCTGCTGGTGTTCGCCGATGGCCGCAGCGTCGGCGCCACCCTGGATCGCAATGGCCTGCGCCCGGCCCGCTACTGCATCACCAGCGACGGCTTCGTGGTGATGGGCTCAGAAACCGGCGTGGTGGAGCTCGATGAGAGCCGCATCATCGAAAAGGGCCGCCTGGGCCCTGGTCAGATGCTGGCGGTGGATCTGGAGCAGGGCCGCCTGCTGCGCAACTGGGATGTGAAGCAGGAGGTGGCGGGCCGTCACCCCTACGGCGCCTGGCTGGCGGAGCATCGCCGCAGCCTGGCGGCCCAGCCCTGGAAGCAGGAGCGCCAGCTGGGCGATCTGGAGCTGCTGCAGCAGCAAACGGCCTTTGGCTTCACCGCTGAAGACTTTGAGCTGGTGATCGAGGACATGGCCGGCGCGGCCAAGGAGCCCACCTACTGCATGGGTGACGACATCCCCCTGGCGGTGCTCTCCGATAAGCCGCACCTGCTCTACGACTATTTCAAGCAGCGCTTCGCCCAGGTCACCAACCCGCCGATCGATCCCCTGCGGGAAAAGCTGGTGATGAGCCTGGAGATGCACCTGGGCAAGCGGGGCTCGCCCCTGAAGCCGGAGGCCGCCTCGGCCGCGGTGCTGCACCTGGCCAGCCCGATCCTCAATGAGGCGGAGCTGGCGGCGGTGGCCGAGCAAGGTTTGCCCGCCACCACGCTCTCCACCTTGATGCCGATCACTGCTGGGCCTGGGGGCCTGGCGGCTGCGGTGGAGCGCCTCAAGGCGGAGGCGGAGGCGGCCGTGCGCGGTGGCACCCAGATCCTGGTGCTCAGTGATCGTGGCGGCCCCAGCGGTGGGATCACGGCCACCATCACCACCATCCCGCCTCTGCTGGCGGTGGGGGCGGTGCACCATCACCTGCTGAACCTGGGGCTGCGGCTGCAGGCCTCCCTGGTGGTGGACACGGCCCAGTGTTGGAGTACCCATCATTTGGCCTGCCTGATCGGCTACGGCGCCAGCGCTGTATGCCCCTGGCTCACCTGGGAAACCACCCGCCACTGGCTGGCTCACCCCCGCGTGCAGAAGCTGATCGAAACCGGCAAGTTGCCGGCCCTCACGCCCGACCAGGCTCAGGCCAATGTGCGCAAGGCCCTGGAAGATGGCCTTCGCAAGATCCTGTCCAAGATCGGCATCTCGCTGCTGGCGAGCTACCACGGCGCCCAGATCTTTGAGGCGATCGGCCTCGGTGCCGACCTGATCGCGCTGGCCTTCAAGGGCACCACCAGCCGGGTGGCGGGTCTGAGCCTGGGCGAGCTGGCCAGCGAAACCCTGAGCTTCCACGCCAAGGCCTTCCCCGAGCTCAACCGCACCAAGCTCGAATTCATGGGCTTTGTGCAATACCGCACCGGCGGCGAATACCACCTCAACAGC
Organism: Cyanobium sp. Aljojuca 7D2; assembly: GCF_024346415.1. Classification (NCBI taxonomy): domain Bacteria; kingdom Bacillati; phylum Cyanobacteriota; class Cyanophyceae; order Synechococcales; family Prochlorococcaceae; genus Cyanobium; species Cyanobium sp. Aljojuca 7D2. Next base: position 31,210 of record NZ_JAGQCX010000007.1, read on the forward strand.
CCGGAGATGGCCAAGGCCCTGCATGCGGCCGTGAAGGCCGGCCCTGGCTACGACCACTTCTCCACCTACAAAACCCTGCTGGAAAACCGGCCGGTCACCGCCCTGCGCGACCTGCTGGAGCTCAAGCCCGCACCCGCTCCCTTGCCCATCGAGCAGGTGGAGAGCATCGAGAGCATTTGCAGCCGCTTCTGCACCGGTGGCATGAGCCTGGGGGCGCTCTCGCGGGAGGCCCACGAGGTGCTGGCCATCGCCATGAACCGCATCGGCGGCAAGAGCAACAGCGGCGAGGGCGGCGAAGACCCAGCTCGCTTCCACACCCTCAACGATGTGGACGGGGAGGGGCGTTCCGCCACCCTGCCCACGCTCAAGGGCCTGCGCAACGGCGATACCGCCTGCTCGGCGATCAAGCAGATCGCCTCGGGCCGTTTCGGCGTGACCCCTGAATACCTGCGCAGCGGCCGGCAGCTGGAGATCAAGGTGGCCCAGGGGGCCAAGCCCGGTGAGGGCGGCCAGCTGCCGGGCCCCAAGGTGGATCCCTACATCGCCTGGCTGCGCAACAGCAAGCCCGGCGTGGCGCTGATCTCGCCACCACCCCACCACGACATCTATTCGATTGAGGATCTGGCCCAGCTGATCCACGACCTCCACCAGGTGCATCCCGCCGCCAAGGTGAGCGTGAAGCTGGTGGCCGAGATCGGCATCGGCACGATCGCCGCCGGGGTTGCCAAGGCCAATGCCGATGTGATCCAGATCTCCGGCCACGACGGCGGCACCGGTGCCTCACCGTTGAGCTCGATCAAGCATGCCGGCAGCCCCTGGGAGCTGGGCCTCACCGAGGTGCACCGTTCCCTGCTGGAAAATGGCCTGCGCGATCGGGTGCTGCTGCGCGCCGATGGCGGCCTCAAGACCGGCTGGGACGTGATCATCGCCGCCCTGCTGGGCGCTGAGGAATACGGATTCGGGTCGGTGGCGATGATCGCCGAGGGCTGCATCATGGCCCGCGTTTGCCACACCAATAACTGCCCCGTGGGGGTGGCCACCCAGAAGGAGAACCTGCGCAAGCGCTTCCCCGGCGTGCCAGAGCACGTGGTGAATTTCTTCCTGTTCGTGGCCGAGGAGGTGCGCCAGCTGCTGAGCGTGCTCGGCGTGGCCCGCCTCGAAGATCTGATCGGCCGCACCGAGCTGCTGCAGGCCCGCACCGTGCAGCTGGCCAAAACCCAGGCCCTTGATCTCTCCTGCCTGATCGATCCGATTCCAGCAGCGGCCGATCGCCGCTGGTTGCAGCACGATCTCGAGGCCCATGGCAATGGGCACATCTTGGAAGACCAGCTCCTGGCCGACGCCGAGGTGATGGCCGCCATCGAGGGGCATGGCCGTGTGGCCCGCAGCCTGGCGATCGTGAACACCGACCGCAGCGTGGGCGCCCGCCTCTCCGGCGAAATCGCCGCGCGCCATGGCAACACAGGCTTCGCTGGCCAGCTTGACCTCACCTACGAAGGGGCCGCCGGTCAGAGCTTCGGGGCCTTCGTGCTCCAGGGCATGAACGTGCGCCTGGTGGGTGAAGCCAACGACTACGTGGGCAAGGGTCTCAACGGCGGCCGCCTCACCGTGGTGCCCCCCGCCGGCGTGCAGGATCCAGGCAGCCAGGTGATCCTGGGCAATACCTGCCTCTACGGCGCCACAGGCGGTGAGCTGTTTGCCCTCGGCCGCGCCGGTGAGCGCTTCGCCGTGCGCAACAGCGGTGCCCGCACCGTGGTGGAAGGCGCCGGCGACCACTGCTGCGAGTACATGACCGGCGGTGTGGTGGTGGTGCTCGGTTCCACGGGCCGCAACGTGGCCGCCGGCATGACCGGCGGTGTGGCTTTCATCCTTGATGAAACCGGCGGTCTGACGGAGCGGGTCAATCCCGAGATCGTGGCGATTGCCGAGCTCACAACCCCGGAGCAGGAGGCCCTGCTCAAGCCCCTGCTGGAGGCCCACCTGCAGGCCACCGGCAGCGCCAAGGCCGCGGCGATCCTGGCCGATTGGAGCAACTGGAAGGCCCGCTTCAAGCTGCTGGTACCCCCCAGCGAGAAGGCCACCGTGGGCCTGGCCGAGCGGCAGGCGGTGGCGGCCTAGCGCCCCCCTCCCCGCTCAGCGGGGGTACTGCCGCATCAGCCGCTGCACCTCACCGGCGTGGTAGCTGCTGCGGGTGAGCGGGGTGCTCACCACCTGCAGGAAGCCCAGGGCCTCTTCGCCATGGCGGCGGAAGCCGTCGAATTGCTCAGGGGTCACGAACCGGTCTACCGGCAGATGTTTGGGGCCCGGGGAGAGGTACTGGCCGATGGTCACGATGTCCACCTGGTGGCGTCGTAGATCGGCCATCACCTCGAGCACCTCCGTGTCGGTTTCGCCCAGGCCGGTCATCAGGCCGGATTTGGTGTAGGTGCGCGGCCAGCCTTGCCGCACCCGTTGCAGCAGCTCCAGCGAGCGTTCGTAGATGCCCTGGGGCCTGGCCTTCTTGTAGAGCCGAGGCACCGTTTCGATGTTGTGGTTGAGCACCTCGGGGGCGCCCTCCATCACGGCGGCCAGCGCCTCCCAGTTGCCGCAGAAATCTGGGATCAGCAGCTCGATCGTGGTGAGCGGTGAGCGGGCGCGAACCTGCTCGATGCAAGCCACAAACTGGCTGGCGCCGCCATCGGCCAGGTCGTCGCGGTTCACCGAGGTGATCACCACGTGCTTGAGCCCCAGCCGGGCCACCGCTTCCCCCAGGCGCTCAGGCTCGGTGGGATCGAGCTCCCGCACGCTCTTGTCGAAGTCGATATCGCAGTAGGGGCAGGCGCGGGTGCAGCCCGGCCCCATGATCAAGAAGGTGGCGGTGCCGCCGGCGAAGCACTCGCCGATGTTGGGGCAGCTGGCCTCCTGGCAGACGGTGTTGAGCTTCAGGTCCAGCAGCAGGTCGGCCACCTCGCCGATCCGTTCCCGCTGGGGGGCCTTGACGCGCAGCCAGTCGGGTTTGAGCACGGCGCAACGCAGGCCGGTGGGGCCGAAGGAAGGGCTGGACGAGACTTTAGAAAGCCACCGGGATCAGGGGGGTTGGGCGGAGGCCATCCCCTAAAGTCGCTCCATCGGGATGTAGCGCAGCTTGGTAGCGCACTTCGTTCGGGACGAAGGGGCCGCAGGTTCGAATCCTGTCATCCCGATTTTTTCTTCCATGGCTTCGGCTCAGCTGAGCTCGGCCCCCGGGTAGCCGCGGGGAGTCACCATGCGGCCATCGCGGGCATAGCTGCTGCTGTTGCCCACGAGCACCAGGGTGAGCATGTCCACCTGCTCCACCGGAAGTTCGCCCAGGGTATGCAGGCTCACGGCCTCGTCGGCTCGTCCGAGCTGGCGGGCGAGGGCCACCGGGGTGCTGGCTGGCCGGCCTTGGAGCAACAGCTCTTGGGCCCGGGCCAGTTGCCAGTCGCGCCCCTGGGACCGCGGGTTGTAGAGCGCCACGACGAAATCCCCTGTGGCGGCAGCCTGCAGCCGTCGCTCGATCACGGCCCAGGGCGTGAGTCGATCGCTGAGGCTGATGGTGCAGAAGTCGTGCATCAATGGGGCACCAGCCCGCGCGGCGGCCAGCTGCAGCGCCGAGATGCCCGGATGGACGGCGAAGCTGGGGCGTCCATCCGCTGGTTGGGCCAGCCACAACTCCAGGGCCAGGCCGGCCATGGCGTAGATGCCGCTGTCGCCCGATGACACCAGGGCCACGTTCAGCCCCTGGCTCGCCAGCTCCAGGGCCAGGGCGCAGCGGGCCCGCTCCTCGGTGAGTTGGCCATCACAGCGCAGTTGATCCGGACGCCGCAGGGGCTCGAGCAGGTCGAGGTAGAGGCCATAGCCCACCCAGACGGTGGCGTCAGCCAGGGCGCGCCGGGCATCGCCGGTGAGCAGATCCAGGCTGCCCGGGCCGCTGCCCACCAGGTGCAGCTGACCCCGCTGGGGGGCCCATTGGCTTTCCGCCAGAGCAATCGCCAGGGTGGCGGCCCCCTGCTCACCGCCGCTGGTGCGTTCGATGCGTTTGGCCTGCAGCAGCTGCGCCCCAGGGCCCGAAACCAGCAGAGCGGCGGCCTCCGCCACGCTGGCGGTGCCCATCTCTGCGGCCACGGCCGCAGAGGGATTGGGCACCGGCACCTCGGCCAGGCTCGCTGCTGCAAACCAGCGAACGGGCCATTGCCGCTGGGCGGCTAGGGCCAGCAAGGCCGGTTCATCGGCCTTGCGGTCGATGCTGGCCAGCCCGGCCACGGCCTCAGGTGCCAGCTGCAGCTCCGCCAGGGTTTGATCCACCAGGCGCTCCAGCAGGCTCAGGCTGGTGTTGCGTTCACAGCCAAGACCCAGCCACAGGCTGGGCGGGTGCCAGCGGCAGCCCTGCCCCGCGTGGATGTCCACCACCATGGCTGGATGGGCCGCTTCGGGGCTGGAGGCGGCGTCGGGACTGCAGACCGTTTGCAGGCCAGCGGCGGCCGGCAGCTCGAGCCAGCGGCGACTGCCATGGCGGGCCTCCACCGCGACAGGCTCTTCCCCCCTGGCGGCCGCGTGCATCAGTGCGTTCCAATCGCCAGCCCCCCGGCGCCAGCCCCAGGCGGTGCCGAAGCTGTCCAGACTCAGTCGTGCAGCGGCGGCGGTGGCGCCGGTGAGCACCGCCTGGCCACCGAAGCTGGCGGCGATCCGCTGGCTGAGCCGATCCGCGCCGGCGGCATGGCCACCGAGCAGGGGAATGGCGAAGCGGCCCTCGGCATCCACCACCACCACTGCCGGATCACTGTCCTTGCCCGTGAGCAGCGGGGCGATCAGGCGGGTCACCAGACCGCAGGCCCCGACGATCACAAACGCACCGGCCGATGGCCATTGGTCCGCCAGGCAGTCCCGCGGCGTCGGCTCGTCGTCTGGGCCGACCCGGCCATCGACCAGGCCCGCCTGGGCCAGCCGTTCCAGCAGGGGCGTGCTGGCCGCACTGAAGCCCAGCGCCCAGATCGGACGGCGCGGCGCTCCGTCGGCGTTGTGCGTCGCGTTGAGGCTCGTATGGGACGTCACGCGCCTAGCTTCTGACGCAACCCGGACAGGGGCCCCTGGGGCTTGGGCTTGAGGAGGGAGCCGTCGGCGTTCACTTGATTGCGCGCTGAGCCTTCCAGACTGGTGGATGGCGCGATGCGCTCCGAACTGACCGGCACCAGGGGCATGGGTGCGAGCTGGCCCTCAGGACTGGGGTCTGGACTGGGTTCGGTGGCGGTGCTGGGGGTCTCCGCGCCTATGGGCTCTGGGGCGGGCTCGACATCCGGACTGGCCTCGAGCTCCGGCTCCGCTGCTTGCGGCTCCTCGGCCTGGGGCTCTGTTGCCGGCTCTGGCTCTGGCTGGGGTTCGGGTTCGGGTTCGGGTTTTGGCGCAGCCTCAAGTTCGGCCTCAGGTTCGGCCTTGGGCTGGGGTTCTGCTGGGGGTGGGGGCGCGTTGCCCAGCAGTTGGGCCAGCTCGTCGTCGCTCAGTCGGCCCCGCTGCCAGATCGGCCCGGGGCCGGCAGCATCCAGAACCACTTCAGACACCACGGTGTTGAACGGAGGGTTGAGGGGCTCGCCGCGCCCATCCACCAGCTCCAACAGCACGCTGTTGCTGCCGGTTTGCCATCCCTTGAGCCAGAGGGGCGCGTTTTGATCCACCAAAAAGCTGTCGCCGTTCACGGTCACCCGCAGACGCCAGCTGCCGTCGTTGTCGCGCAGGCCCTGGAGGGGGGCATCCAGCAGCAGCCAGTCGAGCAGCACCGGCTGCCGGCCTGCCAGGTCCCCAGGGCTGACCGGGATCAACTGGGGGCTTCCTGCTTGGGGAATCGCCAGGGGATTGGCGGCGACCCGGTGCACCCGGATCTGGTCCCAGGCCCCTGGGCTTTTCACCGCTTCTCCCCAGGGCCGGGCCGCATAGGCGGTGATGCGGTGGCTGCCAGGGGTAAGGGCTGGCAGGTCGATCTGGAGGCTGGCTGGGCTGGCGGTCGCGGTAGACCGGGACAGGCGTACGGGCGCCTGGTCATCAACCTGAACCACCACATGGGGCCCGAGCCCCAGGGCGCCGGCATCGACCAGCGGCCAATCGCGCACCCGCAGGCGCAGGGATACGGGGCCGTTGGGCAGGTTGACGCCATCCTGCGGCGCCAGGATCGTCACCTGGGGGTTGTGCTCGCCCAGCGCTGACTGGAGCTGCTGCACGGCGATGGGCGGGGCCACTTCCTGCAGGCGGCCACTGGGGCCCTGGGGGCTCAGGGGTGGGGTTGCTGCCTCGCCCCCCCGCGTGCTGGAAAGCCGGTTGCAACCCGCGGGCAGCAGTAGCAGCAACGCCAGCAGGCCCGACATCAGGGGCTGCCACCAGCGGATCGGCCGCCTGGGGGCGGGCGATCCGCCCTGGTGCGCCCCCGGTTGGGGACGGGCTGGATGGATTGCGCTGCCTGCGCCCACGCTGGGTTGCTCAGCTGGTTCTGCGGGCATTCTGCTGGGCCGGGCCACCCTGGAAATCCAGAGACTGTTACAGGTTGAATTTTGGTCATTAAGTAATAACGATCAAGTCAAAAGAAGGTCAATGTCGATGATTCTTTCTGTTCTGTAAAGCCCAGTGCTGGCCTTGGAAGCGCCGGGATTGAACCTTTGTAACTGCAACTCAAACCCCCTCGGAAACGGCCCCTATACTTCCGCCAGCGGTCCCCTATTTGGGGCCCCAAGCTCCAGTTGTGGCAAGCGGTTTCGCGGTTTCGCGATGCCTCTTCCCGGCTGGTGCCCATGGCAGCGAAAGCGGCCATGGGGCCCAACGGCAGGCCTCCCGGTCTGCTGCAGGGGTGGCCCACCACCTCGACCCCGTCCCTCGAGGAACGTCTCGATGACCATCAGCCCACCAGAGCGTGGGGAAAAGGCGAAGGCCATGGTCGACCGGAACCCCGTTCCGGCCACCTTCGAACTGTTCGGCAAGCCCGGCCATTTCGATCGCAGCCTTGCCAAGGGTCCCAAAACCACAACCTGGGTTTGGAACCTCCACGCCAATGCTCACGACTTCGACAGCCACACGAGTGACCTCGAAGAGGTCTCTCGCAAGATCTTTTCGGCTCACTTCGGCCATCTGGCCGTCATCTTCATCTGGCTGAGCGGCGCCTTCTATCACGGAGCGCGCTTCTCCAACTACACCGGTTGGTTGACCGACCCCCTGCACGTCAAGCCTTCGGCGCAGGTGGTTTGGCCGATCTTTGGCCAGGAAATCCTTAATGGCGATATGGGTGCCGGCTTCCACGGCATTCAGATCACCTCCGGTCTCTTCCATGTGTGGAGGGCCTGGGGCATCACCAACGAAACCCAGCTGTTGGCCCTGGCCATCGGCGCTCTGGTGATGGCCGGCTTGATGCTCAATGCGGGCGTCTTCCACTACCACAAGGCAGCCCCCAAGCTCGAGTGGTTCCAGAACGTTGAGTCGATGCTCAACCACCATCTGGCCGGTCTGCTTGGTCTCGGCTCCCTCTCCTGGACAGGGCACCTCCTGCATGTGTCCCTGCCCACCAATGCGCTGATGGAGGCCATCGACGCCGGCAAGCCGCTAGCGCTCAATGGCAAGACCATCGCCACCTACGCAGATATCCCTCTGCCCCACGAGTTCCTGAACCAGGACGTGATCGCCCAGTTGTTCCCCGGTTTCGGGGCGGGCACCTCAGCCTTTTTCACGGGCAACTGGGCGGCCTACAGCGATTTCCTCACCTTTAAGGGTGGTCTGAATCCTGTGACCGGCAGCCTGTGGATGACCGACATCGCCCATCACCACCTGGCGATTGCGGTGCTGTTCATCGTGGCTGGCCACATGTACCGCACCAACTGGGGCATCGGCCACAGCATCAAGGAGATCCTCGAGGGTCAGAAGGGTGATCCCCTGCTGTTCCCGGCTCCCAATGGTCATGACGGACTCTTCGAGTTCATGACCACCAGCTGGCACGCCCAGCTGGCTGTGAACCTGGCCCTGCTGGGGTCGCTGACCATCATCGTGGCTCAGCACATGTATGCGATGCCGCCGTATCCCTACATCGGCATCGACTACCCGACCCAGCTGTCGATCTTCACCCACCACACCTGGATTGGGGGCTTCCTGATCGTGGGTGCTGGCGCCCACGCCGCCATCGCGATGATTCGCGATTACGACCCTGCCAAGCACGTCGATAACGTGCTCGACCGGGTGCTGAAGGCCCGTGACGCCCTGATCAGCCACCTCAACTGGGTGTGCATCTGGCTCGGCTTCCACAGCTTCGGCCTCTACATCCACAACGACACCATGCGTGCCCTGGGTCGTCCCCAGGACATGTTCAGCGACTCCGCCATTGCCCTGAAGCCTGTCTTCGCGCAGTGGATCCAGGGTCTGCACGCCGCTGCTGCCGGCAGCACCGCTCCCAACGCCCTGGCGGGGGTGAGCGAAGTGTTCAACGGCACTGTTGTGGCGGTGGGTGGCAAGGTGGCCGCTGGTCCGATCCCCCTGGGAACGGCCGACTTCATGGTCCACCACATCCACGCCTTCACGATTCACGTGACGGTGCTGATCCTGCTCAAGGGTGTGCTGTATGCGCGTAGCTCCCGCCTCGTCCCCGACAAGGCGAATCTGGGCTTCCGCTTCCCCTGCGACGGCCCCGGCCGTGGCGGCACCTGCCAAGTGTCGGCTTGGGACCACGTGTTCCTCGGCCTGTTCTGGATGTACAACTCCCTGTCGATCGTCATTTTCCACTTCTCCTGGAAAATGCAGAGCGACGTGTGGGGCACCGTCAACGCTGACGGCAGCGTCCAGCACATCACCAATGGCAACTTCGCCCAAAGCGCCATCACCATCAATGGTTGGCTGCGGGACTTCCTCTGGGCCCAGGCCGCACAGGTGATCAACAGCTACGGCTCGAGCTCCAGTGCTTACGGTCTGATGTTCCTGGGAGCCCACTTCATCTGGGCCTTCAGCCTGATGTTCCTGTTCAGTGGCCGCGGCTACTGGCAAGAGCTGATCGAGTCCATCGTCTGGGCTCACAACAAGCTGAGGGTTGCTCCCGCCATCCAGCCGCGGGCGCTCTCCATCACCCAGGGTCGTGCCGTCGGTGTCGCTCACTATCTGTTGGGCGGTATCGCAACAACCTGGGCATTTTTCCTGGCCCGCATCGTCGCGGTCGGCTGACCTTTCCTGACCTTTCCCAATGGCAACGAAATTTCCTTCGTTCAGCCAGGGTCTGGCACAGGACCCGACAACCCGCCGTATTTGGTACGGCATTGCCACGGCTCACGATTTCGAGAGCCACGACGGCATGACCGAGGAGCGGCTTTACCAAAAGCTGTTCTCCACCCACTTCGGTCACCTGGCCATCATTGGCCTCTGGGTTTCGGGCAACCTGTTCCATATCGCCTGGCAGGGCAACTTTGAGCAGTGGGTCGCCGATCCGCTGCATGTCCGTCCCATCGCTCACGCGATCTGGGATCCCCACTTCGGCCAGGGCGCGATTGCCGCCTTCACCCAGGCGGGCGCCTCCTCTCCGGTGAACATTGCGTATTCGGGTCTGTACCACTGGTGGTACACGATCGGGATGAAAACCAACGCCGAGCTTTATCAGGGTTCCATCTTCATGATGATCCTGTCGGCCTGGGCTCTGTTCGCTGGCTGGCTCCACCTGCAGCCCAAGTTCCGGCCTTCCCTGGCCTGGTTCAAGAACGCTGAATCCCGGCTGAACCACCACCTGGCGGTGCTCTTCGGTTTCAGCTCCATCGCCTGGACCGGTCACCTGGTTCACGTGGCCATCCCTGAGGCCCGTGGTCAGCACGTGGGTTGGGACAACTTCCTCTCCGTGCTCCCGCACCCCGCCGGTCTGGCTCCGTTCTTCACCGGCAACTGGGGTGTCTATGCCCAGAATCCCGACACCGCCTACCAGGTGTTCGGTACTTCAGAAGGCGCAGGCACCGCCATCCTCACCTTCCTGGGTGGTTTCCACCCTCAGAGTGAGGCCCTCTGGCTCACCGACATTGCCCATCACCACCTGGCGATTGGCTGTCTGTTTGTGATTGCCGGCCACATGTACCGGACCAACTTCGGTATCGGCCACTCGATCCGCGAGATCCTCGAAGCCCACAACCCGCCCAAGGGCACCCCTGGTGACCTCGGCGCTGGCCACAAGGGTCTCTACGACACCATCAACAACTCGCTCCACTTCCAGCTCGGTCTGGCCCTGGCTTCCCTGGGCGTTGTGACCAGCCTGGTGGCGCAGCACATGTATGCGATGCCGTCCTACGCGTTTATCGCCAAGGACTACACAACGCAGGCTGCGCTTTACACCCACCACCAGTACATCGCCATCTTCCTGATGTGCGGTGCCTTCGCTCACGGTGCGATCTTCTTCATCCGTGATTACGACCCCGAAGCCAACAAGGACAACGTCCTGGCTCGGATGCTCGAGCACAAAGAAGCGATCATCAGCCACCTGAGCTGGGTGTCTCTGTTCCTCGGTTTCCACACCCTCGGCCTCTACGTCCACAACGACGTGGTGGTGGCCTTCGGTACCCCCGAGAAGCAGATCCTGGTGGAGCCTGTGTTCGCACAGTTCGTGCAGGCCGCCTCTGGTAAGGCCATGTACGGCTTCGATGTGCTGCTCTCCAACTCCGCTAGCGCGGCCAGCACTGCCAGTGCGGTGTATCTGCCTGGCTGGATTGATGCCATCAATGGCGGCAACGACCTGTTCCTGCAGATCGGCCCTGGCGACTTCCTGGTTCACCACGCCATCGCCCTAGGTCTGCACACCACCACCCTGATCCTGGTGAAGGGCGCCCTGGATGCCCGGGGTTCCAAGCTGATGCCCGATAAAAAGGACTTCGGCTACTCCTTCCCCTGCGACGGCCCCGGCCGTGGCGGCACCTGCGACATCAGCGCCTGGGATGCCTTCTATCTGAGCGTCTTCTGGGCCCTGAACACCGTGGGCTGGGTCACCTTCTACTGGCACTGGAAGCACCTCGCCATCTGGCAGGGCAACGTGGCTCAGTTCAACGAATCCAGCACCTATCTCATGGGCTGGTTCCGCGACTACCTGTGGCTCAACTCCTCCCAGCTGATCAACGGCTACAACCCGTTTGGCAGCAACAACCTGGCCGTCTGGTCCTGGATGTTCCTGTTCGGTCACCTGGTGTGGGCCACCGGCTTCATGTTCCTGATCTCCTGGCGCGGTTATTGGCAGGAACTGATCGAGACCATCGTTTGGGCGCATCAGCGCACGCCGCTCGCCAACCTGGTGGGCTGGCGCGATAAGCCCGTCGCTCTCTCGATCGTTCAGGCTCGCGTGGTGGGCCTGGCCCACTTCACGATCGGCTACATCCTCACGTATGCCGCCTTCCTGATCGCCTCCACCTCGGGCAAGTTCGGCTGATCCTTCAGCCCTTGCCTTCTCCTTGAGGGACGAACCAACCCCGGCACATGCCGGGGTTTTTTATTGGCTTTCATTGGGTGGCGACACACCGAGATGCACGGCTCAGCGGTTGCCCCTCCATGGTTCATCGGTTGTTGCTTGATCTGTAGTTCTGCTCCACGTAGGCCTGGTCTTCGCAGCGCAGCTCATTGCCGTCGGTCTGGGCGCGTTCTCCCTGCAGGCAGGTCACGGTGGCGCGGTGACCTGCGCTCCAGCCTTGCTTCAGGGCTGCTTGCTCGATCCTTTGCTGCGCCAGCTTGGCTGCTTCAGCCTGTTGATCCGCCTGGGGTTGTCCCGCTGCATTTGGGGCCGGCAGCGTTGGTTGGGCCGGCAACTGGGGAGCGCCTTTCTGGCAGGCCGCGAGCAGGACGCTGCTGCCCACGAGCGCCAGGCTGAACTGCAGCAGCCTCCGCTGTCGATTGCGGCCTGGCATGGAATCGTCTGGCATCGCACCATCGGGCATCGGGGCTGCGCCAATGTTGGCGCCGATCGCTCCCCGTGCACCCACGCATCAAAAAAGCCCCGCCGAAGCGGGGCTGGGGCTTGATGGGATGGCCGGGCTTTGGGGCTCAGGCTCAGCCGACGCTCCAGACGCCGCCGGCGATGTTCACCAGCGGAGCCACGATGGCGGTGCCGGCCAGGAACCAGGCAAAGGCGGCGCCGCCGCAACCGCCGAGCCAGAAGCCGCTGGCAAATTCAGCCCAGCCTGCCTTGGTGAACAGGTCGGCGGGAGGGTTGTCGATGGTGGCGTCAGCGGGCTGGATGTTGGGTCCGTTGCCGGCGGTGCCGTAGATCGACAGGCACACCGTCAGGATCGACACCAAGCCGATGGTGGCCAGCAGGCCAGCGGTGCTGGCGTACTCGGTGAGACGCAGCGGCCCGCAGATCGTGAATGGTCCGTAGAGGAAGAAGCCGTGGGCCATGCCCACTTCCAGTCCCCGGCGGTTGGGGGAGAGCGACGGGCGGTAGGCCGGCAGGGCGTTCAGGAAGGCCCTGCTGAAATAGCTGCTGTTAACGGGGGTGGCCAGATTGCCGACGCAGGGGTCGGCCACGGGGGTCACGGTCATGGTGGCGGGGGGAAAGCGGTGAGGCAGGGCAACGGCTCCGGCTGGAGCTCAGTCGCGGGCTTCGATCACGTTGAACAGCAGGGCCATGGCCACGGCTGGGCCGAGGATTCCCACAAGGGGTACGAACACCGAGGGCATCCAAGCGGCAGCGAATTCTCCAGTCATGGCGCGGGCCAATAGCAACCATCGATACTGTAGGGAGCCCCCCTAAAGGGGCCCCAATGCCCCTGCAGGGGCGACATAAAAGTTCAATCCATGCCCCCGTCTTTGCTGACCGCCGTTGCGGCCATCGTGGCTGCCTCGTTTTGGTTGTTGGCCCGTCGTCGCCCGACCCTGGGGGTGGCCCTCGATTCGCAGGCCGTAGCGGCTTTGAACCGGGCCCAGATTGCTTTGGTGGCTGGTGGCGCCGAGCCCGCCGCGGTGACAGAGGCTGATGAGCTGGCTGCACGATCCCGGCCGCTGCTGCCCGTGACGGCCCGTGAGCGAGCGCACTTCCTGAGGGCTCTTACCCTTCAGTTGGCGGGGCCGGCACCCGAGCGCCTGGCCGCCATCGAAGCGGCGGGCGTTTGGGGGCAGCGGGCCAGCCTGCCCCTGTTGGCCCGTGGCCTACGCGACGTCGATCCCGCCGTGGTGCAGGCAGCGGCCCGCGCGATGGAGCGCTTCCGTGGCCGCAGCTGTGCAGCCGGCCTTCAGCCGCCGCTGCCGTTGCCCCGCAATGTGGCCCGCACCCGGTAGATCGGCCGGCCCTGGCTTTCGTGGTAGGTGCGCATCTGCAGCTCGGCCAGCAGGCCAAAGCAGAACAGCTGCACACCCGTCAGAAAACTGAGCAGGGCCATCAGCAGCAGGGGCCGATCGCCGATGTCGCTGCCCAGCAGGAGCTTTTCGCCGACGAGCCAGAGGCCGATCAGCAGGCCCACCCCCATGGCAGCCAGGCCCCCGAAGCCGAACACGTGCATCGGTCGGGTCAGAAATCGCTTCATGAACCACACCGTCAGCAGGTCCATCAGCACCCGGAAGGTGCGATCCAGCCCGTATTTGCTCTCGCCAAAGCGCCGGGGGTGGTGGTTCACCTTCACTTCGCTGATCCGCGCTCCTTCGATGAAGGCCAGGGCCGGCAGGAAGCGGTGCAGCTCGCCGTAGAGGTTGAGGTCGCTCACCACTTCGCGCCGGTAGGCCTTGAGCGAGCAGCCGTAGTCGTGCAGTCGCACTCCGGTCACCCGGGCGATCAGGCGGTTGGCGATCCGGCTGGGCAGCAGGCGTTGCAGGGCCGCATCCTGGCGTTGGTGGCGCCAGCCACTCACCAGGTCGTAGCCCCGGTTGAGCTCGCTGAGCAGCAAGGGGATGTCGGCGGGGTCGTTTTGGAGGTCGCCATCGAGGGTGACGAGCACTGCTCCGCGACTGGCATCAAATCCAGCGGCGATGGCGGCGGTTTGGCCGTAGTTGCGGCGCAACAGCACCGCCACCAGCTCGGGCGCCGTGGCGGTCAGCCGGCTCAGCACGCCGGCGGTGTCGTCGCGTGAGCCGTCGTCCACCAGCACCAACTCAAAGGCCAGGCCTAGGGGCCGCACCGCGGCCAGCAGTTGCTCGACCAGTTGGGGCAGGCTCTCCTCCTCGTTGTAGAGGGGCACCACCACGGAGAGATCCAGACGTTCCGGAATGGGTTGATCCGGCGCCAACTGGTTCATCGTTCTCCTGTTCTTGCGGCGAACCTAGGCGGGCAGGGGGCTGCCGTCATGGCTGTGCATAACCCGGCCGGCGCCTCGCAGTTCTTGCCGGTAATGACGCGCCACCGGGTGGGGGTTGTGGGGCGCGAGGTCGTCGAGCCCGATGCCATTGCGGCCATGGGCAATGCCGGAGCTGTGCAGGTAGCGCCCCCCGCCCAGGTGCAGGCCCACATGGGTGCAGCGTTGGGGCGTGCCGAAGAACATCAGGTCGCCGGGGGCCAGCAGCTGGGTTTGGCCGGGTTGCACCGCCACCGGCTGGCAGAAGCGCTCCTGCAGGTAGGCATCCCGCGGGATCCAGATGCCGGCGCTGGCAAAGGCCCGCTGCACCAGGCCGGAGCAGTCGTAATCGGGGCCCAGGCTGCCGCCCCACAGGTAGGTGTTCGGTTGCTGCCGAGCGGCCTCCGCAAACCCCAGCACCAACGACAGCCGCTGGGCAATGGCGCTGCGCGCGAGCCGTTCGGGCTGCGGGCGGCCGCTGGCCACCGCAGCCCCCAGAAGGGCCGTGGGCTCCAGCCAGCCCGGGTAGCCATCTTCGAGCAAGCGCACCCGCAGGCGCCGATCCCCCCCGGGCTGTGGGCTGGTGAGGATTTGCAGGTGGCGGCCCGCCCAGGCCTGGGTGGCGAGCCCTGTGCCCTGGGGCTGGCTGTGCAGATCCACGGGGGCAGTGAGGCGCCAGATCGTGCCGGCAAGGAGCCATTCAGGCGCCGTCGGGGCGCCTAGGGCCAAGAGGATTGGATGGATGCTGCCTAATCTCGCCACACTTGTATCTCGCCACAACGTGGCCGGTGGTGATGGCGTTCTACAGCCCCGATCCGGCCATGGGCCAGATCCTGGCCGACCTGGTTCGGGCCCTGGAGCTGGAGGGGAGGCCGGGGTTGGCCCAGCACCTTTCGATCACCTGGGTGCGTTACGACCAATCGCTAATCGCGCGCGCTGCCGATCTGGCCCCTGAGCGGTTCTGGGGTCTGCCGGTGCAGGGCGCCAGCTGGGCGGGTGATCGTCCGCGCTATCCCGCCAGTGTGGTGAAGCTGGTGTATCTGGCGGCGGCGGAAGCCTGGCGCCAGAGCGATCTGCTGATCGACACGCCTGAGCTGCGGCGCGCCCTGGCCGACATGATCCGCGATTCCAGCAATGACGCGACCGGCCTGGTGCTGGATCTGCTCACCGGCACCACCAGTGGGCCGGCGCTGCCGCCCGGTCGCATGGCCGCGTGGGTGGAGCAGCGCCAGTTGGTGAATCGCTGGCTGGCAGAGCTCGACTGGCCCGAGCTCCAGGGCTGCAATGCCTGCCAGAAAACCTGGGGAGACGGCCCCTACGGCCGCGAGCGGGAGTTTTATGGCGAACAGCTGGACAACCGCAATCGCCTCAGCACCGATGCGGTGGCCCGACTGCTGCAGGCGGTGATCGCTTCGGCGCTGGTGTCCCCTCCCGCCTGTGCGCGCATGCGGGCTCTCCTGGCCCGCAGCCTGGATCCGGCGCAACGGGCCGCGGATCCGGAAAACCAGGTGGATGGCTTCATTGGTGAAGGGCTGCCGCCACAGGCTCAGCTCTGGAGCAAAGCCGGCTGGATGAGCCAGGCGCGGCACGATGCAGCCTATGTAGAACCGCCAGCGCCACATGACGGGGGCCGGGCGGCCCCATTTCTGTTGGTGATTTTCTCGGAGGGCCAGGCCTGCGCACGGGACTCCCGCCTCTTGCCCGAAATTGCCGCTCATTTGGCCGCGGCTAGCGCCATTTGAGCGGCTCACCTGGGGGAGGTCGAGGGGGCTTTTGGTCCTGCTGAGATCGCGCTCTTGATTCCGTTGGGTTGATCGGTCGCGTCCTAGGCCTTCGAGGGAAGGATGGCTTTGAGTTCAGTGGCAATCTGCTCACATCTCGTCCCCCGCTTGAGCATGGGTTCGGAGCTTCTGACCTCAATCTGGAACTCGTCTTTTGATCCGTTGGTGGCGGAGATGATGACAGTCACACGAGCATTGGCAGGCGTCCTAGCTCCTGCCTGTTCCCTGGCGTAAATCGAAACGCTGCTGGAGAATTCCGGGTCTATCTCCAGGCCCAATTGTTCAACGGCGCCGACGAAGTCTCTCAGCAGATCCTGGCGCTTGGATGCCGCTATCCACTGGAACAGCGCCACGACCACTTTAGAATTAGGCAAATAGTAGCGCTTTGTCGTGGACGGGTATGTTTTTCTCAACCCACTGCGGGCCTTGGTGCGCTGATTGAATAGCTTTGCGCAGTGGCCTTGCTTGCCGTTAGGAAGGCAATTGAGTTTCTGGAGGCGTGCCTGATTCAGCTGGTCATCGCAAGCCGCCAGCATCTGCTGGTGTTCTGCCGCGTCTAAACAGTGCTGCTTGGCTGGCCTGCTTGGCGAGGCGCATCCCTTGGGAAGAGGAGGCTGGCCGGTTTTTGGTCGGTTGTGGGAGGGGACGCGCCCTCCTCAAACCAGTTTTCAACGGAGAGGGAGGGATTCGAACCCTCGACAGAAGTTGCCTCCTGTAACTCCTTAGCAGGGAGCCGCTTTCAACCACTCAGCCACCTCTCCAGCGGCTCGGAAAGCTTATCAGTGAGCCCCGTCGTTCGGGCCCTCCCAGGCGGCCTGGGCCGCGGTGAGTCGGGGCAGACGGTGCTTGAAGCCGCACAGGATCTCCCAGGGGATGGTCTGGCAGCGGTCGCTCCAGTCGCTGGGCGTGATCTGGTCGTCGCCGTCCTGTCCCAGCAGGGTCACCACCGAGCCCACCTCCAGCGCCGGGCAGTCGGTGGCATCCAGCACCAGTTGGTCCATGGTGATGGCCCCCACCTGGGGCAGGCGTTGGCCAGCAAACAGCACCTCGAGTTGGTTCGACAGCTGCCGGGGTACGCCATCGGCATAGCCGATGCCCACCACCGCCAGGCGACTGGGCCGGCTGGTGCGGAAGCGGTGGCCGTAGCTCACCCCCACCCCGGATCCAACCTCCCGCACCAGGCTCACCCGGGCGTGCAGGGTCATGGCGGGCTCCAGCGGGGTGACGCCGGCGAGGTGGGGTGCAGGGCTGTGGCCGTAGAGGGAGAGGCCGACGCGCACGAGGTCGTAGTGGAGTCCCGCACTGCGGAGGGTGCCGGCCGAGTTGGCCAGGTGGCGGCTGCCGCTCTCCAGGCCCTGGTTGCGCAGGGCCTGGAGCACCGTGTCAAAACGCTGCTGCTGCTGGGCCGTGAGGCCATCGTCCTCGCCCGGTGCTGCATCGGCGCTGGCGAGATGGGAGTAAACGCCTGCCAGCTGCACCGCCTCCAGCTCGGCGATCGCCGCCGCCAGCCTGGGCCCCTCCTGCCAATCGACCCCCAGGCGCGCCATGCCGGTGTCGAGCTTCAACTGCAGGGCCATGGCTTGGCCTTGACCGCTGGCCAGGTTTTGGCAGAGCAGGGCTTCGCGCATGCCGCTGATGGTGGGCATCAGCTGCCAATGCAGACAGCTGCGCAGCTCCTCCGCCTGGGTGAGGCTGCCCATCACCAGGATCGGGGCCTCGATCCCGGCCCGGCGCAGTTCGATGCCTTCGGCCAGGGTGGCCACGCCGCATTGGCTGGCTCCGCCGGCCAGGGCGGCCCGGGCCACTGGGATGGATCCGTGGCCATAGCCATCGGCCTTCACCACCGCCATCAGGCTGGTGTTGGCGCCGATGCAGCGTTTGAGGCTACGGGCGTTGGCGCTGATCGCTTTGGTGTCCACCTCCACCCAGGCCCGCTGACGGGCCAGCCCGGCCTCAGGGGCCGCGGTGCTCCAGCTGGCCCTGGTGGCCTGGGTCACGGATGAAACGGAAGATTGCGCCTAGCATGCCGCCCAACACGGGTGCTGGCATGGGCCACGTTCTCGTTCTGAATGCGTCCTACGAACCTCTCAACATCACCACCTGGCGTCGCGCCCTGGTGATGGTGCTCAAGGGCAAGGCGGAGGGGCTCGAGCATGATCGCTCTCGCTGGATTCGCGACGATACCTGGTTGCCCACGGTGATCCGGCTGCGTCAGTACGTGCGGGTGCCGTACAAGCAACTGCCGCTCACCCGCCGCAACCTCTTCCACCGCGATGGCCACCGCTGCCAATACTGCGGCATCAGCGCCGAGCAGCTCTCGGTGGATCACGTGGTGCCCCGCAGCCGCGGTGGTCTCGACACCTGGGAGAACGTCACCACGGCCTGTCTGCCCTGCAACGTCCGCAAGGGCAACCGCACCCCCCGGGAAGCCGGCATGCCCCTGATCCGGCAGCCCCATCGCCCCCTGAGCAGCCTCACGTTTGAAGCGAGTCGTCAGATTTCGGCGGGCCGCCATGGGGAGTGGGCCAAGTATGTGATCGGCGCCTGAGCTCGCTCAGCGGGCCATCTGTTCGGCCAACTCCTCGAGCTGGCGGCTCTGATCGGCTGCGATGCAGGCCCCGATCAGGTCTTGTAGCTGGCCGTTGAGCACGGGTTCGAGCGAGAAGTTGCGGCCCAGGCGGTGGTCGGTGGTGCGGTTGTCTTTGACGTTGTAGGTGCGGATCTTCTCGCTGCGGTCGCCGCTGCCCACCTGGGCCAAGCGGGCCGATCGCTCCTGGGCATGGGCCTCGGCCAGCTGGCGCTCGTAGAGCTTGGCCCGCAGGATCTCCAGAGCCCGTTCGCGGTTCTGCAGCTGGGAGCGCTCCTGGGTGCAGAACACCCGGATGCCGGTGGGTTTGTGCAGGAGATCCACGGCCGTTTCCACCTTGTTGACGTTCTGGCCACCGGCCCCCCCGGAGCGGGCGGTGCTGATCACGATCTCGGTGGGATCGATCTGCACCTCCACTGGATCGGCTTCGGGCATCACGGCCACGGTGGCGGTGGAGGTGTGCACCCGTCCCTGGGATTCCGTTGCAGGCACCCGTTGCACGCGGTGCACGCCGGCCTCAAATTTGAGCTGGCTGAACACGCCCTCGCCTTTGATGGCCAGGATCAGTTCCTTGTAGCCGCCGAGCTCGGCCTCCGAGGCACTCACTGGCTCCACGCGCCAGCCCACGCTTTGGGCGTAGCGCTCGTACATGCGGGCCAGATCGCCCGCCCAGATGGCCGCTTCATCGCCGCCGGCCCCGGCCCGGATTTCCAGCATCACGCTGCGCTCGTCGCGGGGATCGCGGGGCAACAGGGCGAGGGTGAGCTTGTCGCGGAGGCCGGCGATGGCTTCGCCAAGGCTGGCGAGCTCTTCAGTGGCGAGCTCTTCCATGGCGGCATCGCCGCGGTGCTGCTTCAGCAGGGCGCGGGCTTCGCGCTCTTCCAACTCCAGCTTCTGGAGCTGCTGGTGATCCTGCACCAGGGGTTCCAGTCGCGCGCGCTCGCGGGCGATGGCCTGGAGCTGGCTGGGGTTGGCCGCTACGGCGGGATCAGCCAGCTGCCGCTCGAGCGTCTCGAAGGTGCGGCGGGCCGTGTCTAGGCGCTCATGCAGCAGGGAGAGATCCATCGGCGGTGCGGAATGGGTCCGGCAGGGCTCCAGACAACAGAAAGCCGGATGCCCGAAAGCACCCGGCCGGGGGATTGGGATTCAAGCGAACGCAGGCCTGACTTGGGTTCAGGCTTCGGCGCCAACCGCAGTGGCCTCGGCAGCAGGAGCGTCGGCTGGGGCTGCGCTCTTGGCTTCTTTTTTGGCACCGGAGCTTGAGCCTGCTGAATCGGCACCGCCCATTCCGTACTTGCGCATGAAGCGATCCACCCGCCCCTCGGTGTCGAGGATTTTCTGGGTGCCGGTATAGAAGGGGTGGTTTCCGCTCCACACGTCGACGTGGATCTCAGGCGAAGTGGAGCCGGTGGTCATCACCACCTCTCCGTTGCAGATCACCTTGGCATCGGGATACCAGGTGGGATGGATGTCGGCCTTGGGCATGACGAAAAGGGGCTGATGGCGTGAACAGGAAATCAGCGCTTGGAGAACTGAGGCGCCTTACGGGCTTTCTTCAGGCCGTACTTACGACGCTCCTTGGCGCGGGGGTCACGGCTGAGGTGGCCTTCCGTCTTGAGCGGCTTGCGATTGTCGGGCGAGAGGTCGCACAGAGCGCGGGCTGCACCCTGCTTGATCGCATCGGCCTGGCCGGTCAGGCCACCACCACGCACGTTCACCAGCAGGTCGTACTCCGCGGCCAGACCGAGGGTCTGCAGGGGAGCTTTGACGGCTGCCAGATAGACGGGGTTGTAGTTGAGGTAGTTGTCGCCAGGGCGACCATTGATGGTGACGGTGCCGTTGCCGGGCACCACACGCACGCGGGCGACGGCGGTCTTGCGACGGCCCGTACCCCAGTAGACGACTTTGTTGGTGCTCATTGGGCGGCAGTGGCGGGATCGAGGGCGAGAACCTGGGGTTGCTGGGCAGCGTGGGGATGCTCGGTGCCCTTGTACACCTTCAGCTTGCGGAACAGCTGACGGCCCAGAGCGTTGTGGGGAAGCATGCCCTTGATGGCCTTCTCCACGATCCGCTCGGGAATGCGGGCCTGAAGGTGGGCGAAGGTCTCGGTTTTCATGCCGCCCGGACGACCGGAGTGGCGGCGGTAGATCTTCTGGGTCGGCTTGTTGCCGCTCACCTTCACCTTGTCGGCGTTGATGACGATTACAAAGTCGCCGGTGTCGAGGTGGGGGGTGTAGCAGGGCTTGTTTTTGCCGCGCAGCACCTGGGCCACTTCGCTGGCCAGGCGACCGAGGGTCTGATTCTCAGCGTCCACCAGATACCACTGGCGGTCGAGGGAATCAATGGAGGGCAGGGGGGTCTTGTTCATGTCGCCTGATCAGGCACCGGCAGGCCGGAAGTTGGGGCAGGACAGCTGGTCGTAAAACACAACCCAGCGCCCGGATTCAGTGACCTTACCGCCTGGCCTGCGCTCCCCCGGACGGCGGCGGCGCTGGATGGGCGGACTGGACGGCTGAAGCAGGCTGGAGATCCGGTGAATCGGAGGTCTCGAGCTGATACCGAGGTTGGCAATCATACCAGGCGGCTTTGGGGAAGATGGCTTCCGGATAGCCCACCCGCAGTAGGCATAGGCCCTGGGGCGGGGCGGCTTCCTTCACGTCGGAGCGCCGGCACTCGCGCCAGCGGTCTTCAAAAGCCTCCGGACTTAGCCGTCCCTCGCCGACCGCCACCAGCTGCCCCAGCACGAGGCGCACCATGCCGTAGAGGAAGCCGCTGGCCTGCAGCTCCACGGTGATGAGGTCGCCCTGGCGCTCCAGTCGAACCTCCTGGAGGGTGGTTCGGCCGTGGACGCGGCGGCTGCCGGCTCGTTGGAAGGCCGAGAAATCGTGTTCACCCAGCATGGCCTCAAGGGCTTGGGCCATGGACTGGTCATCCAGCCGCCGCTGGTAGCGATGCCAGCTCCAGGGAGCCAGAAACAGATTGGGAGTGCGGGCGTTGTGGATCGTGTAGCGGTAGCGCCGGTAGCTGGCGCTGAAGCAGGCGTGCCAGGAGGGAGGCACGGTGCTGGCGGCGCGGATCCGGATCGATTTGGGAAGCCGTCCGTTCAGCGCCTTGGCCCAGCGCTCCGGTGGAATCGGTCCGGCGGCGTCGAAGTGCGCCACCTGGCCGGCCGCGTGCACGCCGGTGTCGGTGCGGCCCGCCGCCATGGTGCGACCAGGCCCCAGCGGATCCAGTGCGGCGATCGCCGCCTCAAGGGTTTCCTGCACGCTGGGGGCGTTGCGCTGCCGCTGCCAGCCGCAGAATGCCGCGCCGTCGTATTGCAGGCAGAGGGCGATGCGGCGAAGGGACGGGCTGGAGGGGGGCAAGGGCGCCATGGGGCCATTAAAAAGCCGCGGAGGGAAGAGCCCGCCGCGGCCTGGTTCTGCATGGGATGACTTTGCGCTCGATCGAAGCGGGTCAGACCAGCTCGATGATGGCCATCTCGGCGTTGTCGCCGCGGCGGGGCACGGTGCGGATGATGCGGGTGTAGCCGCCTTGGCGCTCGCCGTAGCGCTCCTGGGCTTTGTCAAACAGGGCGTGCACCAGCTGCTTGTCGTAGATGTAGCCAATGGCGCGCCTGCGGGCCGCCAGGCTGCCGTCCTTGGCCAGGCTGATCATGCGCTCGGCCTCATCGCGGAGGGCCTTGGCGCGGGCTTTGGTCGTGGTCACCCGACCTTCGCGGATCAGCTGGGTGGTGAGTCCACGCAGCATCGCTTTGCGTTGGTCGGCGGGGCGTCCCAACATGGGGACTCGGCACTGGTGTCGCATGGGACTGGGGCTGGTGAGGTGGCGTGTCGGAAAACGGGGCCGCCGATCAGGCGCTGGTGCGGCTCTGGGGCAGGGTGATGCCGATGCGCTCCAGCGCTTCGATCACCTCATCGGCTGACTTGGAGCCGAAGTTTTTGATCTCCAGGAGATCTTCGTAGCTGAAGCCCATCAGGTCAGACACAGAGTTGACCTGGGCGCGCTTCAGGCAGTTGTAAGCCCGCACGGAGAGGTTGAGCTCTTCAAGCGGAATCTGGGCCTCGGCGGAGGGTTCCGGCTCCAGGCCGGGCTCTTCCACCATGGTGAGGCTGGCCAGGGGCTGGAACAGCGCAATCAGCTGGTTGGCCGCCTGCGCCATGGCGTCGTCGGGGGTGACGCTGCCGTTGGTTTCGATCTCCAGGCGCAGCCGCTCCCGAGCGGAGCCGCCTTCGCCCACAGCGGTTTCATCCACCGTGTAGTTGACCCGGCGCACGGGCTTGAACACGGCATCGATCTGCAGCAGGTCGATGGCGCTGGTGTCTTCGCTGTGGCGATCGACGGGGCGGTAGCCCACGCCGCGCTCCACATGCACTTCCATCTCGAGGCTGTGACCCTCGGCCACAGTGGCGATCAGGCGATCGCCGTCGATCACCTGCACCTGCGAGGAGAACTGCAGGTCGGCTGCGGTCACGGTGGCAGGGCCATTCACCACCAGGCGGCCGATTTCCAGCTCGCGGTTGCGGCTGTTCACCGAGATCTGCTTGCAGTTCAGCAGGATGTCGAGCACGTCTTCGCGCACGCCAGGCACGGTGGCGTACTCGTGGTTGACGCCGGAAATGCGCACGGCGGTGATGGCACTGCCTTCAAGGCTGCCGATCAGGACGCGCCGTAGGGCGTTTCCGAGGGTGGTGGCCTGGCCGCGATCGAGCGGGCCGATCAGGAAGGTGCCGGTCTGGGACCGGTCTTCGGCGACCTGATGCTCGATCCGATCAACTTGGTAATGCAGCACGGTCTGAAGGGTCGAAAGGTTGGAAGAAGCCCCGGGGGCAAGCACGAGACGACGAATCAGACGCGACGGCGCTTGGAGCGGCGGCAGCCGTTGTGGGGAAGGGGAGTCACGTCGCGGATCAGGGTGATCTCCAGGCCCGCAACCTGCAGGGCGCGAATGGCAGTTTCCCGGCCCGAACCCGGACCACGCACCAGCACTTCGATCTGGCGCATCCCCTGTTCAAGGGCGCGGCGAGCGGCGGCCTCGGCGGCGGTTTGGGCGGCAAAGGGGGTGCCTTTGCGGGCTCCCTTGAAGCCGCTGGCTCCAGCCGAGCTCCAGGAGATCACTTCGCCGGCCGTGTCGGTGATGGACACGATCGTGTTGTTGAAGGTGCTCTGGATGTGCGCCACACCGTTGGGGACGTTGCGCTTCGTTTTCTTGGCGCCGGATTTTTTGGCTGGTTTTGCCATGGCGGAAAGGCCTGCTGGTGCAGGAGGTGATCAAAGAACGTGAAGGGGGTCGCTCTGGTGACGCCGGACGCAGGAGGTCTGGGCTGCTGGAGCAAGAGGCGGCAGGGCGAGGGGGCATCGAGGAAGGGGCGAGGCGCCTTACTTCTTCTTGCCGGCCACGGTTTTGCGGGCACCGCGGCGGGTGCGGGCATTGGTGCGGGTGCGCTGGCCCCGGACGGGCAGGCCCATGCGGTGACGACGGCCCCGCAGGCAACCGATGTCCTGGAGGCGCTTGAGGGCCATGCCCTCCTGCCGACGCAGGTCGCCTTCGAGGGTGAAGCTTTCAGCGGCCCCGCGCAGTTTTTGAACGTCGGCGTCGCTGAGGTCCTTCACCCGGGTGTCCGGGCTGACCCCGGTTTTGGCCAGGATCTTCTGGGCACGGGTGAGACCAATGCCATACACATAGGTGAGGGCGATCTCAACGCGCTTTTCGCGAGGGATATCAACGCCGGCAATCCGAGCCACGTGGGAAATCGATGAGGGGGCAAGACGCTCCGCCGAAGCGGAGCGGGATAAACATGGATACAGCTGGCCCCCAGGCGGGGCTGGCTAAGGCTGATCAGCCTTGGCGCTGCTTGTGCTTGGGATTGGTGCAGATCACCATCACCCGGCCGTGGCGACGGATCACCCGGCACTTGTCGCACATTTTCTTGACTGAGGCACGCACCTTCATGGGCGTTGTGCTCTCCGAATTTGCAAACCGACAACCTATCACACGGGTCAACCACTCCCTGGGGATCAGCCCAGCAGGGCCGTGATCCGTTCGGCGATGGTCTCCACGGTGCCGTTGGCCTCCACGGCCTCGAGCAGGCCCTTGCTTTGGTAGTAGCGAATCAGGGGTGCGGTCTGCTCGCGGTACACCTCGAGGCGATGGCGGATCACGGTCTCGTTGTCGTCGGCCCGGCCCCGTCCCAGCAGACGCTGGATCAGCACGGCGTCATCCAGCTCCATCAGCACCACCAGCTCGATCGGTTGCTGCAGCTCATCAAGCAGCACGCCCAGGGATTCCGCCTGCGCGAGGTTGCGCGGGAAGCCATCCAGCAGCCAGCCGCCGCCACCGCTGGCCGCCTGGGCCTCCAGGCGACTGCGCACGATCGCGAGCACCAGCGCATCGCTCACCAGCTCCCCTCGGGCCATCACCGCCTCCGCTTCCTGGCCCAGGGCGCTGCCGGCGGCCACTTCGGCCCGCAGCAGATCGCCGGTGGAGAGGTGCAGAAGGTTGCGCTCGGCGGCCAGCTGCTGGGCCTGGGTGCCCTTGCCAGCTCCGGGGGGGCCGAGGAACAGGAGACGTTGCTTCATGGCGGGACTGAAAACAGAGGTCGGGGTGCCGGAGGGCTTGCGGTTACTGCCGCACCATGCCCTCGTAGCGCTGGGAGATCACGTAGGTCTGCACCTGTTTGGCGGTGTCGATCGCCACGCCCACCAGGATCAGCAGGGAGGTGGCCCCCAGGCCCTGGAAGGTGCGCACCTGGGTGGCCCCTTCCACGGCGGAGGGAATGATCGCCACGGCGCCGAGGAACACACCACCCAGCAGGGTGAGCCGGTTCTGGACGCCGCTGAGGTAATTGGCAGTGGCTGAACCAGGGCGCACCCCGGGAATGGCCACGCCGCTGCGCTTGAGATTGGTGGCGATGTCCACCGGATTGACCGTGAGCGAGGCGTAGAAGAAGCCGAAGCCGCAGATCAGGGCGAAGAACACCAGGGCGTAGAGCCAGGGCGTGCTGCTGTTGGGGTTGAGGTAGCCCGCCAGCTGGATCAGCCAGGGGCTGCGAGTGAGGTTGGCGATGGTCAGCGGCAGGAACACCACCGCTGAAGCAAAGATGATCGGCATCACGCCGCCGGCGTTGAGCTTGAGCGGCAGATAGCTCTGGCGTGCCGAGAGCACCCCAGCGCCGCCCACCTGGCGCTTGGCACTGACGATCGGGATGCGGCGGTTGCCCTCCTGCACAAAGATGATCCCAACGATCGTCAGCAGGAACACCAGCACCAGCACGACGATGCCGCCCACGGTGCTGCGGTCGCCGCTTTGGGCCAGCTCGATGGTGGAGCCCAGGGCCTTGGGCAGGGTGGCCACGATGTTGACGAAGATCACCAGGGACGCGCCCTGGCCGATGCCCCGTTCGGTGATCACCTCGCTGATCCACATCACCACCATCGAACCGGTCACCAGAGCCAGGGCTGTTTGGATGACAAACACGGGCTCCGAGAGTCCCTCGGTGGCGTACTGGCGCAGGATCAGGGCAAACACCGTGCTCTGCAGGATTCCCCAGCCCAGGGCCACGTAGCGGGTGATCTGGGCAATCTTGCGCCGACCGGCCTCCCCTTCATTCTTTTGGAGGTCCTCCAGCTGGGGCAGGGCTGCGGTGAGCAGCTGGATGATGATCGATGCGTTGATGAAGGGCAGGATCCCCAGGGCAAACACGCCCAGGGTGGAGAGGCCGCCCCCGGTGAAGATGTCGAGGAAGCCGATCAGCTGGCCCCCCCGGGAGAGAAACTCCTGGAAGGCCACCCGGTCGATGCCCGGCATCGGGATGTAGATGCCCAGCCGCACCAGCAGCAGCAGGCCGAGGGTGGTGAGCACCCGGTCGCGCAGGCCCTTTGATTGGATCAATTGGCTGAGGATTTCCCCAGCACTGGGGTTGCGACCCCGGCTAACAAGCATGGCGGCGTGAGGTGGGCATGAAAAAACCGCCCGCTGAATCCTGGGGGGTCCCGGAATTCAGCTGGACGGCTCAGACCTTAGGGCGGAGGCCCGCAAGGCGATCAGATGACTTCGCAGCTGCCACCGGCAGCTTCGATCTTGGTGCGGGCGCTGGCGGTGAACGCAGCAGCCTGCACGGTGAGCTTGACCTTGAGGTCGCCATTGCCGAGCACTTTGAGGGGGTGCTTGGGGCTGGTCACCAGGCCATCTTTCACCAGGGAATCAAGGCTCACGGTGCTACCGGCCTTGCACTCGGCCAGCTTGGCCACATTGATGATCGTGAACTCCTTGGTGTTCACCAGCTCAAAGTGCTTGAGCTTGGGGATGCGGCGGTAGAGGGGCATCTGGCCACCCTCGAAGCCAGGACGGGTCGGACGACCCGAGCGGGACTTCTGACCACGCATGCCGAAGCCGCAGCTCGCACCCTGACCGGCGGCGATGCCGCGGCCTTTGCGCAGTTTGCGGCGACGGGCGCCGGCGTTGGGTTTCAGGGATTGGAGATTGATGCTCATGGCGAGGCCTCAGGAGTAGATCTGCTCGAGGGAGATGCCCCGCTCCTTGGCGGTCTCCTTGTGGGTGCGAAGGCCGGCCAGAGCCTCCATCGCAGCCCGGGCGTTGTTGAGGGGGGTCTTGGAGCCGAGGCGCTTGGCCAGCACGTTTTTGATGCCAGCCAGCTCAAGCACCGTGCGGATCGAGCCACCCGCGATCACACCGGTACCGGGAGCGGCCGGGCGGATCAGCACGCTGGCAGCGCCGTCGCGGCCATTGCTGAGGGTGGGGATGGAGCTGTGGCGGGTGAGGGGCACCTTGACCAGGTGCTTCTTGCCATCGGCCACGCCCTTGCGGACGGCGCCGATCACATCGCCGGCCTTGCCGACACCCACGCCCACCTGGCCCTTCTCGTTGCCGACGACAACGATGGCCCGGAAGCTCATCTTCTTACCGCCCTTGACGGTTTTGGAGACGCGGCGGATCTGGACCACCCGCTCCTGCCACTCGGAGTCGCGCTCTTGGCCGCGACGGTTGTCCCGCCCACGGCCACCGCCACCGCGGCGGTTGTCGCCACCCCGGCCCTCACCGCGGCCACCGCGGCGTTCCTGCTGGCCTTCGGCCGCTACAGGCACATCCGACGCGGCCGGAATGTCGTTGGATTGAACTTGATCGTTGGATTCGGTCATGGTGAGAGCAGGGATCAGAACTGAAGGCCCGCTTCCCGGGCGGCGTCAGCCAGGGCCTTGACCCGGCCGTGGTACAGGTTGCCGCCGCGATCGAAGACCACCTGCTGGATGCCCTTGGCAAGGGCCCGTTTGGCAACCAGCTCGCCTACGGCCACGGAGGCATCGCAGGTTCCGCTGGTGGTGAGGCTGGTGCGCAGGTCCTTGTCGAGGGTCGATGCCGCACAGAGGGTGTTCTGAGCGTCGTCGTCGATGACCTGGGCGTAGATGTGGTTGTTGGAGCGGAACACGGCGAGCCTGGGACGGGCAGCCGTGCCACTGAGTTGGCGACGCAGACGGCGGTGACGCTTCTGGGTCTGCTGTTTGCGGGAGATGGAAGACATGGCAATACAGGGTAACGACGCTCAGGCAGACCTCATTTCTTACCGGTCTTACCGGCCTTGCGCAGGATGTGCTCACCCTCGTACTTGATGCCTTTGCCCTTGTAGGGCTCAGGCGGACGGATGGCGCGCACCTTGGCAGCTTCGTTGCCCACCAGTTCCTTGTTGGCACCGGAGACGAGCACGGTGGTGTTGCCTTCGACGGCGAAGCTGACGCCATCGGGGGGCACCATCTCCACCTGGTGGCTGTAGCCGGCGGAAACCACCAACTTTTTGCCCTGGAGAGCGGCGCGGTAGCCCACGCCGACGATTTCCAACTTGCGGGTGTAGCCCTGGCTGACGCCTTCCACCATGTTGGCGACAAGCGTGCGGCAAAGACCGTGGCGCTCGCGCGAGCGGCGGGTTTCGCTGCTGGGGCTCACCACCAGGGTGTTGCCGTCCTGGGAGATCTGCACCCCATCGGGCAGGGTGCGGCTGAGTTCGCCCTTCGGACCCTTCACGGTGACGTCGAGACCATTGAGGCTGACGCTCACCTTGTCGGGGAGGGGAATCGGCGCTTTACCAATACGAGACATGAATCAACCTCCCGGGATCAGTAGACGTAGCAGAGCACTTCGCCACCGACACCCTGCTTGCGGGCGTCGCGGTCGCTCATCACTCCTTTGGATGTGGAGATGATGGCCACTCCCAGGCCGCCCAAAACTTTGGGCAGCTGGCGATTGTTCTTGTAGATGCGCAGGCCAGGCTTGCTGACGCGCTGGACGGAGCGGATCGTGGGCTGGCGGTGCTTGCCGCTGTACTTGAGCTCGAGCACCAGATGCTTCTGCACGCCTTCACCTTCTTCGGTGATGGCTGCGATGAAGCCTTCCTGCTGCAACACGTTGGCGACGTTGCGCACCAAACGGGAAGCAGGAATCTTGGTGGTCTCGTGACGCTTCTCACTCGCATTGCGGATGCGGGTGAGCATGTCGGAAATCGGGTCGTGATTGGCCATGGTCGGGTCCGAAGAGGGCTCAGTTGCTGCGGAACGGCATTCCCATCTCGCGGAGGAGGGCCCGGCCCTCTTCGTCGTTACGGGCGTTGGTCACGATCGTGACGTCCATCCCCCGGATCGCATCGATCTTGTCGAAGGAGATCTCGGGGAAGATGATCTGCTCGCGGATCCCCAGGGTGTAGTTACCCCGGCCGTCAAAGCTCTTGGGGCTCACGCCGCGGAAGTCGCGGATGCGCGGTAAAGCGAGATTGATCAAGCGCTCCAGGAAGGCATACATCCGCTCACCCCGGAGGGTGACGGCGACGCCGATGGGCATGCCTTGGCGGATCTTGAAGCCGGCGATGGCCTTCTTGGCGCGGGTCACCACCACCTTCTGACCGGTGATTGTGGCCAGCTCCGTGATGGAGGCCTCAAGGGCCTTGGCATTCTGGGCGGCTTCACCGAGGCCCCGGTTGACGGTGACTTTCACCACCTTCGGAACTTCGTGAACGTTGGAGAGATTCAGATCCTTGAGGAGTTTGGGCTGAATCGTCTCCCGGTAGCGCTGTTTCAGTGACATGACGGAGGGAGGGGGTGCGCTTCTGGTCGGGGTCAGAAGGCGGACAGGGACAGGGATGGAGGTGGAAGACTGTGAATGGGAACTGGGCCGATCAATCCAGAATTTCCCCGGTCTTTTTGAGGCGCCGCTTCTTGGTGCCATCCTTTTCCACGACGATTTCGACGCGGCTGGCCACCTGTTTGGTGGTCGAGTAGAGCATCACGTTGGAGGCGTGCAGGGACGCTTCCTCGGTGAGGATCCGGCCGGTCTCGCCCTCCTGGGTGGGCTTGACGTGGCGGGTGCGCAGGTTGATGCCCTGCACGACCACCCGGTTCTCATACGGCAGGGTGCGGAGCACCTCGCCGGTTTTGCCCTTGTCCTTGCCAGAGATCACCTGAACGGTGTCGCCTTGCTTGAGGCGCATCTTGATGCGCTCGGGGGACTTGGCCTTGGGGGTTGCGGTCGCCATCTCAGATCACCTCCGGAGCGAGGGACACGATCTTGGTGAAGTTGCGCTCACGCAATTCACGGGCGACGGGGCCGAAGACCCGGGTGCCCTTCGGGTTGTTGTCGTTGCCGAGGATCACAGCAGCGTTGTCATCGAACCGGATCGAATTGCCGGTGTCGCGACGCAGGGTTGCCTTGGTGCGAACCACCACAGCCTTCACCACATCCGATTTCTTGACGCCCATGTTGGGCATGGCGTCTTTGACGGCGGCCACAATCACATCGCCCACGTGGGCGTAGCGACGGTTGGTGCCGAGCACCCGGATGCACTGGATGCGCTTGGCGCCGCTGTTGTCAGCGACGTTCAGAAAAGTTTCCTGTTGGATCATGGGTCTGCTCTCTTCAACCGGCGGTGCTGTTGGTGAGAACTTCGGCCACGGTCCAGCGCTTGGTGCGGCTGAGTGGGCGGGTCTCGGTGATGCGAACCCGGTCGCCCACTTTGCAGCTGTTCGCTTCGTCGTGGGCCTTGTAACGGGTGGTGCGGCTGACCGTCTTTTGATAGATGGGGTGAGGGAAGCGGTTTTCCACCGCCACCACCACCGTTTTGTCCATCTTGTCGCTGACGACGGTGCCGACCCTTTCCTTGAGTGCCATGGGGATCGAGGGGGGTATCAGGAGGCTGAATCAGCCGTGGCGGCGGAGCGTTGTTGCTCCTGCTGCACCGTCAGCAGGTGGGCCAGCTTGATGCGGGCCTCCTTGAAGCGGTGCGGGTTTTCCAGCCGGCGGGTGGCTTGCTGGAAGCGCAGCTCAAACAGTTCGCGCCGGGTGGCGCTGACCTGTTCGTTGATTTGGTCGCCGCTGAGCTTGCGCACGTCGGCGATGTTGGGTCGTGCCATCGGTCAGGCCTCCACAGGGGCTGCAGTGTCCTGATCCGCCAGGCTCAGGAATTTGGTCTTCACCGGAAGCTTGTATTGCGCCAGGCGCATGGCTTCCTTGGCGATTTCGGGGGTGATTTCAGCACCGCCCATCTCAAACAGGATGCGGCCCGGTTTGATCACAGCCACCCAGAATTCCGGGTTGCCTTTACCGGAACCCATACGGGTTTCGGCGGGGCGCATGGTGACCGGCTTGTCGGGGAAGATCCGGATCCAGATCTTGCCGCCCCGCTTGACGTGGCGGGTCATCGCCCGGCGGCTGGCCTCAATCTGGCGGGATGTGATCCAGCCACATTCTTGGGCCTGCAGCGCAAACTCACCGAAGGCAATGGTGTTGCCGCGGGTAGCGACGCCGCGCATGCGGCCTCGCTGTTGTTTGCGGAATTTGACGCGTCGTGGACTCAGCATGGTTCAGGGCTCCGGATCACTCTTTGTTAGAGCGGTCTTCAAACTGTTGCGGCTGCCGGCTGGTCCGGCGGCGGGGGGCAGCGCCCACGGGCAGCTGCTCTTTCTGGCCAGGCAGCACCTCGCCCTTGAACACCCACACCTTGATGCCCAGCACCCCGTAGGTGGTGCTGGCCAGCTTGGTGGCGTAGTCGATGTCGGCGCGCAGGGTGTGCAGGGGCACACGACCTTCGCGCGTCCATTCGGTACGGGCGATCTCGGCGCCGTTGAGGCGTCCGGCCACCATGATCTTCAGGCCGAGAACGCCGGCCCGTTGGGCCCGCTGCACGGCCATACGCATGACGCGACGGAAGGCCACCCGCTTTTCCAGTTGCTGGGCGATGTACTCGGCCAGCAGGAAGGCGTCGGCATCCACACGCTCAACTTCCACCACGTTGATGCGCACCTGACGGTTGGCATCGCCGAGGGTTTTCTGGATGCCGGTGCGCAGCTCCTCAATGCCGCTGCCCTGACGGCCAACGAGCACGCCGGGGCGGGCGGTTTTCAGTTCGACTTCCAGTTGGTCAGCCTTGCGGGCGATCAGCACATCGCTGATGCCGGCAGCGCCGTACTTCTTGTGGACGAACTTGCGGATCCGATCGTCCTCCTGGAGGAGGGTCGGGTAGGTCTTGCTGGGGGCGTACCAACGCGAGCGGTGATCCTGGGTAATCCCCAGGCGCAGGCCGGTTGGATGGATCTTGTGTCCCATCGGTCGGTGTCCTCGGGGTCAGGCGGAAGGAGCCACAGCAATGCTGATGTGGCAGGTCTGTTTTTTGATCGCGTAGGCACGACCCTGGGCGCGGGGGCGGAAGCGCTTCAGGGAAGGACCCATGTCGGCGATCGCCGTGGCGACCACCAGGGTGGAGGGATCCAGACCCAGGTTGTGCTCAGCGTTGGCTACCGCAGAGCGCAGCACCTTGGTGATGGGCCCGGTGGAGCGGTAGGGCATGAACTCGAGCATGATCAGGGCCTCGCGATAGCTGCGGCCACGGATCTGATCGAGAACCCGGCGCACCTTGGAGACGGAACCGCGGATGTAGCGGCCGTGGGCGAGGGCCTGGTTGGAAGGGGTGTTTGCCATAGCGTTAGCGGCCTCCTTTCTTGTCCTTGATGTGGCCCCGGAAGGTGCGGGTGGGGGCAAATTCCCCGAGTTTGTGGCCCACCATCTGTTCCGTCACGTAGACGGGAACATGGGATTTGCCGTTGTGAACGGCAATGGTGTGGCCGATCATCATCGGCAGGATGGTGGAAGCACGTGACCAGGTTTTGATCACGGACTTGTCATCGGCAACGTTTTGCTTTTCAACCTTGCGCAGCAGGCTGTCGGCAACAAACGGTCCTTTTTTGAGTGAACGTCCCATGGCGGATTAAGCGAACAGCAAAGCGGTGTGGATCATCACGAATCGCGTCCGCCACGGCTCCGTTTGGAGATGCGGCGACGTTTCCGGAGCACAAACCGATTGCTGGGTTTGTTCCGCTTACGGGTTCTGAGGCCCAGGGCCGGTTTGCCCCAGGGTGTCACCGGACCGGAGCGACCGATCGGGGCGCGGCCCTCACCACCACCGTGGGGGTGGTCGCAGGGGTTCATCACCGAACCGCGCACCTCAGGCCGGCGGCCCAGCCAGCGTTTGCGGCCAGCCTTGCCAAGGCTGGTGTTGCGCACCTCTGCGTTACCCACTTCGCCGAGGGTGGCGTAGCACTCACGGCGCACCAGCCGCACCTCGGTGGAGGGCAGCTTGAGGGCGACGTAGTCACCCTCCTTGGCCACCACCTGGGCACTGGCCCCGGCGGTACGCACCATCTGGCCACCGCGACCGGCATAGAGCTCCACGTTGTGGACGCTTGAGCCGAGGGGGATGGCGGAGAGGGGCAGGGCGTTGCCGGTTTCGATCGGCGACTCGGGCCCGGACACAACCTGCTGGCCGATTTCAATGCCGGCCGGCGCCAGGATGTAGCGCTTCTCGCCATCGGCGTAGAAGAGCAGCGCCAGGCGGGCGTTGCGGTGGGGGTCGTAGTGGATCGCGGCCACCTTGGCGACCACGCCGTGCTTGTCGCGGCGGAAGTCGACGATGCGGTAGAGGCGCTTGTGGCCGCCGCCGCGGTGACGGCAGGTGATCACGCCGCGGTTGTTGCGGCCTTTGCGGCGGTGTTTGGCCACCACCAGACCCCGCTCCCGACCACGGCCAGTGACTTCAGAGAAGTCGCTGGCGACGCGGGTGCGGGTGCCGGGGGTGATGGGGCGGTAGTTGCGAATAGCCATGTTGTTTCAGACCCCTCAGGACTCAGGGAACAGCTGGATGGCGTTGCCCTCGGCCAGGCGCACCACGGCTTTCTTCACCTGGGCACGTTTGCCGGCGAAGCGTCCTACACGCCGGGAGCGGCGGGGAGGATTCATGGTGCTGATGCCGATGACCTTCACGTCGAACAGCTGTTCAACGGCAGCCTTGATGTCGGGCTTGGCGGCCCGATGATCCACCTCGAAGGTGTACTGGTTTTGCTCGAGGGCCCGGGTGGCCTTCTCGGTGATCAGGGGCCGGCGGATCACATCCGCAAGCCGACTTGAAAAACGCTCAGCCATCGCCGTAGACCTCCTGAATCTTCGCGAGTGCTTCCTCGCTCACCACCAACTTGTTGGCGTGGAGCAGATCGAACACGTTGAGCTGATCAGCGGCGATCAGCTTGACCTTCTCGAGGTTGCGCACGGAACGCCGCACCGCCTCGGATGCACCGTCGAGCACCACCAGCACCTTGGCGCCGGCTTCGATGCCGAAGCGGGCCAAGGCAGCGGTGATCTCCTTGGTTTTGGGGGTGTCGAGCCCCGCTCCGAAGCCTTTCACCACGGTGATGTCGTCGATGCGGCTCATCAGCGCGGTGCGCAGGGCCAGACGACGTTCCTTACGGTTCATCGCCACGGCATAGCTGCGGGGCTTGGGACCAAACACCACACCACCACCGGGGCGGAGGGGGGTGCGGATCGAACCCTGGCGGGCCCGACCTGTGCCTTTCTGCTTGTAGGGCTTGCGGCCACCGCCGGCCACTTCGGCACGGGTGAGCGTGCTGGCCGTGCCCTGGCGGGCGTTGGCCAGCTGACGCACCACGGCGCGATGCACCAGGTCGGAGGCGGACGTTTCTTTGGCGACCTTGAGGTCGAGGGCAGCCTTGCCGGCTTCTTTGCCCTGCCAGTCGCGGATTACACAGTTAGCCATCGGTGTTCTCCTCAGTTCCCAGCTTTGGCGCCCACCCGGTTCGCCGGGCGGATGTTCAGCAGGGCGCCGGGCTTGCCGGGCACTGAACCCTTCACCACCAGCAAATTGCGCTCCACATCCACTTTCAGGATGACGAGCCCGCGGGTGGTGGTTTGCTTGCCGCCGTAACGACCAGCCATGCGCTTACCGGGGTAAACGCGGCCAGGCGTGGTGCCGGCGCCGATCGAACCCGGCTCTCGGTGGTTCTTGGAACCGTGGGTCATGGGTCCGCGGCTGAAGCCGTGGCGCTTCTGGAGGCCGGAGAAGCCACGCCCCATGGTGTCGCCGCTCACATCGACCTTCTGGCCTGCTTCGAAGGCCGTGACGGTGATGGAGCCACCCAGCTCAAGGCCATCGACACTGTCGACCCGATATTCCTTCAGGTGACGCAGGGCCTCATCGCCCGACTTCGCCAGGTGCCCCTTGGCCGGCTTGTTCACGAGCTTGTCGCGAATGTCGCCAAAACCAAGCTGCACAGCGTTGTAGCCGTCGGTGCTGGTGCTTTTGAGTTGGGTGATACGGCAGGGACCAGCCTCGATCACGGTGACCGGGATGGATCTGCCCTCTTCATCGAAGAATTGGGACATGCCCAATTTCTTCCCAAGAATGCCGATGGACATAGGAGGGGAAACAACGCCAGCTGGACCACCGCACAACAGGAGCCGAGGGCTCATGCGTAGCGGTGAAGCTGAACAAATCGAGGAGCTGCCTGGCTCGGCCAAGGTGGCCGCATGGCGTGGCCCAAGACGAAGCTCGGGCGGACGCGGTTGCGATTTCCAAGGGCTAGCAAGGCTGATCTGGATTGGATCAGCGCGGCTGGGACTTATCTGAACCGGACCAAAATCTCCGAAGGAGATGTGGCGCGTTTAGGCAGTTTCCCGACGGACCTTGCAACCTGTGACAGCTGCTAGTTCCGTGCTGGCCGAGGACGGCCACCACCACTGGTGACCGTGTGCTGCGAACTGGAGGCCCGGCTAGCGGACGGGCACAGTTCATCAGCACAGTTGACAATCTTACCCCACGGGTTGACAGCCTCCCATTGCGTGGCGCTGCAGTGATTGGGACCAGGCGTGTTCGCGGGTCGGCGTGAGCTGTCAGACTGCTGTTGAGCTCTGTGATCCTTTGCGATGCCTCTGCTGCTCTCCGGGCGCGGTTTCCGGCAGGACCTGGAGCGGGCTGGGGCCTTGGCTCTCTTCGCCCCGCTCGAAGGTGGCGCAGAAACCCGTCTGATGCGTCGGATGCGGGCGGCGGGTTACCGAGCCCAGCTCACCTCGGCCAGGGGGCTGGGGGATCCGGAAGCCTTTTTGTTGCAGCTGCATGGCGTGCGCCCACCGCACCTCGGCCATCAAAGTGTGGGTCGAGGTGCGGCCGTAGGGGAGGTGCAGCGGGTGATGCCTCAGTTGGGGAGCCTGCTGGAGGGGACCCAGCCGATCCTGCTTTGGTTGCTCGAAGGCCAGGTGCTGTCGCGGGCCGAGCTGGGGTCGTTGGTGTCCCTCTGCCGGCGTGAGCCGCGGTTGAAGTTGGTGGTGGAGATGGGAGGGGCCCGGGCCCTGCGCTGGCAGCCCCTCGAGCAGCTGCTTGACGCCTGAGGAGGCCCTGACCCGCGGCAGCTGGGTCAAGTTGATCTGCGGCGCCAGCAATCAGGATCTGGAGGCCATTGAAGATGTCTGCGGGGTGTTCGCCTTGGCTGGCGTCCACTGCATCGATGTGGCGGCCGATGTGGCCGTGGCTGCCGCTGCCCGTCGCGGCATCGCCTGGGCCCAGGCGCGGGGAGCGGCCCGGCCCTGGTTGATGGTGAGCCTCAGCGATGGGGCCGATCCCCATTTCCGCAAGGCCTGGTTTGATCCCCAGCGTTGTCCGCTGGCCTGTGCTCGCCCGTGTGAACGGGTCTGTCCGGCCCTGGCGATCGGCGTGGCGGCCACCGGTGGGCCCGGGGTGCTGGTTGAAC
Organism: Cyanobium sp. Aljojuca 7D2; assembly: GCF_024346415.1. Classification (NCBI taxonomy): domain Bacteria; kingdom Bacillati; phylum Cyanobacteriota; class Cyanophyceae; order Synechococcales; family Prochlorococcaceae; genus Cyanobium; species Cyanobium sp. Aljojuca 7D2. Next base: position 67,893 of record NZ_JAGQCX010000007.1, read on the forward strand.
GCTGCTATGGCTGTGGTCGCTGCCTGCCGGCCTGTCCCGAGGGCCTGATTGAGGAGCGGGGCCAGGTGCTGGAGGCAGTCGACGTGCCACCCCTGCTGACCCAACTCCGGCCCGACGCGGTGGAACTCCACACCCAGCCAGGTCGGGGGGAGGCTTTTGCCGAGCGGCTGGCCCAGGTGGTGGCCAGTGGTGTGCCGCTGCAGCGGTTGGCGGTGAGCGCTGGCCTGGAGGGAACGGCCCAGCTGCCAGCGGCCTTGTCCGCCGAGCTGTGGCAGCGCTTTGCCCTGCTGCGCGCCCAGGGCCTCCGCCCCCTCTGGCAGCTGGATGGCCGGCCGATGAGTGGCGATGTGGGGGCCGGTACGGCCCATGCCGCCGTCAAATTGGCTGCAGCGGTGCTGGCCTGCGCCCCCCCTGGCCCCGTGCAGCTGGCGGGGGGCACCAATGCCCACACCTTGTCTCATTTGCAGGCTCCTCTTCGGCGCCACATTGCGGGGGTGGCCTTCGGTGGGGTGGCCCGCCGTCTGTTGCAACCGCTGCTGTTGGAAGCCCAGGGCCGGGGACGTCCCCTGCTGGCCGATGGGACCCTCTGGCCCGAGGCCCTGGAGCTGGCTCAGGCCCTGGTGGCTCCCTGGCTAGAACAGACCTAGTGCCCGACGATCCGGTGTCCAGCTCTGCCTCGACGGCTCCCCAGCGCGTCACCGACGACCTCGACCGTCTGCTGGAGCTGCTGCCCGAGGTGGTGCAGACGTCGCTGGCGACAGAGGAGGCGCGGGAGCAGCTGTTGGAGGTGGTGCTGGATCTGGGGCGGGTGCCCGAGGCCCGTTATCCCGGCCAGGTTCGGGCTCTGGGTCAGCGGCCCCTGGAGCGCTCCGATCTGGCGGCGGTGGTGGAGCGGCTGGGGATTTTCGGCGGCGACAATCGCGCCGGCATCGAGCGCACCCTGCACCGCATCAGCGCCATCCGCAACCGCACCGGCGAGATCGTCGGCCTCACCTGTCGGGTGGGGCGGGCCGTGTTCGGCACGGTGGCGATGGTGCGCGATCTGCTGGATTCCGGCGAGTCGTTGCTGCTGATGGGCCGACCCGGCGTCGGCAAGACGACAGCCCTGCGGGAGATCGCCAGGGTGTTGGCCGACGACCTGGGCAAGCGGGTGGTGGTGATTGATACCAGCAACGAGATCGCCGGCGACGGTGACATTCCCCATCCCGCCATCGGCCGCGCCAGGCGGATGCAGGTGGCGCGGCCGGAGCTGCAGCACCAGGTGATGATCGAGGCGGTGGAAAACCACATGCCCGAGGTCATCGTGATCGATGAGATCGGCACCGAGCTCGAGGCCCAGGCCGCCCGCACCATTGCCGAGCGGGGCGTGATGTTGGTGGCCACGGCCCATGGCAACGCCCTCGAGAACCTGATCAAGAACCCCACCCTCAGCGATCTGGTGGGCGGCATTCAGTCGGTGACCCTGGGGGACGAGGAGGCCCGCCGCCGCCGCACCCAGAAGACGGTGCTGGAGCGCGCTGCCGAGCCCACCTTCGCCTTGGCGGTGGAGATGCACAGCCGTCACCGCTGGCTGGTGCACCGCGATGTGGCCCGCACCGTGGATCTGCTGCTGCGCGGTCAGAGCGCCCGGCCCCAGGTTCGTGAGCTCGGTGCCGATGGCCACCTGCAGGTCGAGGAGGTCGTGCCCCCCGCGGCTTCGCCCCTCTCGAGCCGGCCGCGCCTCGTGCCCCGGCCCCTGCCGGAGCCCGACGAGCCCGACGAGCCCGATGCCCGCGAGGCCACTCCCGCCGTGGAGCCCTTGCCCGTGTTGCGGGTGTATGGGGCGGGCATCAGTCGGTCGGCCTTGGAGCAGGTGGTGCGGGCCCGCCAGGTGCCGGTGGAGGTGGTGGGCAGCGTGGAGTTGGCCGATGCGGTGCTGAGCCTGCGCCAGCAGCTCGGCCGGGACCCCCACGTGCGCCGGCAGGCCCAGGACCTCGGCCTGCCGATCCTGGTGCTCAAATCGGCGGCGCCACCCCAGCTGCAGCGTGCCCTGGAGCGGGTGCTGGAGCGCCACCGCCAGGACCGTGCTTCCCGAGACCGTGCCGCCCAGGATCCGGCGGCGCTGTCGGCGGCCAGCTCCCAGGGGGACGATGCCCTGGCTGGCCTGGAGGAATGCCGTCTGGCGGTGGAACAGGTGGTGCTGCCCCACGGCCAGCCTGTTGAGCTGCTGCCCCGGAGCGATCGGGTGCGTCTGATGCAAGCGGAATTGGCGAGCCGTTACCGCCTGCGTACGGCGGTGTTTGGCCGTGGATCCGAGCAGCGGCTGCGGGTGTTTCCGGCTTGAACGGGGGCCGGTGGATCGGTCGCGGTTGACGAAGGACCGGGCGCTATGGGTAACTATCTAGGCACCGGTTGCAACCGGCTGCATTGGGTCGTCGCCAAGTGGTAAGGCAGCGGGTTTTGGTCCCGCCATTCCTAGGTTCGAATCCTAGCGACCCAGTTTTTTGATGCCCACACAGCCCAGTCGCGCCAAAACGGCTACTCCGGCTGCTGCCGAGCCCCTTGTGGTGTTCGACTTCGATGGCGTGCTGATGGATGGCATGCCGGAGTACTGGTGGGCGGCTCGGACGACGGCCCTGCAGCTCGCCCCTCAGTTGGTGTTGCCGGAGCAGGCTCCCGCGGCCTTCGTCCGTTTGCGACCCCTGATCCATCAGGGTTGGGAAATGGTGTTGATGGCCGCTGAGCTGGGCCGGGCGGACCTTGATCTGGAGGGCCTGCTGACCCACTACGACGCGGCCCTGCCCGTTGCCCTGGCGCGTTGGGGTTGGGACGCCGCGCAGCTGCAGCAGCGGCTCGAGCAGGTTCGTGCTGCGGCCATCGCCGCTGAACCAGCGACCTGGTTGGCGCGCCACCGGTTGTATCCGGGGGTGAAGGAGCGCCTGGCCCGGCTGGCTGGTGAAGGGGCGGATTGGGCCGTGCTCACCACCAAGGGTGCGGCGTTTGCCTCACGGCTGCTGGCCGCCGCGGGTTTGCAACCCTGGGCGCTCTACGGCCATGAGCAGGGCAGCAAGTCCGCGGTGTTGCGGGGGCTGCTGGCCGAGCAGCGCCCCCTGTGGTTCGTGGAAGATCGTCGCCCCACCCTGGAGACGGTGCGGGCCGATCCGCGACTGGCAGCGGTGCGCTGTTGCCTGGTGAGCTGGGGCTACCTGGGACCCCAGGACGCGCAAAACCTGCCGGCGGATATCGCCTGGCTCACCCCCGAGCGGTTTGCGGCGCCCCTGGCGCAATGGCCTTAGTGGGCTAGAGTACGCGCGTACTACAAGCAATTGGTACGCCGGTCCTCTTTGGTGGCACTTGCTGCTTAGAGGTCGCAGGATGGCTGCCTTCGGGGTTTCCCGGGGCTGTTCCTGCGGGGCTTGCCGAGTTTCGGCCCGCTCCCCGTTCCGGTTCCCGCCCTTGCGGCCTGTCCCATCGCTTCTGATTGCTGCCATGCCCGCCGATTCCACCACCAGCTCTTCCGTGTCCCCTTCCTCCTCCCGCACGTCCGCCAGCTCCGCCACCAGCACCGCCACGAACGTCGCTGCGGCCTCGTCGTCGGCCGATGCCCGGGCGGCCGCTGAGCGGGACAAGGCCCTGGGGTTGGTGCTGAACCAGATCGAGCGCAATTTCGGCAAGGGCTCGATCATGCGCCTTGGTGACGCCTCCCGCATGCGGGTGGAAACCATCGGCACCGGTGCCCTCACCCTCGACCTCGCCCTCGGTGGCGGCTATCCCAAGGGCCGGGTGGTGGAGGTCTATGGCCCGGAGAGTTCCGGTAAAACCACCCTCACCCTGCATGCCATCGCCGAGGTGCAGAAGCGCGGTGGTGTGGCGGCCTTTGTCGATGCGGAGCATGCCCTGGATCCGGTGTATGCCGCCGCCCTGGGGGTCGACATCGAAAACCTGCTGGTTTCCCAGCCCGACACCGGCGAGATGGCCCTGGAGATCGTCGATCAGCTGGTGCGCTCCGCCGCCGTCGACATCGTGGTGGTCGACTCGGTGGCGGCCTTGACGCCCCGCGCCGAGATTGAGGGGGAAATGGGTGATCTGGCGGTGGGCAGCCAGGCCCGCTTGATGAGCCAGGCGATGCGCAAGATCACCGGCAACATCGGCAAATCCGGCTGCACCGTGATCTTCCTGAACCAGCTGCGCCAGAAGATCGGCGTCACCTACGGCAACCCGGAAACCACCACGGGCGGCAACGCCCTGAAGTTCTACGCCTCGGTGCGGCTCGATATCCGCCGCATCCAGACCCTCAAGCGCGGCACCGAGGAATACGGCATCCGCGCCAAGGTCAAGGTGGCCAAAAACAAGGTGGCGCCTCCCTTCCGGATCGCCGAGTTCGACATTCTGTTTGGCCGGGGCATCAGCACCCTCGGTTGCTTGCTCGACCTCGCCGAGGAAACCGGTGTGGTGGCCCGCAAGGGTGCCTGGTACAGCTACGAGGGCGACAACATTGGTCAGGGGCGTGACAACACGATCACCTGGCTGGAGCAGAACCCCGAGCAGGCTGAGTTGATCGAACAGCTCACCCGCCAGAAGCTCAAGGAGGGCTCGGAAGTGACGGCCAACTCGATGAAGCCCCTGGCTGCAGCTGCCAAGGCTGCTGCCACCTCGTCTGCGCCTGGGGAGTCTTCTGCTCTGGGAGAGTCGGCGGCGGCCCTGGCTGAGTTGCCGGTGGCGAGCTGACGGTCTCTCGGCTCAGGGGCGCGAGAATGCGCCCCTGGGTTTGGAGGTCAGGTTGGCGGCACGGGATCCGCCGGCAGCTTCGGGGTTCTGGAGCACCTGGGCAACCCGCTGTAGTTCCTGGATGGCTTCGGCGCCCTCCAACTTCACCAGTTCGTGGCCGTCGCGGGATTCCACCCAGCTGATGCCGAAGTCGGACACCAGAAAACGCACCATGTGGTTGGCGTCCAAGTTGGCCACGAAGGAGGCGCCGTGGCCATCACGGCCATCGCCGCAGATGTAACAGGTGGCGGCGATGCCCCGGTTCTGAAGGCTTTTGGCCAGAGCCTGCAGGCTCATCACCAGGTCGTGCACCACGGATCGGTATTGCTCGGCGAGACGCGGGAACACGGCCGAAACCCAAACTACTTCAAATCCTAATGTTTTCTTCAGGATTTGGCGGTGGGCCAGCCGGCCGCTCAGTTGTCTGTCGCTCAGCCCTCTGCCGCTCAGCCATCTGCCAGCGTCCACCAGCCCGCGGCTGGGCCGATGAAGCGCACCGTCACCCAAAAGAGCACCAGCGCGGCGATGCCCACCCAGGCGCCCTTGGTGGTGAGGGCCACGAAGCGATCGGCCTGGTTGCGGGTCAGCGGCAGCCAGCTGGCAATGCGTGGAGAGGTGTCAACCTGCTTGGTGCGGTCGGGCTTGATCGCTTTGGGCGGCAAGCCCTGGATGCTGCGGCGCTTGGCTTCACCCATTCCCTTGGCTGCTTGTGCGCTGCGACGAGAAGCTCAGGCTAATGAGGCAGCAGGCGGCTGAGGCTGACCCAAGGCTCGAGGGCGAGCAGCACCTGCCGCCCCCAGCTGCGCCCCCGCAGGCGTCCATCCAGCACCGCGAGACGCCCTCCCCCATGGCGCCGCAGGCCGGCCAGGCCCAGTTGCAGCCGGTTGAGGCCATCGGGCAGCAGGCACTCACGGAACCAGTCGCGACCGTCCTGGCGCAGGGCCAGCACCCGGGCTGCGGTGAGGGGATCCTCGAGGCTGGCCAGGGGCAGCAGGCCCACCACGATCTGGCTGGGCAGGGGCAGCCGTTGCTGCTGCTCCAGCCACCAGCTCCAGCGGGCGCAGATCACACCGTTGCCGTCGGGCGCAGTGCTTTCGTGCACCACGCGCGAGCCGAATTCCGCCGCCAAACCACTGGTGAGGCCCCGCCGTAGGGCGTCGTCATCGATCAGCACCACGGTGAGTCCGGCCTGGCCCAGCACCAGCCGGCGGCTCTGGTCCAGCAGATGTTGGCCGTAGTGGGGGCTGTTGGGCAGGGGTTGCCGCAGCGGGGCATAAAGGGGCAGGGGGTCGGCCAGCGGCGGATCCCCCAGGCTCACGCTCACCACCGGCTGCAGTCCGAGGGCAACACCCGGCTCTGGCTGGCCGGCGGCGGCCCGGGCGCTGGCCAGCTGGCCCAGCAGCACCGCTCCGCGCTGCTCCAGCAGGCCCTGCAGCACCCGCAGCGGCTCGAGTGGTTGGCGGTGCAGCTGCCACTGCAGAAGCTGGGGATTCACCTGGGCCCAGCTGGTCCAGCTGTTGCCCTGGGCGTCTAGCCAGGCGGGCCATGGTTCGGGCAGGGGGCTCAGCAGCTGCAGCAGGTGGCGCAGGGGTGCCTCGTCTTCTGGCGCGAGGGCCACCAGCTGGTTGGGGCGGCGAGGATGGCTGAGCACCTGGCGGTTGAGTCGCTCGTGCAGGGTCAGCAGGCTGGCTTCTGCCGCCGGCTGGGCCCGCCGCAGCTGGTCCCAGTGCTGGGGCATCACCACCACCTCCAGGGCCTGGCGCAGCAGGGTGTCGAGCTGTTCAGCCTCGGGAATCACCAGCTGCCGCGTTCCCAGCAGCCCCTGCTGCCAGGCCGCCACCAGTTGGTGGTGGTTGAGCAGCCACACGCGGGCTCCGGCCGGCGGCCGGTCACCCTCGAAGCACGGCAGGGCCAGGCTCGGGTCGGCCCGTCCCAGGCGGGGCAACTCAACCTGGAGCAGCCGCTGCCGCTGGGCTTCACTCACCACCAAGGCCAGCGGTTCCTCGCTCAGCGCCAGCGGCACCAGCAGGCTGATCCACCAGCTGGGATCGCTGCCCGGAGCAAGCCGCACCAGGGTGTGGTCGCTGCGGCGCAGGCTGCGGGCCACCAGGCGGCTGAGGCTCAGATGGTGGGGCCAGGGCTCTCCGCCTTCGTGCTGCAGCAGGGCTTTGAGTTGCTGGTGGGCGCGGGCTTCGAGCATTCCCAGGCGGCCAACAGGCTCAAAGCGTAGGAAGCTGGCTGGATGGCTCTGCCGCAATGACCTCCGTTCCCCTGCCGCACCCGGCGCCAACAACAACCGCCGCACCTGCCCTGTGGCGCCAACGCCCGGTGGGCGTGGTGGGCCTGGGGTTGATCGGTGGCTCCCTGGGCTTGGATCTGCAGCAGCTCGGGGTCGACGTGCGCGCCCTGGTGCATCGCGAGGCCACGGCCGAGCGGGCCCGGCAGCGGGGGTTGGCTACGGCGGTGAGCACCGATCCCGTCGTGCTGGCTGGCTGCGGGCTGGTGGTGCTGGCCCTGCCCCTCGACCGGCTGCTGGAGCCACCTGCCGAGCTGTTGGCGGCCCTGCCAGCGCAGGCCGTGATCACCGATGTGGGCTCGGTGAAGGCGCCGGTGCTGGCCTGTTGGTCGCGGTTGGTGCCGCGCTTTGTGGCCAGCCATCCCATGGCTGGCACCGCCCAGGCGGGGGTGGAGGCTGGGCAGTTGGGGCTGTTTCGGGATCGCCCCTGGGTGGCCACGCCGGATGCCGCCACCGATCCGGAGGCCCTGCAGCTGGTGCAGGGTCTGGCCCAGGCCGTGGGCGCCCAGTGGCTCAGCTGCGCTGCCGCTGAGCACGACCGGGCGGTGGCGCTGATTTCCCACCTACCCGTGCTGGTGAGCGCAGCCCTGCTGGAGACCGCGGATCGCTCGAGCGCCGATCCCTCGGGTGAGGGCGAGCTGGCTGGCCTGGTGCGGCAGCTGGCCTCCAGTGGCTTTGCCGACACCACCCGGGTGGGAGGAGGGAATCCGGAGCTCGGCACCCTGATGGCCCGCTGCAACCAGGTGGCCCTGCTGGCGGCGCTCGGCCACTACCGCAGCGCCCTGGATCAGCTGGAGGCCTGCGTGCTGGAGTCGGATTGGCAGGGGTTGCAGCAGACCCTGCAGCGCTGCCAGAGCCTGCGGCCGGAGTTTCTTTAGGCCTGGTGCCCGCTTGCCCTAGGCCAGCACGAGCGGCTGCTGGCGGGCGGCCAGCAACTGGCGGCAGGCCATCAGGGCTGAGTGACTGACACCGGCGGTGCCTTCGCCGGGATAGATCGCATCGCCGCAGAGCCAGAGGCCCGGCAGGGGCGTGCGGCTGGCCAGGCCAAAGGGCCCAAAGCGGCTGGGGTGTTGCCCGAGCCCGCCCACGTAGCCGAAGGGGCGGCCGGTCCAGCGCTCAAAGCCACGGGGCGTGGCGGTTTCGCAGTGCAGCCAGGGCTGCTCGGGCAGCTGCAGCAACTTCTGAAGGCCCCGCTCCATGCCCGCTTGAGCGCTGGCCTTGCGCGCGGCATAGGCCTCTGGGCTGAACCCAAACCAGGGCCGGGCCTCCGTGAACACACTGGCAATCACCGAGGCTTCACCGGCCGGAGCCCGGCCGTCGCCCTCGCGGCTCACCGACACAAACAGCGATCCCGGATCCTCCCAGGCACCCTGCAGGTGGGCCGGGCATTGGGGTGGCAGGTCGCGGCGGGCCACGGCCCCATAGAGCACCAGGGCCCCGGAGGGTTCGCCCAGCTGGCTCAGCCGGCGGCGGTAGCCCGCGGGCAGCTGCGGACCGAGCAGGGCAGGCAGGGTTTGGGGTGGCAGGGCTAGCACCACGTCGCTGCAGCACAACTGGAAGGGGCGATCTGCCGGTCCAAGGCCCTTCACCTGCCAGCGCCGCTCCGGCGGGGCCCCGGCATTGCGCTCCAGGCCTGTGACGCGGTGGCGGGTGCGCAGCTGGCCGCCGGCCTGATGCAGGCCCTGCTCCAAGCCGGCACTGAGGGTTTGCATCGACCCCTCCAGGTGAAACAGCCCCAGGGGCTCCTGGGCCATGGCCAGCACGGTGGCGCCATAGAGGGCGGCGGTGCGATCTGCGGGTTCCTGGGAATAGAGCTTGAGTTGCAGGTCGAGGAAGCGTCGCAGGCGGGTATCGCCCGCGGCGCCGCAGAGGTGCAACAGGTCGGCGATGGTCGAGCCCACCAGCAGGCCACTGGCCAGGTTGGCCGGGCGCAGGGCCCCCAGCAGCTGGGCCAGATCCCAGGCGTTGCGGGGGGGCAGCACCGGATCCTGGGTGGCGAAGCCCCAGTTGGCGTGGTGCAGGGCCGCAGTCAGCTGCCAGAACCGCTCGCTGCCGGGAAACCGCGCCTGACGTTCGGCCTGCCAGCGGGCGGGGTCGCGCCAGAGCTGCACCGGCGGGCTGCCATCGCCCAGATCCACCACACAGCCGGGATCGAGAGGGCTGGCCTGGGGCAGGGGAACGCCGAGGTGCTGGAAGATCCGCGCGTGGATGCCCCCGGGCTCGAGCCCCGCCACCTGGGTGGCACCCACATCAAAGGTGTAGGGCCCGCGGCGGAAGGTGCCAGCGCAGCCGCCGCTCTGGTGGTGGGCCTCCAGCAGCTGCACCCGCAGGCCGGCCTTGGCCAGCAGGGCCGCGGCGGTGAGGCCGGCGATGCCTGCCCCCACCACCACCACATCGCTGTGTTCCTCCATGGCGGCATGCTGGCAGGTGCCTGATCCGCAGCGCGTCATGGCGGCTGAGCCCCCGGATCCCCTCAACCTGTGGCTGCAACGCCAGCTGGGGCAGGTCGTGGTGGGCCGCACGCCGGTGGGCGGTGGCTGCATTCACCAGGCCTGGCGCCTCGAGCTCGCGGGCGGTGGCACGGTGTTTGCCAAAACCAACACGGCCGCCTGTCTGCCCCTGCTGGAGGCGGAAGCCGAGGGGCTGCAGCAGCTGGCTCGGCATGCCCCAACGGGCCTGGTGATCCCCGAGCCCCTGGTCTGGGGCGTGGAGGGTGAGCAGGCCGTGCTGGTGCTCGGCTGGCTCGATTTGGCTGGCGCTGCAGGGGGTGTGGTTGCCCGGGATGGCTGGTTTCGGCTCGGGCATGGATTGGCCGTGTTGCACCGCTCCAGCGCTGCCAGCGCTCCAGCCCAGGGCTATGGCTGGGGGGCTGACAACTTCATCGGCTCAGCCCCCCAAACCAACAGCTGGCGCCCGGATTGGGGGGTGTTCTTCGCCGAATGCCGCTTGGCCCCCCAGCTCGCCTGGGCGGCTCGCCGTGGCCAGCCGCTGCGGGGCACCGAGGAGCTGCTGGCGCGGCTGCCCCAGTGGTTGGCCGGCCACTGCTGCCAGCCGGCCCTCGTCCACGGCGATCTGTGGTGCGGCAATGCCGCCCTGCTGGCCGATGGGCGCGGGGCGATCTTCGACCCCGCTTGCTACTGGGGGGATCGGGAGGTGGATCTGGCGATGGCCCAGCTGTTCGGAGGCTTCCCGCCCGCCTTTTTCGAGGGCTATGGCGCCGCCTGGCCTCTGGAGCCTGGGGCGGCGGAGCGAGTTGGGCTCTACAACCTCTACCACCTGCTCAATCACGCCAACCTGTTTGGCGGTAGCTATGGCCAGCGCGCCCAGGCCAGCATCGACGCCCAGCTGGCCTAGCCCAGATACTCCTTGCGCAGGGTCTGAACCTTGGCCACCACGGCACCGCGCTTCTCACTGGTGGTGAGGTTCTGCCAGCTCCACTGACCCACCACCACCAGGCCCAGCAGTTCCAGCAAGCCGGGGACCACCGGCAGCAGGTTGATGGTGTCGAGCACGCCCTTGATCAGGATCTGGGCCACGATCACGGCCACGATCACGCCGGTGGCTTTGCCGATCCGGCCCATCTGGCTCCAGTCCACCTGGTCGAGGGTGGAATTCACCTTGGTGAGGATCTCGCTGTAGCGCTCGCTGAAGCTCACCTCGGCTTCGCCGGCGGTCGCGCCCGTGTCCACTTCGGTGGCTGCTGTCTGCTCAGCCGCGTCGGGGGTGGTATCGCTCATGGACCGCTCGGAGGGCTGAAGTTGGAATGCTTTATAAGGTATCGGTGTGTCCTGCCAACCGCCAGTGCAGCTGAGGGCAGGTCACCGCCTGCTCACCGTTCTGCGCCAGATCCTGGCCTGTGCCGGCCCCGAGGAGGGATGTGCCCTGTTGCTCGGCCAACGGCTCGGAGATGGCTGGCGGCTGGATTGGGTCTGGCCCTGTTGCAATGTTTGGCCGGTGCCCAATGAACGCTGCCGGCACTTCGCGATTGACCCCCGTGAGCAGTTGCTGGCCCAGAAGTGGGGGCGTCAGCGGGGCCTGGAGCTGTTGGGTTCGGCCCACAGCCACCCCACCAGCGAGGCCGTGCCCTCGGCCAGTGACTGCCGCCTCAGTGCCTTGCCGGCGCTGATGGTGATCCTCGGCGCGGGTAGCCAGCACCAGACGCCGGAGCAGGACCAGGAGCTGGTGGCCTGGTGGCTGCCGGAGCCGCCCGCCCAGCCCCAGCGCTTGCCATGGAGAATGGAGAGCTGATCCAAGAGGCCATGCTTCCTCCCGACACCAGCGGCGTTCAGCTCTGCCCCGATGAGGTGGCCCGTTTTGCCCGGCACCTGATCCTGCCCGAGGTGGGCATGGAAGGGCAGAAGCGGCTCAAGGCCTCTTCGGTGCTGTGCGTGGGCACGGGTGGCCTCGGCTCGCCGCTCTTGCTGTATCTCGCTGCGGCCGGTGTGGGCCGGATCGGCATCGTCGATTTCGATGTGGTGGATCACTCCAACCTGCAGCGCCAGGTGATTCACGGCACCAGCTGGGTGGGCAAGCCCAAGATCGAATCGGCCAAGGCCCGCATCCTCGAGATCAACCCCCATTGCCAGGTGGATCTCTACGAAACGGCCCTCACCAGCGACAACGCCCTGGAGATCATCCGCCCGTACGACATCGTCTGCGACGGCACGGACAACTTCCCCACCCGCTATCTGGTGAACGATGCCTGCGTGCTGCTGGGCAAGCCCAACGTGTACGGCTCGATCTTCCGCTTCGAGGGCCAGGCCACGGTGTTCAACCTGGATGCCGAAAGCCCCAACTACCGCGACCTGTTTCCCGAGCCGCCGCCGCCTGGCATGGTGCCCTCCTGCGCCGAGGGCGGCGTGGTGGGCGTGTTGCCCGGGATCATCGGTGTGATTCAGGCCACCGAAGCGGTGAAGATCATCACCGGCATCGGCACCACCCTCAGCGGCCGCCTGCTGTTGTTCGATGCCCTGGGCATGAAGTTTCGGGAGCTGAAGCTGCGGCCCAACCCCGAGCGGCCGGTGATCGACACGCTGATCGACTACCAGGAGTTCTGCGGGGTGGGCGGCAGCGCCCCCGGCCAGGAAGAGGCGGGTGCAGTGGAGAGCATCAGCGCCATTGAGCTCAAGGTGCTGCTCGATGGCGACACCTCTGGCCTGGTGCTGATCGACGTGCGCAACCCGCCCGAGGCGGAGATCGCGGTGATCCCTGGCGCGGAGCTGATTCCCTTGGATCAGATCGAGAACGGCACCGCTGTGGAGCGTATTCAGCAATTGGCCGCTGGTAAAACGCTGTATGCCCACTGCAAGCTGGGGGGCCGCAGCGCCAAGGCCCTGATCGCCCTCAAGCGCCACGGCATCGAGGGCATCAATGTGGCCGGTGGCATCGATGCCTGGAGCCAGGACGTGGATTCCAGCGTGCCGCGCTACTGAGCCTTGCCCTCAGTAATCGACCCCGCGCTTGAGGTCGACGCCGCGCTCGGCGTAGTGCTTGTGGCACACCATCTCGGAGTGCACGGAGGCCAGGTCGAAGTAGGCGGGTCGGTTTTTGCAGCGGCCGGTGAGAATCACTTCGGTTTCGGCGGGCTTGCGCAGCAGGGTCTGCACGATCGGCTCCACCGGCAGTAGCTCCAGATCCACCGTGGGGTTGATCTCATCGAGGATCACCGTTTTGTAGAGGCCGCTCGAAATCGCGGCCCGGGCGATCTCCCAGGCGCGCTCCGCTTCGATGTAGTCGATCGGCTGCTGCTGGCCGCGCCACACAATCGCGTCGCGCCCCGAACGCAGGTGATCCACCAGGTGGGGATAGCTCTCGCGCAGGGCGGCGATGGCGGCATCTTCGGTGTAACCGGCGCCGCCCTTAAGCCATTGCAGGATCAGCACCCGGTGGCTTTTGTCCTGGGAGATGCCCCGGCCGATGGCCTGTAGCCCCTTGCCCAGGGCACTGGTGGATTTGCCCTTGCCCTCACCGGTGTAGATCTCCACTCCCTCAAGGCCACCGGGCCCCTGGTGCGCCCGCATCTCGGAGTGCAAGTCGGCCAGCTGCACCAGAGGGCGGGGGGCGCCACGGCCGGTGCAGATCACTTCCATACCCCCGGGTTTGGCCGCCAGGGTGCGGGCCACATCGTCGATGTCCAGCAGCCCCAGGTCCAGCACCGGGTTGAGCTCATCGAGCACCACCACGGAGTAGAGGTCGCTGGCGATGGCGCCCTTGGCGATGTCCCAGCCGCGCTGGGCCTCCTGCCGGTCGAATTTGGTCACTTCCTCGGCGCTGAAGAAGTCCCCGCGGCCGGTGCGAACCTGGTCGATCAGATGGGGGAAACCCTGCTGCAGGGCCTCGATGGCGGCGTCTTCGTCGTAGGCCCGGCCTGGCCCTTTGAGGAAGCGCAGCAGCAACACCCGGGTGCGTTTCTGCTCGCAGATGCCCAGGCCAATCGTGCGCAGCACCACCCCCAGGGCGGCCTGGCTCTTGCCCTTGCCGTCGCCGTCGTACACGTGCAGCTGGCCATGGGCCCGCTCATCGCTGCCGGCCGCCGTGCGGATGCCGATGCCCCGGCCCGTGCCCCGCTGCGGCGTCTGGGTGCTGCTCATGGGGCGATGTTACCGGCGCCGTTGGGTTGGGGTTGCCAGGATCGGGGCTGGATTCCGGGCTTGATGCACTTCTCCCTGCTTGAACCGCTGCCGCCGCCGCTGGACGGAGCTCTGACCGCCCTGCGTCAGCAGCTGGCGGCCCTCGATCAGGTGGTGGTGGCCTATTCCGGCGGCGTCGACAGTGCGTTGGTGGCGGCCCTGGCCGTGGAGCAACGGGGCGAGGCGGCCCTGGCCATCACCGGGGTGTCACCCGCTCTGGCCCCCCATCTGCGGGCCGAGGCTCAGGAGCAGGCCCGCTGGTTGCGGATCCGCCACCGCGAGATCGCTACGGCGGAGCTGGAGGATCCGGCCTATGCCAGCAATCCCGAGCAGCGCTGTTACGCCTGCAAGCGGGAGCTGCACCGCCTGTTGGCGCCGATTGCCGCGGCGGCCGATGGTGCGAGCGTGGTCGATGGCGTCAATGCCGATGACCTCGGCGACCACCGGCCCGGCATCCAGGCCGCCCGCGAGTTCGGCGTGCGCTCCCCCCTGGCCGAAGTGGGCCTCGATAAGGCCGGGGTGCGCCAGCTGTCTCGGGCCCTGGGACTGCCCTGGTGGGACAAGCCGGCTCAGCCCTGTCTGGCGTCGCGCTTCCCCTACGGCGAGCCGATCACGGCGGAGCGGCTGCAGCGGGTGGCGGCGGCCGAAGCCTGGCTGCTGGCCGCCGGCTGGCCCCAGGTGCGGGTGCGCTCGCAGGGGCAGACCGCCCGCATTGAGCTGCCTGCTGATCAGCTGGCAGAGGCCCTCAGCTTCTGGGTGGAGGCCACCCCGCGGCAGGAGCTGGTGGCGGCTTTTCGGGCGTTGGGCTTCAGCGCCGTGGGCCTTGACCTCGAAGGGCTGGTGAGCGGCAAGCTGAACCGGGAGCTGGCATCAGCCCAGCGCCCCGGTTGAGCGGATCCGATTCACCAGGCTCGACCTCAGAGGGTCATCCTCAGAGCGTCACCGCAGCGGTGAAGGCCTGATCCCGCAGCGGATCACGCACGCTGCCGGCGATGGCCGAAGGCGTTTCGCGACGGAAGCTGGTGAGCTTGTGGTCGTTCGCCGCGAGTTCCTCGGCGAGCACAGCGCAGGCCTTCTCGGGCATGGTGTGGTCGCCGCAGGTGAACACATCAACCGCGGCGTAGCCCGATTCGGGCCAGGTGTGGATCGAGATGTGCGACTCGGCCAGTAGGGCCAGCCCCGTAACGCCCTGGGGTTCGAAACGGTGGGTGATCAGGTTGAGCAGGGTGGCACCGGCACGCTTCGCTGCTGCGGTGATGGTGTCCCTGAGGAAGGCTTCGTCGTCGAGCCGGGCGCTATCGCAGCCGTAGAGCTCGAGAATGCAATGCTTCCCGACCGTATCGGAAACCTGGTGGGGGAGGGGGGCAGCTGGGTTGGTCGCTGCGGAGGCCTCAGTCCATCCCGGGTTCGGGTGGAGGCAGGGCAGGGTTTGGGTCATCGAATCCGATCGACAAGTGGACCACCATACGTGGTGGGACCGGTGAAAGTGCCTAGGGCTCTGCTGCAATCGCTCCGCCCCCCTCAAGCAACCCGGCGCGCATCTGCACCACCTGGCTCTGGGCCTGCCAGCCGCCGCTAAAGGCCCCCAGGTGGGTGGCGCTCACCAGGCACTGGTGGCCCTCACCCACGGCCTCCAGCAGCAGTTGTTGCCGCACCGGATCGAGCTCGGCCAGCACATCGTCGAGCAGCAGCAGGGGGGGCTCCCCCAGCACCGTGCCCACCAGTTCCAGTTCGGCCAGCTTGAGGGCCAGCACCAGGGTGCGCTGCTGGCCTGCTGATCCGTAGCGGCGCGCGGGTTGGTTCGCCAGGCTCAGCCCCAGTTCGTCGCGGTGGGGGCCCACCGTGCATTGGCCCAAACGCAGCTCCTCGCTGCGCTGCTGCTGCAATTGGGAGAGCAGGGCCTGGCGCCAGGGCTCTTCCGCGTCCTCGCCGCTGAGTGCGGTGCCGCTCTGGTAGTGCAGCTGCAGCTGTTCGCGACCGCCGCTCAGCCGTTGCTGCCAGGCGGCGGCCAGGGGCTCCAGGCGCTGAATGGCCCGGAAGCGGCGCCGGTGCAGGCGGGTGCCGATCACGGCCATCTGCAGATCGAAGGTGTCGAGCAGGGCCTGCAGCGTGCCGCCGCCCAGGCTGCGCCGCAGCAGCTGGCTGCGTTGGCGCAGCAGCCGGCCATAGCGGCTCAGAAGATCGCCATAGACAGGCTCGAGTTGCAGCACCACCCGGTCCAGCCACAGGCGGCGACCGGCCGGTTCACCGCGCACCAGCTCCAGGTCGAGGGCACTGAAGCCCACACAGCGCAGGGAGCCCAGCAGGTCGAGCTGGCGCTCCAGCACCTTGCCATTGCGCTGGGCGGTGCGCCCGCCGCTGCGGCGCAGGTTGAGCTGCAGCAGATCACCGTTGCCGGTGGCGGCTCGCACCTGGCTGCTCGACTCCCCGTGCTGGATCAGGTCGCGGTCGCTGCCGGTGCGGTGGGAGCGCAGGCAACCCAGCAACTCCACAGCCTCGAGCAGATTGGATTTGCCCTCGCCGTTGGCACCGATCACCAGCAGCCGGGGAGCCTCCAGGGCCAGCTCCAGTCGACTGATATTGCGAAAACGCAGCAGCTCCAGGCGGTGCAGCCGGATGGGTCAGACGCGGTGAGCGGTTAAGGTAAGCCCACCGAGGTTCGGCCTTGGGCATGTAGCTCAGTTGGATAGAGCATCAGATTCCGGTTCTGAGGGTCGGGGGTTCGAGTCCCTCCATGCTCGTCACCCCACTAGCCCCCAGCGCCCCCGGCAGCCCAAGCCTCGGCGCTGGGGGTTTTTTGTAGCCCGCGTTTGGTTGGCGATGCGAGGACGTGGGAGGCATCCGGCCTCCCCGTCAGGATTCAAGCCGCAGCCCCATCGCCCGAATGCCACCGGGATCCACAGCAAAGCCATAGCGCTCCAGGGCCGTGAGGGCTTCCGGTGGTGCGGAGAGGGAAATGCTGCACCCCGCCAGCTCACGGCGCAGCCGTCCCAGGGCGCCATGCACCAGCACCGCCAGGATCTCGCTCTGGCCAGGATCGGCTGGATCGGCACAGAGGTCCCAGAGGTTGGCGTTGAGGGCCAGATCACTGGTGGCACGCACGAAGCCCACCAGTTGCCCATCGGGGGCGGCCACGGCCAGGTGCCAGAGGCTGCGCTCCAGCACCCGCTGCCAGCGCTCGGCCGGGCGCGGCTGATCGCCACTGGCCAGCAGGAGTCGATTGAGGGATTCAGGGCTGGGCGCCCCTTCGGCCAGCAGGCGATAGCCCTCCCGTAGGCGCGGGGTTGGGGGCTGGCTGCGGAAGGGGATCAAGAGGGAGTCCAGAGCTGGGTTTAGCCGGTGTTGCGCATGCCCGCCGCGATGCCGTTGATGGTGAGCAGGGCCCCCCTCAGCAGTTCGCTGCGGCTGTAGGTGCGGCCATCGTCGCTGGTGGCGGCCGCCGCTTCGCTCATCGGTGGTTGGCGGTTTTGGTCGCGTAGTCGCCGCAGCAGGGCCACCTGCAGGAAGCCCAGGGGAATGATCGTGCGGTTGCGCAGATCCACCGACAGCTGCAGCGCCGGATCGCCATCCAGGAGCCGGCTGTGGCCGGAGATCGCCAGCACCAGATCCCGGGTGAGCACGAATTCGGCGGCAATCACCTGGAAGATGTGCTCAAAGGCCTCGCGGTGTTCGCTGCGGCCCAGGGCCTGGACGTAGTGGTGGGCCAGATCCAGATCAACCTTGGAGAGGGTCATCTCCACCTTGGAGATCAGCATGCGGAAAAACGGCCAGCGCTGATACAGCAGCCGCAGCAGCTCCATCTGGCCGGGGTCCTGGTGGAGCTCCTCCTGCAGGGCGGCCCCCACCCCAAACCAACTGGGCAGCAGGAAGCGGCTCTGGGTCCAGCCGAACACCCAGGGAATGGCCCGCAGGCTTGAGAGGTCTTTGGCGCCACCTTTGCGGCGGGCCGGGCGGCTGGAGATCTGCAGCTTGCTGATCTCTTCGATCGGCGTCACCTGCTGGAAGAAGGCCACCAGGTCGGGATTGTCATGCACCAGGGCCCGGTAGTGGTCGCGGGAGCGGGCCGCCAGCCGACCCATCAGGTCATTCCAGCTGGGGGTGTCGTCGACGGGGGTGCTCACCAGGCTGTTTTGCAGCACGGCGGTGGTGACCGTCTCCAGGTTGTAGAGCGCCAGCTCCGGTAGGGAGTATTTCGAGGCCAGCACCTCTCCCTGCTCGGTGATCTTGATCCGGCCGCTGAGGGTGCCACTGGGCTGGGCCAGGATCGCCTGGTAGGCAGGCCCGCCGCCCCGGCCCACCGAGCCGCCGCGGCCGTGAAAGATGCGCAGGGCGATCCCGTGCTCGATCGCCAGCCGCTGCAGGGCGATCTGGGCTTTGTGGATCTCCCAGTTGCTGGAGAGGAAACCGGAATCCTTGTTGCTGTCGGAGTAGCCCAGCATCACTTCCTGCAGGGGCTGGCCGCCATCGCTGGCCAGCAACGCCCGGTAGAAGGGATGGCGGAACAGGGTGCCCATCACCGCCGGGGCCCCCTGAAGATCTTCGACCGTTTCAAATAGCGGCACCACCAGCAAGCCGGCTTTCTGGGCCATCGGGTCGACCAGGCCGGCCTCCTTGGCCACCAGCAGCACCTCCAGCAGGTCGGACACCGTGTGACTCATCGAGATCACATAGGTGCGGCAGATCCGGGAGCCGAATTCCTGCTGCAGCCGCTGCAGCATGCGGAACACCGCAAAGGTTTCCGCCGCGGCAGCGCTCCACTGGGCCGCGGGCGGCAGCAGGGGCCGGCGGGTCTGCAGCTCCGTCAGCAGCCACTCCACCCGCTGCTGCTCGTCCATCTCCCCGTAGGGCACGGCCAGCTGCAGGTAGCGGCTGAGTTCGTCGAGGGCGTCGCTGTGGCGGGTGCTCTCCTGGCGGATGTCGAGGCTGGCCAGGCAGAAGGCGAAGATCTGGGCTTGGCTGATCAGGTGCTGCAGCAACTCGCAGCTGAGGCCGGTGCCTTCGAGGCTGTCCTGGATCAGCTCCAGGTCGTTGCGAAACTCATCGACCGTGCTGTAGTGCAGCTCCTGGGAGGCTGGAGGCGTCAAGCTGCCCCCCATCGGCGGCGGCGGGGCACTGCCGTCACAGGGTGATTCCCAGCCCGCATCGGCCAGCTGCTGGTTGCGCTGGTGGGTCAGCCGCAGACGCTCCAGGGTGTAACTGAGCTTGAGCCGGTAGGGCTCGAGTCGGTAGCGGGCCGCCCGTTCCTCGTAGATCTCGGGGAAGCGCAGCCGGTCCATCTCCAGCGATTCGAGCAGGGCCGGGCTCACCTGGCTCCACTGCATCGAGATGCTGAGCTGGTCGCGCAGCTCCGTCACCGCCTTGATGTAGCGCTCCAGCATCAGCTGCCGCTGATAGCAGGCGGTCCGCCAGGTGATGTCCGGGGTGACCGAGGGGTTGCCGTCCCGGTCCGAACCGACCCAGGAGCCGAAGGTGCAGAACGCATCCCGCGGCGGCTCCACGTCGGGGTAGCTGACCTTCAGGGCGGCGCGAATCCGGTCGCGCAGCTGCGGCATGGCATCAAAGAGCACCTGCTGGAAGTAGTGCAGGGCGTAGTCGACCTCATCGAGCACCGTGGGTTTGAACTGGTGCAGTTCGTCGGTGCGCCACCACAGCCGGATCTCCTCCTCCAGCTGCAGCCGCAGGCTCTGGCGCTCCAGGCTGTTGAGGCCGCTGCCCTGCTCCAGCTTCTGGATCAGCGTGGCCACCCGCCGCTGTTTGTGCCGCACCGTGTGGCGCACAATCTCGGTGGGGTGGGCCGTGAACACCAGCCGCAGGTCAAGGGTGCGCAGCAGGTTTTCCAGCTGGGCTGGAGGCACATTCAGGCTGCGCAGCCGCTCGAACAGCTGGCGGAAGGTGGCGGGGTCGGTCTGGTTCGCCAGCGCCGGCAGGAAGGGGTCGCTGGGGCAGCTGTCCTGGTTTTTGAGGCTGTCGAGGTAGCTGTCCTCTTCGATGTGCTGCTCGAGAATGTTGACCAGCTGGAAATAGAGGGAGAACGCCCGGGCCGCGGCGATCGCTTCGGCCAGATCCATCTCCCGGATCAGCTGCACGATCGCGCTGCTGGCATCGCCGCCAGTGCTGTCTTCCCCTTCACTGGGGTCGCTGAGGTGCTTCAGGCGCAGCAGCCGCTCCGCCTGCCCCGGGGGGCATTCGCTGCGCAGCACGGTTTCCCACAGGTCTTCGACCAGCTCCAGGCGCTCGCCCAGCAGGCGGGTGACCCGTTGCGAGGCGGGCGGGGTGGGCATGGACTGCCGCATGGGAGCCGGATCGGCAGCAAGAGAATCCATGATCATCCCAAAGGATGCGGCACTCCGACTGTGCCAGTTGCGTCCAGCAGTCCAGTCGCCTCCAGCAGGGCCGTTTCCTGGTCGGCCATCGCCTGGATCTCCCGGCTGAGGAGCTCCTCGATGGAAAGGCCGGCTCCCTGCCCCGCCAGCCAGCGCATGGCTTGATTGCCGCTGTCGAGAACGTTCTGCAGGGGGGCCAGCACGGCGCCCAGGCCAAGCTCATCGGCCAGAGGCGCCAGCTCCGCTAGTTGTTCGCGCAGCCAGTGGCGGGCGATCACCGGCGCCCCGTCGCGCCAGTGGTGCAGCGTGGCATCCAGGCTGGAGCGGGCTGCGGCGCGGTCGTTGGCATCCGCCAGCTCGGCCAGTTGGGCGGGGCTCAGCCGGCTGGCCTGCAGTGGGTCGTCGTGCTTCGGGTCGCGCAACAACTGCTGCAGGCGCAGTTCGGCGTAGGCCGTGATGGCCAGCAGCACCAGCGGATCGGTCACCAGATCGCAGATGCGGATCTCCAGCCGGTTGAGGTCGTGGGGCCGGTTGTCGCCATTGGGCCGTACCGACGTCCAGAGGTGGCGCACGTTCTGCATCGTGCCCAGCTCCAGTTGCTGCCCCATCCAGCGGATGTAGTGCTGGTGGTCCAGAAACAGGGGCACATCCGCGGGCGTCAGCGGAAACTGCAGCCAGCGCTGGGAGTGGGCGCCGGTGGCGGCCCCATCGAGAAACGGTGAGCTGGCACTGAGGGCCAGCAGCAGGGCCGCCTCGCAGCGCATCAGCCGCAGCCCGGCAAACAGGGGCTCCATGGCGTTCAGCCCCAGGTTGATGTGCACGCTGGCGGTCACCACCTTGGTGCCGTAGGTGGTTTCGATGTAGCCGTGGTAAGGGTTGTTGGGGTCGGAGCGCTCGAAGCGGTGGCTGTCGCCCAGGCTCAGGGTGCTGCCGGGCAGCAGGGTGAGTTGGCGGCCCGCCAGCCAGTGGCGCAGCCGTTGGCGCGGCTCGAGCAGCAGCTGCAGCTGGCGGGCGTAGCTGGCATCCGGGGGAGTGATGTATTCGAGGTTGCGGTGGTCCGGCTCGGTCACGAAGCCCTCCAGGGCCGCCGCCGCCTCGGCCGAGCAGCCCACCACCGTGCCGTCGGACCGGCCGGTGTACAGCTCCACCTCAAAACCCTTCAGCAAAAGAGGCGTGCTCATGGCTGGGCTGGCAGCAGACAGGCCAGGGCCTTCAACATGCCCCGGGCTTTGTTGAGGGTTTCCTGGTATTCGGCTTCGGGCTTGGAATCGGCCACCACGCCGGCGCCGGCTTGCACTTGCACGCGCCAGCCCCCCTCGGGATGGGGCAGCACCACCATGGTGCGGATGGTGATGGCGGTGTTGAGGGCGCCGGCCAGGTCGACGCCGCCATACACCCCTGAATAGGGGCCGCGGGCATCTGGCTCCAGAGCATGGATCAGCTGCATCGCCCGGATCTTGGGGGCGCCGCTGACGGTGCCGGCAGGGAATGAGGCCATTAGCAGGTCCCATACCGTTTGGCCCTCTGCCAGCAGACCCTCCACCTGGCTGACGATGTGCATCACGTGGGAATAGCGCTCGATCACCATCAGATCGCTCACCTGGACGGTGCCGGGCTGGCAGACGCGGCCCAGGTCGTTGCGGCCCAGATCCACCAGCATCACGTGCTCGGCCCGTTCCTTGGGATCGGCCAGCAGGTCGGCCTCCAGGGCCAGATCTTCGGCTTCATTGGCGCCCCGCGGGCGGGTGCCGGCGATTGGCCGCAGGGAGGCTTTCACGGCCCCATTCGCGGTGGGTTCGGCCTTCACCATCACCTCGGGGCTCGAGCCGATCAGATACCAGCCGCCGAAGTTGAAGAACGCCATGTAGGGCGATGGATTCACCATCCGCAGGCTGCGGTAGAGCTCGAAGGGATCGCGATCGATGCGGGTTTCCAGCCGCTGGCTCAGCACCAGCTGGAACACATCGCCCACTTCGATGTGCTCTGCCCCACGGCGCACGGCGGCTTCGAAGGCTGCCTGGCCCACGTTGCTGCCGGTGGTGAGGGCGCTGGCGATTTCACGGGCGCTGGCATCGTGCCAGCGCAGGGGGGTGACGCTGTCTGGCAGGGGGCCATGCATGCGCTCCTCCAGGGCGGCGATGCGGGCGGCGGCGGCGGCGTAGGCAGCCTGGGGATCCTGGCCGCCGCTCAGGTCGGCATAGGCCACGGCGGTGATCTGGCGCTTGACCTGGTCGAACACCAGCAGGCTGTCGGCCAGCATCCAGCAGCCATCCGGCGGAGCACCCTCCGGGGCCTGGTGCACCGGCACGCTCGGCTCGATCCAGCGGATCAGCTCATAGCCCCAGAAGCCAAACAATTGCCCCACCGGCGGGAGGCCGGGGATCGGGGCGCTGGTTAGGGGCTCCAGGCACTGGCGCAGCAGGGTGAAGGGGTTGCCCTGCAACGGCTCGCAGCGGCCGTCGCGCCAGCGGCGCTCCGAGCGCTCCCCGCGGCTGGTGAGGGTCCAGAGGGGGTCGCTGACCACGAAGCTCCAGCGGCCGATCCGCTCACCGCCCTCCACCGACTCCAGCAGTGCGCCGTGGTCGTGGTGGGCGCCCACCTTCAGCCAGGTGGTGAGCGGTGTTTCCAGGTCGGCGGGCCAGCATTTCCAGAGGGGAATGAAGCTGTTGCCAGCCGCCACCGCCTCGAGGAACGCCTGCTGGGCAAGGCCATCGCGATCGGGGCTGGGCATCGGGCGGGCAGGCAAAAAAAACGGGGCGCCTGGCCCCGCCTTTATAGGGGTTGATCGACGCTGCTCAGGCGTCGAAGGTGTTCTTGCCCGTGAACTTGAGGTTGGCGGGATTGGGGTTGGCACCGATCCGGCGGGGGTTATGGCCCACCATGGCGCGGCCTTCGTTGACCTTCTCGGGGAAGACGCCGTCTTTGGGGTGCAGGAACTCGGTGTCGCCGCCGGGGAAAATCCGGTAGATCTTGTAGTCCTCGATCCGGGGCTTGAACTTGGTGCGCAGCTGGGTGCCGAGCGCCAGGCACTGCTCCTTGCGGGCGAAATACATCAGGTTTTCGCCCGCATTCATGTGGGCGGCACCACCGGTGGGCAGCTCAAACACCTGTTCCTTGGGGCTGGTCCAGGTGATGGCGTATTTCTCCTCGGTCTCAGCGGAGTTCAGCAGGCCGCCGGTGCTGCCGATGTACTTCGGGAGTTGACCGCTGAGCGCCGTAGCTGCCATGGCTTTGGATCGTTTCAGCCGGAAGCTAGCACCGTGGTTTTGGCCCCATCCCGGCTTCTGCTGCAGTCTTCACACCCGTCAACAAACGGCTCCTCCCGTCGGATCTTCAGCACACGGGAAAGAACACGGTGAGGCCGCTGCCGCTGCGTTCCGTCAGGCGGCCGCCGAGGCGATGGAACAACCGCTGGGTGGCCTGGCGGCTGAGCTGCAGGCTGCCGGTGGCGGGATTCCAGCTCAGCACCGGCCCCACCAACTCCCGCTGTTCACTGTCCTCTGCGGAGGCGGTGTCCTCGAGGCGGTGGCCCTCGCTGTTGAGTTGCAGCTTCAGCCGTGCCCCCGCTGGCAGCAGGCTCACGGTCACGCGGCTGCCGCTGGGCAGGCCGCGGCTGAACCGGTCGATCAGGCCGCCCAGCGTGGTTTCCAGACGGGCCGGATCGCTCAGCACCGGCGATAGGCCTGCGGCGATCTCCAGCTCCAGCTCCAGGCCCCGGCGGGCCAGCTGCCGCTGCCACAGCTCCTGGTGCTGGCGCAGCACCTGGCTGAGGTCGGTGCGGGCGAGGGCGTGATTCTCGAGGGGGGCCTCGCCGCTCGGTTGCCGCTGCAGTTCAGCCGCCAGAAAGATCAACCCAAACCGGTCAATCTGCTCGCTGCATTCGCTGTCGATCTGCTCCAGGCGCTGGCGCACCACAGGCGAGAGATCACCGCGCCGCAGCAAAGAGCGGATCAGGGTGCGAATCGTGGCCAGCGGCGTGCGCACTTCATGGGTGAGGGCCTCCAGCAGGGCCAGTTCGCTGCTGATGGCTCGGGGGGTGTCGCCGCCGGGGCGATCCCGCGCTGTGCCGCCGTGCACCAGGGGTTGCAGGGTGAGGCTGGGGGCCATCGCGGCCAGCCGTTCGCCCATCCGCGGCCAGAAGCGCAGGCCCAACTGGTCGTCGCTGCGCAGGGGGCCCAGCCGTTGCAGGGCGCTGCGCAGCGACGACGAGGCTTCCGGGTCGCGGGCCAGCAGCCGTTCGTGGATCAGCCGCAGAGCTTCCGAAAGAGCTGCCGGGTCGAAGCGAACGATCAGGCGCCGGCCTTCGGGCGGGCCATCCAGGCAGAGCGCCACCTGCAGCTGGGGGGTGATCACCAGCAGCAGCGGATCGGTGCCGTCGTCTTCCTCCAGCACCAGCCGCTGGAACCCACCCATGCTGGCGGCCCTACCCGCTCCGGGTAGCAGCGGTGCAGAGCCGGGTAGCAAGTCGTCGAGCTCGCGCGGGGCCCACACCCAGCCCTGGAGCTGCTGCAAGAGGGCCGGTTCGTAGAGCGCGGGCAGGGGGGCGGCCAGCCACAGTCCGTAGAGGGGCTGGCCCTGCAGCAGGAAGTCCTCCTGCAGGGTGGCCAGGGCTGCCCACCACTGGCGCCGCACGGTGTCTTCGCTGCCGACACCGGCTGGCACGCCCTCGGCCAGGCACCGTCGCAGGTCGGCCAGGCTCACCAGCGCCCCTGGGCCGTGCGGCCGCGGCGTGCCACGGAGGCACACAGGCCGAGGGAAATGAAGTTGACGAGCATGGCCGACCGCCCATAACTGAGCCAGGGCAACGGGATGCCGGTGATCGGTCCCAGTCCGATCGTCATGTTGATGTTCACCACCACCTGGAACATCAGCATCGCGCCGATTCCCACCACCACCAGTGCTTCGTAGTCGCTGCGGGCCCGTCCGGCGATCTGCAGCAGCCGCCACATCAGCAGCACAAACCCGGCTACCACCAGCACTGAGCCGAGAAAGCCCGTTTCCTCGCCGAGGGCGCTGAAGATGAAATCCGTGTGCTGCTCAGGGATGAAGCGCAGTTTGGTGAGGGAGCCATGCATCAGCCCAGTGCCCCAGATTTGGCCCGAGCCAATGCCCACGGTGCTCTGCAGCAGGTGGTAGCCGCCACCGAGGGGATCCTGGGCAGGATCAAGAAAGAGGGTGAGGCGAGCCCGCTGGTGCGGCCGTAGGCCGTGTTCCCACAGCCACGGGGTCGCCACTGCGAACACCCCCTGCACCGCCAGGCTGATGGCCAGGGCCACCCGTTTCCAGGGCAGGCTCGTCCAGGCCAGCCAGCCCATCAGCGGAATCCAGCCCAGCAGCAGCCAGGGCAGGGTGCCGGCCACGATGGCCGCTACTAGGGGAGAGAGCAGCAACAGCACCCATGCCCCAGGCATCCCCGCCCAGAACAGCATCACCAGCAGCACGGCTCCAAACACCAGGGAGCTGCCCAGGTCGGGCTGCACGAACACCAGCAGCCAGGGGAGGGCGATCAGACCCACAGGACGCACCAGGTCGACCGGGCGATCCACCGGATGCCGGGCCAGCACGCCGGCCAGCAGGAGGATTGCGCCCACCTTGGCGAATTCCGAAGGCTGCACGTAGAAGCCACCGATGTTGATCCAGCTCTGGGCGCCCAGGGCGCTGGTGCCCACGATCCGCACGGCGATCAGGCTGGCCACCATGGCGCCGTAGATCGGCCACTTCCAGGGGATCAGGCGCTCCAGCGGCAGTCGCGCCAGCAGCAGGGCCACCACCATGCCCACCGCAGCCGTCACCCAGTGCTGGTACCAATCGGCGTAATCCGCTTGGCGCTGGGTGCTGGCGATCAGGATCCCTGCCAGCGCCACCATGGCCCAGGGGATCCCCCAGAGGATGAGGTCGACGTCGGCCAGAGGGCTCTTCTTCCGGCCGCGGCTGCGGAAGAATCGATTTTTTCGCCGTCCCCACTGGCCCAGCATCGGATTCAGGCTGGCACCAGGTGGGCGGCGCCGATGCGCTGGGCCAGGGCCAGGAAGGCTTGGGCGCTTGCCGAATCGGGATGGCTGAGCACCACGGGACGGCCGCTATCGCCGCCTTCCCGAACCGGCATCTCCAGGGGCAATTCGGCCAGCAGGGGGACGCCGGCTTCATCCGCCAGGCGGGCCCCGCCGCCGCTGCCAAACAGGGCGTAGCGCTTGTCGGGAGCATCCGGCGGAATGAAGACGCTCATGTTTTCGACCACGCCCAGCACGGTCACCCCCATCTGCAGGAACATCGCCAGGCCGCGGCGGGCATCGGCAAGGGACACCTGTTGCGGGGTGGTGACGATGATCGCCCCGGCCATCGGAACGGCCTGGGCGATGGTGAGCTGGGCGTCACCGGTGCCGGGCGGCAGATCCACGATCAGCACATCCCGCTCGCCCCAATCCACTTGATAGAGGAACTGGCGGATGATGCCGTTGAGCATCGGACCCCGCCAGATCACCGGTTGGTTCTCCTGGATCAGCAGCCCCATCGACACCATGGCGATGCCACAGGTCTCGATTGGGGTGAGCACCTGGTGGGCACCTTCGCCGCGCACCTCGGGGGTGCGGTCAGCCACCCCCAGCATGGTTGGGGCGTTGGGGCCGTAGATGTCGGCATCCAGGAGGCCGACCTTCAGTCCGGAGGCGGCCAAGGCGCAGGCCAGGTTGACGGCCACTGTGCTCTTGCCCACGCCCCCCTTGCCGCTGCTGACGGCGATCACCTGACGGACGCCCGGGATGGCCTGGCGTTCTGGTAGTTGCCCCTGGCCGCCCGCTCCATGGCCGGCGGCCCCGATCTGGGCGGAGCCGGCGGGTTGGGCCAGTTCGATCTGCACGTCGTTCACGCCGTCGAGGTCGAGCAGGGCGGCTCTGGCCTCGGTGGCAATGCGGTCGCGCTGGCTCTGGGCAAAGCCGGGTAGGGCCAGCCGGAATACGGCTCGATCGCCTTCCAGCCGGGGCTCCTGAATCCAGCCCAGCTCCATCAGGCTGCGCCCGCTGCCCGCATCCTGGACGGCGTTGAGGGCGGCAAGGGCCTGCTCCACAGAAGCCATCGGGGAGGTGAACAAGGCCCGCGATCCTAGGGGCCACGGCCGAAGCCATGACTGTGACCGCGCTGTGGCCTCGCCGTGACAGACCCTCTCGAACACTTGTGTGGGTGGGGGGTGGCCTGAAATGGTGAGACCTTTCCGGCGCTCTTTCGGCGCACTGTCGATGCTCAAGGCCCTGCTGGCGCGTGGCAAAAATAAGCTGGTCGGACGGGTCTCGAAGCCCCACGAGCAGGAGCTGGCCCTGGAGGCCCCGCCGGCCGATTCGCGCCAGCGGGCCAAGGCCCTGCTGATGGGCCTGCAGGACTCCATCTGCGCCGGCCTGGAGCAATTCGATGGCGTCGGCCGTTTTGAAGAGGAGAGCTGGGTGCGCCCCGAGGGCGGCGGCGGCCGCTCGCGGGTGATCAAGCAGGGCCGCGTGTTTGAGCAGGGCGGCGTCAATTTCTCCGAGGTGGAGGGCTCCGAGCTGCCCCCCTCGATCCTGAGCCAGCGGCCCGAGGCCAAGGGCCACCGCTGGTTTGCTACCGGCACCTCGATGGTGCTGCACCCCCGCAACCCCTACATCCCCACCGTTCACCTCAACTACCGCTACTTCGAGGCGGGCCCGGTGTGGTGGTTTGGTGGCGGCGCCGACCTCACCCCCTACTACCCCTTCCTGGAGGACGCCCAGCATTTCCACCGCACCCTCAAGGGGGCCTGCGACAGCGTGAACCCCGCCTATTACGAGGTGTTCAAGCCCTGGTGCGATGAATACTTCTTCCTCAAGCACCGCGGCGAAACCCGTGGTGTGGGCGGCATCTTCTACGACTACCAGGATCCACGCGGCGTCCTCTACAAGGGCCAGAACCCGAGTGGCCCGGCCGCGGCCGCCAGCCAGGCCGTTGGTGCGGTGAGCCAGAGCTGGGAGCAGTTGTTCCAGCTGGCCTCCGCCTGCGGCAATGCCTTCCTGCCGAGCTATGTGCCCATCGCCGAGAAGCGCCAGTTCACCCCCTTCGGCACCCGCGAGCGCGACTTCCAGCTCTACCGGCGCGGCCGCTATGTGGAGTTCAACCTGGTGTTCGATCGGGGCACGATCTTCGGCTTGCAGACCAATGGCCGCACTGAGTCGATTTTGATGTCGCTACCCCCGCTGGTGCGCTGGGAATACGGCTACCAGCCAGAACCTGGCAGCCGCGAGGCCCTGCTCACCGACCTGTTCACTCGCCCCCAGGATTGGTTGAAGGACGGCTCGCTTGTGGGGCGCTGCGCCCCCCATCAGGCGGTGGACTGATCGCCACACCCGCTGGCTCCTGAGCCAAACCCGTCGGCTCAAGGCCCTGCTGCAGCGCACTCACCACCCGCTCGGCAATCGCGGCGATCGCCGCATCGCGGCTGCGGGGATTGCGCAGCGCCGCCTCCAGGCTGCCCTCCAGCTTGCCAATCTCCAGGATGGCAATTCCACGTCTGGGGGCCCCGAGGCCGTTGCGGTAAAGCAGGGGGTAGGGGCCAAAGGCGATCGCCAGGCTTTCGTCGAGGCGGCTGGGCGGGCGATGCAGCGGTGGGATCAGGCCCGATCCCACCCCGTCGGGGCCATAGGCGTCGTAGTGGATTTCGAGGGCATAGCCACCGGCCTCCGCATGGGCCTTGCCCACGCTCCAGTTGGTGCGGGGATCGTCGGCGTTGGCGATCGTGCGCAGGGGTGGTTCGTAGAAGCGGATCGCCAGGCCGCGCTGCTGCCCCAGGGCCACCACCGCCTTGGCGGTGAGCAGGTTCCAGTAGAGCTCATCGCGGATGCCGGGCTGCATCGGGGCGGCCCCGGCAAGATCGACCGCGGCGCCTGCCGTGCCGGCCCCGCCGATTCCCTGGGAGTCGGCATGGCCGGCCAGCACGAGGATTTCGGTGCGGCTGGGCAAGGGGACCTGGCCCAGCCAGTCTTTGCTCAGTCGGCTGCGGGGGCCCGTCAGGGGATCCAGGTTGGCCAGCAGCGGGGCCTGGGCGGCGGCGGCGGAGCCCAGGGTCAGGGCCCCAAGCAACACGGCACCAACCCACCGACGTCGATCCATGGCTGGGCTGGCGGAAGGGCTAGATGGGGGAGCTGAGCAGCTTGCCGTCGCTGAACAGACCCAGCTGGGGGCCCAGTTCCAGCTCAAGGGCGATCAGCTCGTCCCGGTGGGCCCGCAGCCGCAGGGCACTGCCGGTGGCGCTGTCGTGGCTGATCAGGCGCAGCTCCAGAGTTTCGGCCCGCATCGCCCGGTTGCGGTAGATCAGGCCCGCCGCCGGGCCGAGCAGCGCCAGCAGCAGCGGCCACCAGGCCAGCTGGGGCAGCAATTGCCGCAGCACCAGCCCGAGGCAGGCGGCCCCCACGGCCCCGAGCACCGACAGCAGAACAGCCAGCCAGGGGCTGGCAGCCACTTCGGCGCGGAAGCGCAGGTGACGCCGCTCCGGATCGCTGAATTCGGTTTGCCAGCCGCGCTGCTGCAGCCACTCGCTGAGCCGGGTCAGCACCTCCAGCGGCGGCCGCGACGAGCGCACGTCCACCACGGTGGTGCGGTCCTTGCTGGCAGCCCGCAGAAAGAACACCAGGCCGATGGCCAGGAGCAGGGTGAGCAGCAGGGTGGAGCCGAGGTTGGCCATCGCTCCATTGTGCCGCCGGCCCGGCGGGCCGTGGCTTGCCAGCATGGGGGCGCACTTGTTCCCTCTGCATGGCCGCCCCGTCCGCCCCCAGCAACCTGCCGGCCCCCGCCCGCTTCGCCGTGTTCGACGCTGACCTCGACGCGGAGTGGGCCGCCCTGTATGCCGGCGCGCGGGCTCTCGCGGTGGACACCGAGGCCATGGGCCTGATCCACGGCCGCGATCGCCTCTGCCTGGTGCAGATCTGCGACGACCACGACAACGTGTGCTGCATCCGTCTGGCCCGGGGCCAAAGCGCGGCGCCCCGGCTCCAGGCGCTGATGGAAAACCCGGCGATTGAGAAGGTGTTCCACTTCGCCCGCTTCGACGTGGCCGCCCTGGCCGAAAACCTCGGCATCACGGTGAACCCGATCTTCTGCACCAAGGTGGCCAGCCGCCTGGGCCGCACCTACAGCCCCCGCCACGGCCTCAAGGAGGTGGTGCAGGAGCTGGTGGGCGTTGAGCTCGACAAGCAGGCCCAGAGCTCCGACTGGGGCCGGGTTGAAGATCTCTCCGATGCCCAGTTGGCCTACGCCGCCGGAGATGTGCGCTACCTGCTGCCGGCCCGGGACCGGCTGGAAACCATGCTCAAGCGCGAGGAGCGTTGGGAGCTGGCCCAGCGCTGCTTCGGCTGTCTTCCGGTGTTCGCCGACCTCGATCGCCAGCGCTTCCACCTGCTGTTCGAGCACTCCACCGGCGGGAATCGCTGAGCCCCGCCTGGGCGGCGCGTCAGTCTTCGACGATTCAGTCTTCAACCATGAAGTTCTCGTCGTTGCCCACCGCTTCGAGCAGGGAGGTGAGCAGGTCGTGGTTGTTGGTGCCGCTGGATTGGGCTTCTGCCAGCATCTGCTCGGCCAGGGTCAGCTTGGCGGCTGTCTCCCGCAGCCCCTGCTGGGAGGCCTTCACATCCACCTTGCGGCGGGCCGCGGCCAGGCTGATGCCCAACTGGCTGGCGAGCTTGCCGCAGGCGGCGTTGTAGGCCCGATCAGGAATGCCGGCCATGGCAGCGCAGAGGCAGAGGATGGCCGCATCATCCCAGCAGGCGCTGCTCCACCAACGCAGCCAGCCGAGCGCTGCCGCCGGCTGGCCCCATGCGGCGGCGGCCCCAGGCTGCGCGCCGCGCCCGTTCGTGGGGATCCTCGAGCAACTCCTGCAGCCGCCGAACCAGCTGCTCCGGGCTCTGGCAGGGCTGCACGGCGCCGCCGAGCAGCCGGCTCTGGCGGCGGGCAAAGCCCGCCTTGAACTGCGGACCTGAACCCGGCAGCGACAGCGACGGCACCCCAAGCCCCGCCAGCTGTTCGGTGGCGGTGCCGGCGGTGGCCAGGCCCAGTTCGGCCCAGCTCGCCCAGCGGCTGAAGCTGTGCTGGCCCAGCAGCAGCTGCCAGCGGCCCCTTCCCCAGCTGGCGCTGGCGCCGAGGGCGGCCGCTTCCGCGCTCAGGGGCATCGCGGTGAAGCCCCCACTCTCCAGGAGCTGGGCCCAGGCTTCCGCGCTGGGGATCGAGCCTGAGGCCACCAGCACCACCGCCGGATCGGGCGGCTGCCCCAGCGCCAGGCAGCCCAGCAGCCGGTGGGCGTTGGCGAGGGATTCGGGCAGGCGGCTGCCGGCCAGCAGGATGAGGCGCCGTTGGCTCTGCAGCCAGGCCGGCAGAGGGGCGTGGGGGAAGCCATCCATCATCGGGTTTCCGGGAGCCAGGGCCGCCACCCCATGGCGGCGTAGCCCGCGGGCGGTGAGCCGGTCGCGCACGGCCACGAGCCGGCAGCGCCGGCTGCCCATCACGGCCCATTCCCACGGATCCCATTCGCTGCCTTTGCAGCGGTGGTAGGCATCCGCCAGGGGCGAGGGGCGCCAGCCGGGTGGCCCTGACGAGGCCCAGGTGCAGTCGCTTTTGGGGGTGCCGATGAAGCCGAAACGGCCGCCGCTGCTCCAGGCCAGCAGCAGGGGCAGCAGGTCGCCGACGGCCAGCACCGGATCGCCCTGGCGGGCCCAGGCGCGCACCAGGCGTAGCTGCCGCCAGCTCAGCAGGGGCAGGCCGGCGGCCAGGTCACGGGCCAGGCCTCGCAGGCTCTGGTTGCTGAAGCCGCCGCTGGGGAGCTGCAGCTGGGGGCCGAGCCGCTGCAGATGGCCAGCGGCTTCGTCGGCGGCGAAGGCCTCCCCGAGCCCGACCAGGGGCAGCACCCGCACGATCAGATCGGGCCGCCGCTGCCGCAGGGCATGCAGCACACGCTGGGCGATCAGATCCTCCCCGTGGCCGTTGCTCAGAACCAGCAGACGGGAGGACATGCCATGGCTGATACGATCCGCTGCAGGGAGTTTGCTCCCTGTGCGGCGGCATGGCCAAGTGGTAAGGCAGAGGATTGCAAATCCTTTACCCCCAGTTCGAATCTGGGTGCCGCCTCTTTATTGACCGCGAGAGCTGGTCATTTTTTGTTGGCTTGATCGGTGAGCGCCCTGCAACACTCCAGGCACCCCGGCACAACCGCCCATATCCTGAGGGCACTCCCCCAGAACCGATGAAGCGCCTGCTGCTCCTTGCTCTCACCGCTGCGACCCTGCTGATCGGCACAACCGTCAACGCTTGCGAGAAGCACCTGAACGGCCACCAGAACGGATCCGACACGGATCTGGAAGGCAGCAGAAAGTAGGAGACCCGGCGAACACCGCCCCAGTGCCGATTGGAATGAGGTTCTAGGCAAGAGGGAGGAGCAGGGCGGCGGCGACGGGAACAAACCTTCCGCCCGCTTCCTCAAGCGATGAAGGGTCGAACTCCTCCACCGCGTGAATCCAAGTCAGGACAGCGTGTCTGACGTGAGCAGGCGCAAGAATTAGTCACAAAAAATCCCTGGCGTGTTCGACTCCGCCAGGGACAGGTCTCCCGTCGCTCATCACGACAAGATAAAGATACTGAGTATTTCTGCTTAGAAACGGTCGTTGTCGTGCTGGGTGTTCATGCGCGCACACCCCGTCCGACGCATCAGTGCCGGGCCTTGGCCTCCCAGAAGTGGCCGTTGTGGTCGCGGGCCTGACACTGCAGGGCGCGGCGCTCCAGCAGGCAGCTCCCCCGGGCCAGTTGGGCCGTCGGCAGGGTCGGTGCCACCCCCTGGTCATCGGCCAGGCTGCTGGCCACGGTGGCCACCTCCAGGCGGATCGGCCAGCGGGGTTGGCATTCGCCATTGGTGTTGCAGCGCATCGTCTGCTGCCCTTCGGCCAGCACACCACCGAAGACCAGGGTCTGGCTGCCGAAGCGCTGGTGGGCCGACGGTTGGATCAGCCGCACGCTCAGCAGACCCTCCATGTTTTGCTCGAGCCGCAGCCGTTGGCAGGTTTGCTGTTGGGCCTGCAGGGGCAACTCGACCCGCCCTTGGAGCAGGGTGCAATCGCGCAGTTTGGTGTCCCAGCGCCCGAACCCTTCCGCCTGCACGGCGCCGCCCAGGCTCAGGACCAGCACCACGGCCAGGCGGGCCGGCAGCCGGTGAATCGGCAGCAGGAGAGGCATCAGCCCAGGGGGTGGCTCAGTAGCCCGAATCAGCCACGCAGCTGCCCTGGCAGCTGATGCCGTTGCTGGCGGTGCGCCCGCAGTGTTGGCAAAGAATGGGCTCGGGTGCTGGATCGCTTGTGGCCGGGGCCCGGTTGTCGGTGGCGCCTGGGTTGGTGGTGCCAGGGTTGGGAGCATCGGGCATCGTGGGGCAGCACCGCAGGCACGGCAGTCCACCATGGCGCATCCGTTGGCTGATGTTGGCGGAGCGGAGGGCTCGGCGCCCGGGATTGGTGTGGGCACCTGGGCCTGGGGGAACCAGTTGCTCTGGGGATACGACCCCAGCCAGGATCCCGTTCTGGAGGCCACATTCCAGCGGGCCGTGGCCTGCGGTCTGCAGATGTTCGACACCGCCGACTCCTACGGCACTGGCCGTTTCAACGGTCGCAGCGAGGCTTTGTTGGGCCGCTTCAGCGCCGCCCTGCCTCCCCAGCAGCGGGACAGGCTGTGCCTGGCCACCAAGTTGGCCCCCTTCCCCTGGCGGCTCGGGCGGCGCGGCTACCAGCGGGGTTTCGCCGCCTCGAAGCAGCGCCTTGGCGGTCGCATCGACCTGGTGCAGCTCCACTGGAGCACCGCCCGCTATGCCCCCTGGCAGGAGGCCCCCCTGCTCGAGGGCTTGGCCGATCTGGTGGAGCAGGGTGAGGCGGGAGCCCTGGGGGTGTCCAACATGGGTCCGCTGCGGCTGCGGGCTGTGCACCGCCGGCTCGCCGAGCGGGGCGTGGCGCTGAGCAGCCTGCAGGTGCAGCTGTCGTTGCTGGCCCCTGATCCGATCCGGCCCGGCGGCGTGGCCGAGCTGTGCCGCGAGCTGGGCATCCGCCTGATCGCCTATAGCCCCCTGGCCTTGGGGTTGTTGGCCCGGCCGCTGCAGGCCCAGAGCTGGCCGACGGGCCCCCGGGGCGCCCTGTTTCGCCGTCTCGGCCCGGCCCTGGTGGAGCTCCAGGCAGAAATGGGCCGAATCGCCGCCAGCCATGCCGCCAGCTTGTCTGCCGTGGCCCTCAATTGGTGTCGGGCCCACGGCGCCATGCCGATCCCCGGCCTGCGCCGCCCCGACCAGGTGGATTCTGCGGCGGCCGCGCTCACCTGGTCGCTGTCTGCCGAGGAGCGTGAACGCCTCGACGACCTGGCCCTGGGGCTGGAGGTCGGCATGCCAGCCAACCCCTTCCAGAGCGCTTAGCCGGCTTGGGCGGTTGGATCGAGGGTGAGCACCACGGGCATCGCCTGGGGGCGCACCAGCGGCACCACAGGATTGGCGCCTGGGTCGCCGTGGGATTCGGCTTCGGCCGCAGCCGCTTCCGGTCCACAGGCGGCGAGCGCCTCCTGCAGCAGGGAGTCGAAGGTGGCGCCGGGGAGCCGGTGGCGGGCCAGCTCCAGAAATGCCCGGGCCAGGGACTCGCCGGCGGCGGCCCGCAGGGCCGGGTTGTTGCGCCGGAGCTGCAGCTCGTCCTCGATCGAGCGAATGAAGCGCTCGGTCACGTCCCGCTTGGTGGAGGCCCGGATGCGGGTGTCCTGCTCGGCCTGGGAGAGGAAGGGCTGGGCATCGAGCTCCTCCAGCCGGCGACCGAGGCTTTCGAGCACCTCACGCGCCTCTTTGGCCACGTGGGCCAGTTGGCCGTCGGAGAGCCGGGGCAGGTCGGCCACGTACACCTTGCCGTGATCCCTCAGGGTGAGGAAGGTGGGCCGTATGCCTCCGCGCTGGGGGGCAGGCACTGGATCGCGCGGTCGCAGGGGGCGGCTGGGCGGAACGGGGCCAGCGGAACTGCGGCGGCGGGTGAGGCGCTGGCCGGAGCCCAGGGATCCCTGGCCTAGCCCGCTTGAAACTCCCGTGCTGGCAGGGCCAGATCCGGTTAGACGTTGTCCGGTTAGGCGTTGTGGTGAACCTAGTGGTGAACCTACTGATTGCGTCATGACGCCTCT
The DNA here is from genome assembly GCF_024346415.1 of Cyanobium sp. Aljojuca 7D2. Taxonomy (NCBI): domain Bacteria; kingdom Bacillati; phylum Cyanobacteriota; class Cyanophyceae; order Synechococcales; family Prochlorococcaceae; genus Cyanobium; species Cyanobium sp. Aljojuca 7D2. The sequence goes on from NZ_JAGQCX010000007.1 coordinate 103,049, forward strand.
CCTGATTTGTCTTCGTTCTGCTCGGCCACCAACCTGCGGATCAGGGATGGCGACGGTTCGAGGTCAGCACCCTAGGCAGCAGGGTCGTCTTGCCCGGCCCTTGGCCTCCAACGTGAAGCAATTTGCCAGCAGCGGCTTGGGCGCCGCTCAATCTCCGTAGGGCAAGCCCGCCAGGGGTTGGGCGCCAGCACTGCCGCTGGCCACCTCACCCAGCTCCCAGGCGGTGTAGCCGGCTTGCTGGCAGACGGCGAGGGCCTCGGATACGGCGGAGGCAGGCAGCACCAGGCAGAAGCCCACCCCCAGATTGAAGGTGTTCCAGAGATCCGCCTCCGGCACCTCGCCGGCCTCCTGCAGCCAGCTGAACAGGGGGGGGCGCTGCCAGCTGTTGGGGTCGATCACGCCATGCACGCCAGCAGGGAGGCAGCGGGGCAGGTTTTCCGGCAGGCCGCCCCCGGTGATGTGGGCCATGCCGTGGATCGGCAGGCCGTTGGTCAGGAGGGCTTTCACAAGGGCTCCGTAGAGGCGGGTGGGGGTGAGCAGGGCTTGAATCAGGGGCTGATCGCTACCTGGCAACGGGGTGCGTTCGTCCACCGCCTGGATGTCGAGGATCCGACGCACCAGGCTGAATCCATTGCTGTGCACACCACTGCTCGCCACCGCCACGATGCGGTCGCCGGCAACCACGGCGCGGCCATCGATCACTGCGCTGGCCTCCACCACGGCCACGCAGAAGCCCGCCAGGTCGTAGCGGCCTGGACCATAGAAGCCGGGCATCTCTGCGGTTTCCCCGCCCAGGAGGGCGCAGCCGCTCTGCCGGCAGCCCTCAGCGATGCCTTGCACCACCTCGGCCATGGCCTCAGGGCTGAGTTTGCCGGTGGCGATGTAGTCGAGGAAGAACAGGGGTTCTGCCCCACTGGTGATCACGTCGTTGACGCACATCGCCACCAGGTCGATGCCCACGTCGTGGTGACGGCCGTGGGCTTGGGCCAGCTCGAGCTTGGTGCCGACCCCGTCGGTGCCCGCCACCAGCAGCGGCTCCCGCAGGCCTGCCGGCAGTCGGCAGAAGCCACCGAACCCGCCAAGACCACCCACGACCTCTGGGCGATGGGTGGCTTCCACGCTGGCGCGGATCCGATCCACAAACGCCCGGCCTGCGACCACGTCCACGCCGGCAGTGCGGTAGTCCATCCCGTCGAAGTCCATCAGGTGCTGTCTCCTGATCCTCCAACGCCAGCCGTCCGCCCTCAGCGGGCGGCCGGTCACGCCCAGTCGATGGACGATTGGCAGATTGGCACATACGGCTATTAGCTGCGCTGATGACCGTCATTTGGGTCGCTGATGCCGGGGTGGCTTGCTGACGGTGGCTCAGCCCTGTTAGGGCCTGCGCTCGGGGATTTGATGACAAATTCTGATCGGTTCTTGGGGTGTCGTTTTTGACCGAAACCGCCCGCGACGGCCGTTAACTTTGCGTCGTTGTCAATTCCCGATAGGAACTCCGAACGCGAATTCGCATCTCAACTCCATTCAGTTTGAGTTCGAATCCAACGCTGACGAATCATCGATTGGCCGTGAAGCTTTCGCTTTCGGCTGGTGATTGCTGCTCCTGCAGCGGGTTTCGTTTGTTATGCGTCGCACTTTCTCCCTGGGGGCCCTTGCCCTGCTTCTCTCAGGAAGCGCCTTGGTTCCTGCCATCGCCGAATCCAGCCGCGCAGCCACCACCAACGATGCCGTTGCCGTGGCTACGCCGAGCTCAGAGGTCCAAGGCCCCAGCAACGACGTTGCCATTCGTGAGGCCGACAGCGAATCCGCGCCTGCGGAGAGCCTGATCAAGCAGGCTCCCCCTACTCCCATTGCTCCGGCCCCGAAGCCGGCTCCCCGGGTGGTGCATTCCGCTAAAGGTGAGGCCAGCTGGTACGGCCCTGGTTTTTATGGCAATCGCACCGCCAACGGCGAGGTGTTTCGCCCCGGCACCCTCACGGCTGCCCACCGCACCCTGCCCTTCGGCACCAAGGTTCGGGTCACCAATCTCTGGAATGGTCGCAGCACCGTGGTGCGCATCAACGATCGCGGTCCCTTCCATGGCAACCGAGTGATCGATCTGGCCCATGGCGCGGCCCATTCCTTGGGTGTCACCGCCAGTGGTATCGCCCAGGTGCGCCTCGACGTGCTCCAGTGATCTGAGCTGCTCGGCAGCTCTCCTCCAGCCCATCCGCCAACCTGGCGGATGGGCTTTGTGTTGTTTGCCCGCTGTCTTCCCGTGCAGTTGCTCCACACCCGAGACGATTTGCGCGCCTGGCGGCATGAGCAGGCCGGTTCGGTGCAGTTTGTTCCCACGATGGGGGCTCTGCATGCGGGGCACCAGCAGCTGATCCGGCGGGCGGCGGAGCCTTGGGGTGGTGCCATCTCCCCCGTGCTGGTGAGCGTGTTTGTCAATCCGCTCCAGTTCGGCCCCGGCGAAGATCTCGACGCCTACCCGCGCGACCTCAGCACCGACATCGCGTTGGCCGCTGCCGCCGGCGCCACGGCGTTATTTGCCCCGAGCGTGGCCGAGATTTATCCCCAGGGAGAGGCTGGATTGACCCGGATCAGCCCGCCGCTGGCCCTGCGCCAGGTGTTGTGTGGCCGCAGCCGTCCGGAGCATTTTGAGGGGGTGGCCACCGTGGTGGTGCGGCTGCTGACCCTGGTGCGACCGGACCGGTTGTGGCTTGGCGAGAAGGACTGGCAGCAGCTGGTGATCCTGCGCCGGGTGGTGGCGGATCTGGGCCTACCGCTGCGGATTCAGGGCTGCGCCACCGTGCGGGAGGCCGACGGGCTGGCCTGCAGCTCCCGCAACCGTCGCCTCTCCCCCCCCCAGCGTCAGCAGGCTGCGGCCCTGCCCGCCAGCTTGTCCGCTATCGCCGCCGAGGTGGCGGCCGGGCTGTGTCAGGCCGGGGACGTGACCGCCCGCTTGTCTCGCCAGTTGGAGGCGGCGGGGCTGCTGGTGGATTATGTGGAGTTGGTGGCTGCCCATAGCCTGGAGCCGTTGCCGCAGGTGCAGGGCATGGCTCTGTTGGCCGCGGCGGTGCACTGCGGCCCGAGCCGCCTGATCGATCACGTGTTTCTGATGTCTCGCCAGCCGATCGTTGCCATTGATGGTCCGGCGGGGGCGGGCAAGAGCACCGTCACCCGGGCCTTCGCCAAGCGGCTGGGGTTGATCTACCTCGATACCGGCGCGATGTACCGGGCCCTCACCTGGTGGGTGCAGCACCAGCGCGCCGACCCGGCTGATGCGGCAGCGGTGGAGCCGCTGCTGGTGGATCTCAATCTGCAGCTGCGCTCCGGCTCCGGTGGCGAGCAGCAGGTGAGCATCAACGGTCACGACGTCACCGCGGCCATTCGCAGCCCTGAGGTCACCGCTCAGGTATCGGTGGTGGCAGCCCATGGTTGCGTGCGCCAGGCGCTCACTGCCCAGCAGCAGGCGATGGGGCGCCTGGGGGGGCTGGTGGCCGAGGGCCGGGACATCGGTACGGCCGTGTTCCCCGATGCGGAACTCAAGGTGTTTCTGACGGCCACGGTGGCCGAGCGAGCCCGTCGCCGTGCCCTTGATCTGGAGCAGCGGGGCTTTGCGGTGCCTCCCCTGGCCGAGCTCGAAGCCCAGATCGCCGAGCGCGACCACCTCGATTCCAGCCGGGAGGTGGCCCCGCTGCGGCAGGCCGACGATGCGGTGGAGCTGGTGACCGACGGCCTGCCCATCGAGGCGGTGATCCAGGCCCTGGTGGATCGTTTCCGGGAGCGGGTGCCGGAAGAGGCCTGGCCAACGCCGGCGGCTTAGCGGTCCAGGGCCTGCAGCAGTCCAGTGCAGGCATCCTCCAGCAGATCGAGCACCTGCTCAAAACCCTCTTCGCCGCCGTAATAGGGGTCAGGCACCTCGTGGGCGTCAAAGCGGCTGCAGTAGCCCACCAGGGGCTCGATGCGGGCCTGCTGCCCGTGAGCGCCCGCTGCAGCGCAGGAGCGGCCTTCCCGTGCCAGGGCCTGCACGTGGGCAAGGTTGGCGGCATCCATGGTGAGGATGTGATCAAAGCGGTCCAGGTCGCTGAGCTCCAGCTGGCGGGCCCGGCTGGTGAGGGCTATTCCGCGCTGGCTGGCGGCTGCGCGCATGCGTGGATCAGCGGCCTTGCCCACATGCCAGCCCCCCGTTCCGGCTGAATCCACTAGGAAGCGGTCTGCTGCTCCCGCCTGGGTTAGTTGGTGTAGGAACACCCCCTCAGCGGCGGGGGAGCGGCAGATGTTCCCCAGGCAGACGAACAGCACTCGCTTCATTGGGGCTCCAGGCGCGACAGTGCCAACTTCGCGCGCCGCTGAACCACCGGGGGGGTGTCTTCGGTTGCTTCGCTGAGTGTGACCAACCCATTGCGGGCCTGCTGCAACTCTGTGGCGTCTGGGGAAAGCCCCTCGGCGAGGGACTCCAGTCCTACGGCCACCGCGTAGCGCACGACCCATTCACCATCGGCCGTGGCGGCCAGCAGGGCCGCCAGGCAGCGCTGGCGCACCTGGTGCTGCTCTGCCTCAGCCAGGGCGCCCAGCTGCAGCTGGCCCAGACCTTTGGCCGCGGCTCGGCGCACACTGGCGGCCACATCGCTGCCGAGGGCATCTAGCAGCAGCTCTAGCCCGCGCACATCGCCGATGCCGGCGAGGGCGCGCACTGCCCAGGCCCGGGCTCCGTAGTTGTCAGGGTCGAGCTGCAACAGGGCCTCCACGGCTGCTGTCCCCAGGCTGATCAGCCCGTTCACGGCGGCTACTGCCGCGCCGGGGTTGTTGAAGCCCAACACCTCCACCAGGACTGGGGCTGCGCTGGCATCGGCGCAGCTGGCCAGTTCCTGGGTGGCTTGCAGTAGGGCCAGGGCGCTGCCGGCCTGTTGCAGGGCTGCAATTCGGGCTGCCACCGGTGAAACCTGGCTCATAGCAAAAGGTCCATGCAGGCCAGCAGGGCTTCGTCGCCGGGGTCGCCGTTGCCCTGTTCCACCAGCCCCCGCAGGGCCATCAATTTCAGACTGTTCTCTGCCCGGGTGGCGGCAATGGCTTTGAATCCGGGCCGCCAGCCGGCGGTGCCTAGATCCATCAGGGCTGCACGACGCACCGGCAGCTGGGGATGGTCAAGTAGGTCCACAAGCAGTTCCCCCCAGCACGCCTCACCGCTCAATTGCAGCAGGGTGCGCGCCGCAGCGCTGCGGATCACGGGGCGCTCGTGGGCAAGAAAGGGTTTCACCACGGCCAGCACCCGCGGCTCGTTGACACCGATGTCGCCCAGGGCTTCCAGGAGGGCTTCACAGGGTTCCACTAGACGGGTGCTGTTGGCCTGCTGGGCGCCGGCCACGGTGGGGCCGCTGGCTAGCCTCTGGCAGAGAGCCTCAATGGCCTCGCTCGCAGCGAGTTCGCCTAGGGCCCGGGCTGCTGCTTCTCGCAATTTGTCGTCGGCATCCTGCAGGGTGTCGAGTAGGTCGGGGATGGCCGCTTGCGCTGCTGGAGCCAGTTTGCCGAGGGCGCGGGCGGCATTGCGGGCTACTGCGTTCTCCTCAACGCCGGCCCCGCTATCCCTGGGCCGGCGCTGGCGTAGGGCTTGTTGCAACAGGGGCACCGCCTCCGGGTGCTGGCTGCGCATCCGGCCTAGCCACCAGGCTCCGTAGTACTGCTGGGAGGAGTCTTCGCTCTGGCGGAGCCGGCGCAGGGCTTCCTGCTCACTGATGGGTTCGCCTGCTTGGGGGGGCCTGGCGTCGGCTTCGGCCATGGGTGCTGTTGCGTGACGCGGACACCTAGTGATGTTGCCAGCCCAGGGCTGGTTCCAAATTTCAGCTTGGGCATGATTCCGGCAGGTCCGCTGAGGGCTGGCTCTGAATGAGTGAGAGCTAGCCGCAGTACTAATGCTCATGGCGGGCCAATTACTAAGGTCGTGAACTCTTCGCAAAGGGGCAAACCAATCCAGGGCGCCCCCTCTAAGTTGCTGCCCATAGACCTGTTCCTCAGACTGGCACCTATGGCTGTTGCGCTCGCCTCCCAACTGCGTGAAGGCACCAAAAAAGCCCACACGATGGCTGAGAACACCGGCTTCGTGAGCTGCTTCCTCAAGGGGGTGGTGGACAAGGCCAGCTACCGCACCCTGGTGGCCGACCTCTTCTTCGTGTACTCCGCCATGGAGGAGGAGATCGGGCGTCTGCGGGCTGAGGGGCATCCGGTGGTGGGCCCGGTGGGCTTCCCGGAGCTGAACCGCTGCGAAACCCTCGAGCAGGATCTCGCCTATTACTTCGGCGACAGCTGGCGCAGTGCCGTGAAGGCCACGCCGGCCGCCCAGGAGTATGCGGCTCGATTGCATCAGTTGGCCAAGGAGGCCCCCGAGCTGCTGGTGGGTCACCATTACACCCGCTACATCGGCGATCTTTCCGGCGGCCAGATCCTCAAGAACATCGCCCAGAAGGCGATGAACCTGGGAGAACACGACGGCCTGCGCTTCTACGAATTCGACGCGATCCCCGACGAGAAGGCCTTCAAGACCAATTACCGCGCCACCCTGGATTCCCTGCCGATCGACCAGGCCATGGCCGACCGCATTGTTGAGGAAGCGAACCACGCCTTCCACCTCAACATGACGATGTTCCAGGAGCTGGAGGGCAACCTGATCGCCGCCATCGGCAAGGTGTTGTTCGGCTTCCTCACCCGCCGTCAGCGTTCTGGCAGCACGGAAGTGGCGGCGGCCTGAGGCTTGGCGGCGGTTGGACCGGACCCATCAGTCCTCGATTAAATCAACGCTCACCAGCCGGGTGAGGCCTCCAGTGGTGGCCGGGTCGATGGTGCCTGGCTTGAAGTTGGCCTGAAACCACCACTGGCGACCATCCTTGCTGCGCCGCTCCACACGGAAGTTGTCCAGTCCCTGCTCCCGCAGTGCCAGTTGCAAAGCATCTCCGCTGCAGCCGGCGCAAGTGACGGAAAGTGGCGGTAGCCCAGGCACTTCAACGCAATAGACGGGCATGGGCTTACGGCGACAGCTCAGGTTGCCATAGGAACCGAGTAGGGCTCAGGGAGCGTCATCCGTAGCGATGACAACGCAACCCCCCATCCGGCAGGCCTAGGGTTGCAAAACTTCACGATTTGGCTTCGCGGGATGACTTCTACCCCTGATCTGGCCTCGCTTTATCAGTTGCTGTCTCTCCAAGAGCGCCCGATCCTGCCCTCGGGCGAGCGTCGCGCAATCCTGGGTTGTGGCTACGTAGGCGAAGCGGTTGCCAAATCCTGGAAGCAGGAAGGGCATGCACTCTGGGGCACCACAACCCGGCGTGAACGCTTGGCAGAGCTGGCTGACCTAGTCGAGAATCCGTTGGTTTTTGATTCAACGGATCCCTCCAGCAGCCTGGACTTCGCGGCAGATCTCGACGGCATCTTGGTGTCCTTCGCTCCGTCAAAGAGTTCCAGTGTTGAGCTGAACCAATACGAGCAGACCTTTCTTGGCGGCCTGCAACGGCTGATCGAAACGCTTAGCCGTCGGCCTGTCAGCTCGCCACTGCAACTTGTTCACCTGAGCAGCTGTGGCGTGTATGGCAACCGGCAGGGAGCGCTCACACGTGAGAGCGATCCAACTGATTCAAATCATCCAGTGAACTCCGTGCTCGTGAGGGCAGAGCAGATGATTGCGTCGGTCCGCACCGAATCGATCAAGGTCTGCGTGTTGCGCCTCGGTGGCATATATGGGCCTGGACGCGATATTCCGGGCATGTTGCTTAGTGCAGCTGGCGGCTTAGTGCAGCGTAATGGCTTGAATGTGCCGTGCTGGATTCACCGCGACGACATCGTTCGAGGTATCAAATTCGCCTTTGACCAAGGCCTGAATGACACATATAACCTGGTCAATGACACCCAGTACAACGGTCAGGAGCTCACAGATCGGTTGTGTGAGCGCGCTGGCCTGCCACTGGCAAAGTGGTTGACCAGAGACACCAGCGATCGAATCCTTAATGCGCGGGTGAGTAATGAGAAGCTTAAGCAGCTTGGCTTCAGCCTTTCTCATCCATGCATGGTGGGCTGATAGCGACGTTCTATCCAGGCCAGTAGATTGTAATTGGCATCGAACTCCATTGTCAGATGCACAAAGTTTTGACGATCTAGTACGCAGCCGAAGTGGAGGTCAAATGATTGCTTTGACAAACTCTCAGGAAGGCTGCAGATTAAATTATCTTCAAATAGCCCATTTGCTTCATTCTTAATAAACCATTCGCTACAGAATGGCGCCAACCGCTGTTTTGAAATCGCAATTCTAGAACTGAATCCGGGTCTGATCACTGATTCCACTCCTTGCCAGCCAAAGACGGTCTCGAATACCGCCTCCAACGATTGAAACTGAGCGCGTTCCGGGTCAGGACTAGTGCGTTGGCAGCGGAAGGGTGTGGCGGCGATTGAGTCCAGCAGCATCTCTCCATCCGGTTGTTGCTGGTAAAGCGCAACCAGCATCGAACGACTGCGGCCGCTGAAGAAGTTCACTTCATGCCCAGCACGCGTGCAACTGCCTGCCATTTGCAGGCTCGACTGACCTGCAGTCTGCGGAAAATGCCAGCAGTTGTGGCTGAGGTTGTAGTTGTGCCGATATAGGGGGAAGCGGCGTTCTCCACCCGGTGCGAATCGAAGGCCTGTTCCATGCCATTCACCCGTATGCGCATCCGAGAAGCGGATGGCGTAATGCGAGGCCTCCGGGTTGACGGTGCCCTGCTTCATATTCATGCCGTCGCTGTTGCGGCCGTACCAGGTGGTTGTTCCTTGCCAGTCGCCATCAAAGCTGGCGCGCATGAGGTTCCATTGGCGATCAGCTGCGGCTTTGGCGTGGATGTCTAAATCTTCCATTGTCTTTAGTTCGGTAGTCGGGTTTTCCAGAATCGTTCTTTCGTGATCAGAGGTCCGAGGCGAAAAGTTTATGGGGCTCTCAGGCCATTATCCGCTGGCTAAAGATCCTTGGGGCTGGGGTGTGCCTTAATCCACTTCGCTGCCAAGGCCGACCCTAAATATTTCTTAATCAATCGAGCGAGTGCAGCTGCAAGCGTTTGTTGGCCTATGGTGATGTGCTGCCTCATGATCGCCAAGCCATGTCCAAGGTAGGTGTTCTCCTGCTAAACCTCGGGGGTCCGGAGCGCATCCAGGATGTCGGCCCTTTTCTCTACAACCTGTTCTCGGACCCCGAGATCATCCGGCTACCCAACCCAGCTCTGCAGAAACCTCTGGCTTGGCTGATCAGCAGTCTGCGGGCGAGAAAGTCGCAGGAGGCTTATCGCTCTATCGGCGGGGGCTCGCCACTGCGGCGAATCACTGAGCAGCAGGCGCGGGAGCTGCAGAGTGCCCTGCGTCTGCTTGGGATCGAGGCCACCAGCTACGTGGCGATGCGCTACTGGCACCCCTTCACCGAATCGGCGGTGGCAGATATTAAAGCCGACGCTGTGGATGAGGTGGTGGTGCTGCCTCTTTATCCCCATTTCTCGATTAGCACCAGCGGTTCCAGTTTTAGGGAGCTTCAGCGTCTTCGTCAGGCTGATCCTGTCTTCGCAGCGTTGCCGATTCGATGCATCCGCAGCTACCACGATGACCTGGGCTATATCGACGCCATGGCCGGGCTGATCGCCCGCGAGATCCAGGCCTGCCCAGATCCAGATACCGCCCACGTGTTCTTCAGTGCCCACGGTGTTCCTAAAAGCTACGTGGAGGAAGCGGGCGATCCCTACCAAGGGGAGATCGAAACCTGCGCCCGGTTGATCATTGAGAAGTTGGAGGCCACATTGGGCTACAGCAACTCTTTCACCCTCGCTTACCAGAGCCGGGTGGGCCCTGTGGAGTGGCTCCAGCCCTACACCGACGAGGCATTGGAGGAGCTAGGACGGCAGGGTGTGAAGGATCTGGTAGTTGTGCCGATCAGTTTTGTGAGCGAGCACATCGAGACCCTCGAAGAGATCGACATCGAGTATCGCAAGCTGGCTTTCGAATCGGGCATCACCAACTTTCGGCGTGTGCCGGCGCTTGACACCAACCCTGCGTTCATCCAGGGGCTTGCACGACTCGTCCAGCAGGCCCTGGATGGACCCGAAGTGAATCTTGACCAGGCGGCGGCTTTGCCCAGCACTGTGAAGCTCTACCCCCAAGACAAGTGGGCTTGGGGCTGGAACAACAGCTCAGAAGTGTGGAATGGCCGTTTAGCTATGGTCGGATTCTCCGCTTTTCTAGTGGAGCTGATCAGTGGAAGTGGGCCTCTTCATGCCATAGGCCTACTTTGATCTCCTTTTTGCTAGGGATAGTGTCTGTCCAGATCAAACAACACCTCATGAATATATGTCTCGGTCCACTCTGCACCGTGAAAGCGGCTGAGCATCCCCCTTGCTGGATCTTTCTCTGCCCGGTAGCTGGTGTAGCGCCTTTGGCCATTGAGCAATATCGCTGAGCGATCGTCTGCTACGGGGGGCGCTTCATCCACGAGCTGTAAATAAAGCTTTAAATACTCAGCAAAGGCTTGAAATATGATGGTGCTGATCAGCTCATCGGAGGCTACGCCCAAAGGCAGACGGGTCCAGAGAAATGCAGGCGAAAAGTAAGGTTCTGCCTCAGCAGGAATGGGCCCGCCATCGGGTAAGTGAGGTTTCCAGCTGTTAAAAATTGGGAGCAAGCGATCCCAGACAGGTTGGGTATGGAGGGAATCGCTGCGGTCAACCGGCTGCAGGTCAAGGGCTAGCAGATGGCCTGAGGGCAGCGTGACCAAATCGGCTCCGAAGAAAGGCAGATCAAAGCGGCAGTTGGGATTGATGACTAGGTTCAGCACGGACGCTGCTGGCCCCGCCTCCACGCAAGCGGCCCTCACCTGGCGAAGCTTGTTGGTTTGACAGGCCCAGGTTGCAGTTTGCACAACTACCGGCTGTGCCTTCGAACCGGTGGATCCGGTTTTTTGCAGAAACTGCTCCGGCACGGGGTAGGCGGTTGGCTCCAATGCCTGAAGCATTTTGACTGCATGATCAAGAAAGGGCTGCCAACGCCAACCGGGGATTCTGACCTGGTCAAGGCTGCAGCTTTGCGGTGCTGTCATTGCTGCGGGCTAGATGGGAAGAGGAACTCGTGCAGAAAGCGATCCGACCAAGCCTTGCCGAAGTGGCTGCTAAACAGTCCGTGAGCCGGATCTCTTTCGGCGCTATAGACATCGTATGCCTCCTGCAGGGTTTTCACCTTTTCTGCTGTAACAATGGAAGTGCGTTGGCCGGCTTCGGCGCTGAGCTGCCAGTAGCAGTCGAGAAAGGCAGTGAAAGCTCTGGGCAACGATTCCTGCGCCTCCTCAGCTCCTCCACGGCAGAACAGCAGCCATGGCGAGAAATATTGGTTTGGATCAAATGAGCGCATGGCCTCAGCACCGTGAAGATCCGGGTGGCGAGAAATAAGTTCTTTTAGGCCTCGATAATAGGTGTCAAGATAATTTTGATCCTGCAGTAGTGGCTGAAAATCAAGCACTGCGACCAGCTTGCCGCGGGTGCCGAACCAAAGGAGATCGATTCCCATCAGGGGCTGATCGTTGTTGTATTCGGGATAGGCCACCGAATTCAACACTTGCAGGCTGTCCCCCGCGTCCATCCTGGTCACCCGCCAGCGTCGGAACCCAGGCACCTGCCAGAGCCAGCTTTGGATCACGCTCTGCCTCTTCGGGGAGCGACATTCAGCTAGCCCATCGGGTGGGGCAATGGGCTGCGCTCCAGACCTTTCCAGCCTGCTATTGAGCTCTTGCAAAAAAGGGTCAAACATCTCGGAGCGCTCAGGAGCAGGGTGGGTTAACGGAAACCGGCGGCCATGGAATCGGCGCTTTCCCGAAGCGCCTGCAGAGTTGCGTCGGAGGGGCAACGAAGCTCCGTGCAGTAGGTGGTCATCGACACACCATCGAGACACTGCACTGAGCTCACCCGCATTCGCACCTGATCCGTGACGAACCAGCAGCGCTCCGTGCCGACATTGCTGTCGTAGCGCGTGGTAACGGTCATGACGCCATCGGTGGAAAAGGTGTATTGACTGAGGACGGGCTGCTTCTCCACGTAGCCCTTGTCACGGACTAGGAAACCCTGAGAGGGATCTCCTGCGAGAGGGATATCTATTAATACTGCCGCTTGATCTTCTGCTCTGGCTAGGGGCTTTAGATTGCTTTCCCACCAGAAACGAGCCCCTCCTGCTGCTAAATGAGGGTTGATATTGAGAGCTAGGCATATCTGTGTGACGGCTGGATCCTCAGCGGAGAAGGGCTCGATAACAAGATTGGAATCGCCGAATTCATCATCTTGGTGGTCGAGGTGGTGTACAGCCCGCCGCGTCAGCCAGGACCCTCGACTGGCCGCCAAGAACTGGTCCATCGTTCGGGCTGGGTCCACGGGTGCCACGGGCGTGTGAGGGGGATGGGGGTTAGTCCTGCTCGGACTTCTGGGACTCAAGTTGAGCCAGAATTGCTTCTAGCTTCTGCAGCTCGGGATGCTGAGCCAGGGTGAATTCCACTTGCTTCTGAGGGAGCTTCAGTCTTTGCCCCATGCCGATCACATCTTTGATCAGTCGATCGCGGTAGGCCGCCAGCTGATCAATCGACTCCTGCAACTCCTGCCGACTCGGATCGGATGCGTTGAGTGCAGACGTGTCGGCGCGAGCGGTGGTGCCGTCGGACATGGGTTGCGTAGCGCGAAGGTCAGCATACGCAGTCGACCGCTGCGATTCACCAAACCGGCTGCGCCGTTCACCAGGGCTGCTCGGTTGTGGCGGATCGTCCTCAGCAGGGCGGCCGGGGTGAGTGGTTCGTCATGGCGGCGTCGTGGGCACCGGCATTCCAAAGGTCAGCCTCCTCAAATGGGATTCGCTTGGCCGATGTTTGGACGATGTTGGTGAACAGGCGCAGAGCGGCATCAAGCTGGCAAAGCCGCTTCAGCGGCTGGGCTCTTTGTAGCCGGCGGCGCCCCAACATGCGCTGCACGAGCCTGCCGGTTTTTGCACGACCTAGGCCTGATCATCGGATTTGCAGGCCCTTGAACTGGTCAGCTCCCCAGCCGGCCATCGCGGCTGGGGAGCTGGACACATGTCCTCCACCACTGGGTACTCTGATTACGATCCGCAACCACCGGAGCCGTTGCTGACCGTCCTGGGCAAAGCGAGCCGGTGCCAGCAGCCGATCGGTCGTGGCCGGGCTCCACTGCAGCAGCAATGCCTTGAGAACCGGTCGAATCTCCAGGTGACCATGGTTTCAATTGCCACCACAAGCGTGGGCAACACCGCCGCCAGGCGTTTGCCGCAGCGATGGTCGCTGGCCTCCCACAGGGTCTCCAGGAGTCGCATCACTCGGGGCCACAGCGTCTCCGGCCGGCAGCAGCCGCAGCCGCAGCCCCGATTTGCGCTGATACCCGCTGAGGTCCACCAGGCCATCCATCAGGGCAAGAGCAGCTGCAAACGGCTGCATTCCTGGTGAAAATGGAAGAAAAGATAAATCTCCCGGCGCTTTGTGGCGCAATTGGGTGGGAGTGCGTCCTTCCTTTTGCCAAAACCCTTTGCCAGCGCTGCCCTTTTAAGGTCGACAGCGATGGGTGACGAAAGTTTGCATGATTGCTTTGATCGGGGTCCTGAGGCTGGAGATAGCCGTAGTTTCCCCTTACGCCTTCCCCGGGAGGCAGCTAAGCCATGCAGCTCCAAGCAGATCTAATGATCTTCCCTGGCTGTCAACTGGCTGAGCACTAGAACCCCTGGCCCCTTTCCCATGCTCGACGCCTTTTCACGCGCTGTCGTCAGCGCAGATTCGAAGACTGCCCCAATTGGAGGCGGTGAGCTTGCTGCTCTCCGTAACTATGTTGCTGAGGGTAATAAGCGTCTAGACGCTGTTAACGCCATCACCAGTAATGCCTCCTGCATCGTTTCAGATGCAGTCACCGGCATGATCTGTGAAAACACTGGCCTGATCCAGGCTGGTGGCAACTGCTATCCCAACCGCCGCATGGCCGCCTGCCTGCGCGATGGCGAAATTGTGCTTCGCTACGTCAGCTACGCGCTGCTGGCAGGCGATGCCTCGGTTTTGGACGACCGCTGCCTGAACGGCCTCAAGGAGACCTACATCGCTCTGGGCGTTCCCCTTCAGTCTGCCGCCCGCGCTGTGGCCATCATGAAGGCTTCTTCCACAGCTCACATTAACGAGACAAACACCAGCGGCACCAACCCTGTGGAAACCCGTTTCCGCAAGATGGAAACCGTTCAGGGCGACTGCTCCGCTCTAGTGGCAGAAGCTGCTACCTACTTTGACCGTGTGATCAGCGGCCTCAGCTGATTCATCCGAAGAGATTGCTTTTTTAAACCACTACAACTCAATTAAACGAGGATCTTCACGATGAAGTCTGTTGTGACCACTGTTGTGACCGCCGCTGATGCCGCTGGTCGCTTCCCCTCCCAGAACGACCTGGAAGCTGTTCAGGGCAACATTCAGCGAGCTACTGCTCGTCTTGAAGCTGCTGAAAAGCTGGCTGCCGGTCTGGACAAAGTGACGAAGGAGGCTGGTGACGCTTGCTTCAGCAAGTACCCCTACCTCAAGCAAGCCGGCGAAGCTGGTGAGAACCAGGTCAAGGTGGACAAGTGCTACCGCGACATCGCTCACTATCTGCGTCTGATCAACTACTGCCTGGTTGTGGGCGGCACCGGCCCTCTCGATGAGTGGGGCATTGCCGGAGCCCGTGAGGTGTACCGCACCCTGCGCCTGCCTACCGCTGCTTACGTAGAAGCGCTCACCTTCACCCGCGATCGGGCTTGCGCCCCTCGGGACATGAGCCCCCAGGCTCTCAACGAGTTGAAGTCGTACCTTGATTACGCCATCAACGCCCTCTCCTGATCAGTTTCTGATTAATTGTTGAGGACAACCCAGGGAGGCCTTCGGGCCTCCTTTTTTATGTGAAAATCAGGCGTTGCCTACCCTCCCCCTCTTCTCGATGGAAATGGAAGCATTAGATATCTTATTTGATGATCTCGCCCACCCTAATCCTTATATTCAAAGCCAGGCTTTTATGGCTATGGTCAGGGATTGGCCTCAGCAAGCTCTTCCTCGCCTGCTTGGTCTGTTGGCCCAACCGGATATAGCTTTACGCAGGGCTTCTGTTCGTGGTATTGGCGCCTTTGGTGCGGCAGCCTTGCTGCCCTTAGCGGATCTTCTTATGGCTAGCACGGACAGCACTATCCGCGCCAGCTGCGTGAAGGCCTATGCCCAGGTGGCTTCAAACCAGCCTGGGATCCATTTCCCCGAGACAGCGATGCGGGCTCTCGAGGAGGCACTCAGCGACGACTCACCCGTTGTGGCTGTTGCTTCGGTGATGGCCCTTGGGCAGGTTGGTGGGCAGGCGGTGCCGCTGTTGCTAAGAGTGGTGGGTGGAGATAATCCAGCCCAGGCGGTAGCTGCTGTCAATGCACTTGCCCAAATTGATGATCCTGCAATCGAACCGATTCTTAAGGATCTGCAGCATCAACCACAGGTAGATAGTTATGTGCGAGAGACCCTTGAATCAGCCCTAGCTCGAATAAGTGACCTGCAAGCGCGTCAACCTCAGCCGGGCTGACGCGAGACGATAAGCATCCTCACTTGCTCAGCTGACTGATTGCTAGTTCGAGCACTAATCTGACTCCAGGTTGTACTTCCTGTTCCACACTTGCTTGTAATGTAGGCAATGCATCCCTGGCTCCTAGCTTCATCAGCGATAGAGCAGCGTTTTTGCGAACCTGTTCTTCCGAGTCGGTGAGCAGGGGGAGCAGGCGCGGACAGGCCCATTCTGGCTCCTGCAACTTCCCCATCAGCGTTGCAGCTTCTGCCCGCACTTCGGAGTCCAGGTCACCCAGCGCGGTTAGCAGCAGCTGCCTCGCCTCGTCATCCCCCAGAGCCTGGATCTGTTCGCCGAGAGCTGCTATTGCTGCCGCTCTTATCCTTGCATCAGGAGAGCTGGCTGCTTGGCGAAGCGCTTCGGGCGCCTTGGCGCCGATAAAAGCAATCCCCCAGCTGGCCAGCCCCTGCTGCATGGCCGAAGCTTTTGGATGAACCAGCACTGAGAGGAGTGGATCGAGAGCCTGCTTGCCGACTGCAGCCATCGCTCCGACCGCTGATCCCTGCACAACGGGATCCGAATCTGAGAGCAGGGTTTCGAGTAAGACGGGCAAGGCAGCTGGATCTGCAATCAGGGTCAGAGTCTTAGCTGCAGCACGTCGAACGGTGACGTTGTCGTGAGACTGCAATGCACGGCAGAGTGTTGGCACCGCTGCAGCACCCACTGCTCCAAGGCTTTCGGCAAAGGTGAGCCGCATCAAGCCCCTGGTATCGCCGAGACCAGCCACCATGCGCTCAATTGCTGGGGTGTCGGATGAAGGAACTAACCCCTGACGAAGTTGGGAACGCAGCTCTGCAGCCAGAATGTTGGCTTCTTCAACGCTCAGTTGCTGGATCCCAGATGCGGGGGTAGCGGACAGCTCGGCAGACAAGGTTCCCTCCTATTGGACAAATTATCAGGGATAGCCGCTGCGATCCTATGGTGGGCTTAACAAGATCAGGACATGACACGCTTTTTGCTCTCCCACAACCTTCAGGTGGCTTCCGAAAGCCTGAAAGCCCTCAATTCCGCCGATCTGGCGGCGGGGCTTGTTGCGCACCTATCCACCGATTTCCATGTTCAGGCACTGAGCCACCCCCACTGGTTGGTTCAGGTGGAAGCGGATCTGCTGCCCATTGATCTGGCCAAGGCCATGCTCCAAGCCTGGCGTCAGCTGCGCTGCTCTACAGGCGCTACAGATGATGCGTGCCAGCTTTTGGCCTTGGGTGGTCGTAAGGACGATCAAGGAGCCTCTGGAGCGTTGTTGCAGAGGGGCGACTGGGGGGTCGATGTGGTGGAGACTCTGAACACAGCCGCTTTCCT
Source organism: Cyanobium sp. Aljojuca 7D2 (assembly GCF_024346415.1). Lineage (NCBI taxonomy): Bacteria > Bacillati > Cyanobacteriota > Cyanophyceae > Synechococcales > Prochlorococcaceae > Cyanobium > Cyanobium sp. Aljojuca 7D2. The sequence continues at coordinate 119,977 of NZ_JAGQCX010000007.1, forward strand.
TCAGTCGATTAACTGGGAATTGCTCAAACAGGGGCGTGCTCCTGATGGCGTGTTCGAGCTTCAGGGCTGAGCTGGGCTATTTGCGGCGGCGAGTGGATTGCCGTCCAGCTTTGGGTGATTCGCCTGGGTCGGTAGCCAATTTGGTCACCACTGCGGAAGCCGAGTTGGAAGCCTCTAGCGTTCCCACCTTCGTAACAGGGATTCCGTTCTGGTGTAGTTGCTGCATGGCCTGGCTCAGCATATGGCGCGGAACTAGCAGCTTCTGAGCAACTCTCTGGGGAGTTTCAGAATTGATGCTTGTAACAACCAGAAGTGCACCACATTGATGGGGTCCCATCGAGCGTCTATTGTAGATTGCTTCATATTGATCGTGACCGGGCCGGGTTGCGTCAAGACACATAATTCTTAAACTTTCAGCGCGCTTGCCCTGCCGGCCATCAGAGTTGGGATCAGGCCAATGTTGAGCTAGACAGCTTCGCCCCCTTTGACTTTTGAGGACAGTATTTTGGCAAGCTCCAGCAACAGTTATGACAACATTCATCCCGGGCTCAGCCATCATGATGCGCTAGCGATTCTTGAACAATCTCTTGACTCGCTTGATTCTGCCAGCGACTACTACATGGCGGCCGCCCATCTCGTGAATTTCCCCGGCGATAAAACGGAGGAGGCATTATTGCGGCTCATTGATAATTCTTCGGGCGAACAGGCGGTTAACCTTGCGCGCCGCAAAGCGGTCGAAGTTTTGGGCAGGCTTGGGGTTCAACGGGCCATACCCAGCATTGGGCGTTGCCTAAGGAGTAACGATCACTATCTCATTGAAAATGCCGCCTGGGCCCTTCTTCAGCTCAATTGCCAGGATGTTGAACTCCATCAGGCGATGCTGCTGTTACTTAATGATCCAGGCCAGAGCCGCAGGGTTCTTATCCAGGCTCTTGTTGGGTTAGAAGTGCATGGGGCCTTGCCCGTATTTCAATCGCTGCAAGATGATGCGAATCCAGGGGTTCGCGGCGCTGCTTTGTCCGGGTTTGCACAGCTCAGTGGCGATAGCAGTCGCCTTCAAGAGTTGGAAGACCACCTGACCCTGCCTAATCAAATGGACCGGCAGTCGGCGATTCAGGATTTAATTGACTGTCGAGCTACATATCTACTGCCTTCGATCCTCAAGGCGCCCGTGTCCCCTGTGTTCAGGTTGCGCGCTCTGCGGACACTCTGGCCGGGCCAAGAAAAAGCACATGCAGGCCTTGACCTGCTTACTTGTTTAGATTCGCTGATGTTGGATCAGCCAGAGGATTTGGTCTTGGCGCACTGCTACGACGCTGAACCCACCATATTATTTTTATTCGATGAGTTTTTTGGTACTGACTTTAGCCGTTGCTACCTAGCATTGTCCACATTGAAGCATAGGCCAGCAGAGGAGCTCTGGCCTGTTTTCTGGAAGCGATGGCAGGAGGATGCTTATAATGACTACGGCGCTCATTACTTCTTCATTCAGCTTCTTGGTAGTGTGGATATCTGGCCTTGCGCTGCTACTTCTGAGATTGAGGCATTGCTGCTGGAAGCCATGAATAGCAAGCGCCCACAATTCGGCAAATCAAGACCAGCTGCTTGCTTGGCTTTGAATAAGCATTTCCCTGATATATGGTGCAAAAGTGTACGGCAGCTCTTGTCCTCCGATTTCACGCCAAGCTGGGAGCTACGTTATGCGGCATTGATAGGTCTTGATTCAATTGATGTTGGGAATAACCATGAAATAATTCGGCTTTTACAGAATGCTTTTGCCGTGCAGGATCCTGATGTTTTAGTAGATCGTAGGCGTCAACTGCTTATTTCAGAAAACCGGGTCTGAAAGGAGCCACGCTCAGCCCAGTAGCGTTGGATTTCCAGGCCTTTGGGCCTCGGCACAGCTGCGTCAGCTCTCAGGATTTTGAATGTTCGACGGGGCCCCATGGGCCAGTTTCCAATTGCTCTTACAGACCGCACTTGCCCACCAATCATATTTAGGCAGGCTTCAAAACGCTCAAGCTGACTATGATCGATTGTTTCAAAAATAAAGTCTTGGCCTTGGCAAACTAGGTGCTGCGAGCGAATCCAGCTACGGAATTGGCGGATAGCTTCTCCGTCAGCTTGCAGTGTTTCAGTTTTATCCAACTTATTTAGGTTCTTCTCCCTTATGATTAATTAGACGTGCCCACTCAGCTGTCACTTCATTCTCAAAGCTAGCCACGCGTTCAAAACGTAGTGGCCCATGTTCAGAGCCCCATTGCAAGGTATTAGTAGCTGGATCAAAACCCTGATCTCTACTAATCCAGTTTTCATGATCAACCAACACCTCACTCACTAGATAGGTAGGCCGCCCGTCGCGTGGCACTAGGCATTTATTACCAGGCTCTACCTTTCCGCTGAAGCACCCCGGTGTCGTCTCTTGGAAATGCATCGCACAACCGCAGCGCTGTTTAAGGCGATCAATATGAATAAGCCTAAGCAGTTTAGGCGTGAAGCCTGCTCCAGCTAAGCGAATTGGTTGGTCGAATCCAAAATTCTCAACAATCTGCACCTTCTCGGTTGAAATCAGTCGATGTACGCCTTGCCTATAAGGTCGCCAAGGATCATGCCCATAGCTTTGCTCGGAGTAAAAGCCAGGGCCCTGAAATACTTCCCAAGGCAGCGGGCGAAAATAGATATTGATATGGGCGAAATTTACGGGGTCTTGCTGTGCCTGGAAGAAATTGCTGTAGTGCCCAGCTAGAATTTTAGCGAATTTCAGGGTAATGCCTATCATAGTGAACTCTATTGGCTGAAGGAATCTAACCGTCTGATTTCAGATGCGAAGGATGTTTGCAGTATTCCTGAGCCGGCCGAGGTTCGCAGCACTGATGAGCGGCAGCGAACATTCTCAGATACGAACCAGATCCTTTCCTCTGCAATCGATTGACCATATTGCGTAGTGAGTATAAAAGTATTATCTTCTAAAAAGGTATAATTTGATACTGCTTGCTCGGCCTCTGCATATCCAGCGCTTCGCAGTAAGATTCCTTTTTGATTATCAAGTGGGATTGGAACGAGGATGCATGATCCTGCTGATACTTCACTGGGCCCCTCTGGCTCCCAGTCACTTTCTGCTTTCCATTCCATTCGGAATGGCAGAAGGGGGTCGGCGTTGTGTATTTTGCACTCTCTAATTAACTGAAGCACCAACGGATCTTGGAGTCCAACTGGTTCAATCAATACTGAACTGCGAACATCCTCAAATTGCTGAAAAGCAAGAGAATGACCGCTTCTCATGGATCGCCAGCGGCCTAGGCTACGAGCTACAAAAGATTCCAGCTGCATCAACGCTGCTCAGGCCTTGTTTCTGTGAGTTGTCAATGCAGATGGCAGACGACCTGCCTGAACCATGTGTACCCATGTATCGATCATCATGTTGATCGCAGGCCGTGTCTTTGTAGTGCTCTGATCATTCCGAGAGCACTCTGCTTTGAGATGGTGATTGTCCATTAAATCTATGGTTTGTAGCCAGGGTGCTTGTTGCTGATGCTTTTGGGAGGCGGCTCAATTGTTCCGCATTATACTTAATGCAGCCTTTAGCCGCCTCCAATTTCATTTAAATTAGGACTCTCGTACTGACGCGATACGACCCCTACGTCGATGAATTGATTGGATCGCTGATGATAGCGAGCTGAAGGGAACTGTTGTCGTTTGCGTTACGCGTCGATTTAGGCCAACAGGATTAGAGCTTGTCCAGCGGATAGCATAGCGCTGGCTGTTGCGACCTCCTGGGCCGGGAGTTTTTTGACTGCCTCCGGGGGCTGATCTGGTCGCCAGGCTGACTAATAATTGTGATTGCCCGTCACCATCAAAACTTGCAAAGCCCGATGTCAATGCACGTGTTCTGTTGTACGTAAGATTGGATTCACCTTTCTGGCTTGCCACTCCTCTGTCATAAGGCACTGTATCAAAGCCAAAGACCTCTAGATACTCGGCTCCGTATATGTAGCTGTTGATTTCTGCTTCGTATCCTTCTGCAGCCAGAAGCTGAACATGCGTGCTCAGTTCAGCCTGATTTCGTGGGGCGCGGCCTAAGAGATGCTTGAAGTTGAGTTCAACAAACCGATAGGGACCATTTGTATCAAAAAAGAGACGCCGATAGCTGTCGGAAAGGGCTAGGGCATTGATCAGCCCCTGCACAGTGAGGTCGCCGTTTATGAACAAACTCTCTGCAGAGACTGAGAGCTCTTCATCAAAGAGGTGTGCATTGCCAAATACCTGGCGGTAGGCGGCTTTCAGCTGTGCTTTAGCTTCTGATTGGCGTAAACCCGAATTGGGCCGGTCAAGAGTTTCGATTTCCATGGTTTATAAGTTAGTAGGGGGGGCAGAAATTAGCAGTTGTCCCGAATAAATGAACTAGCGTTTGCTAGGTGATTTCGGTGACAGAAATGATCCGACCACCGCGTCTATGGATGTATCCCAGTTGGCTTGTGATGTCATTGCCACTGACTACGTAACTGGCATTCGGGTTGCGTTGGCGGCCGCCTGCTGGCTGGGCATTGACGACAATACGGAAGCGCTTGGATGTGGGATCAGCTGATCCAGAGGCTGCACCAAGCCTGTTAATCCGTACGGTTGTATTTGTCCAGTTTGTAGGGGTAGATCTTGTTGCTACTGAATTCTGCAGGCTTGAGGCACATTGAATGGTGTCACTGGCTGCATAGCCTTGCACTAGGGCTATGTGCCGATTAAAGGAAACCTGTTCGCGACCGTTTTCCGTGGCTACACGCAGATATGGAACAGTATTTTCGCCGAAGGTGTTCTGATACTCTTCGCTATCAACGTAGCTGTTGATTTCTGCTTCATAGCCGTGAATGGCTAGCCTTTGTAGATGCTCACTCATCTCGGCCTGAGATGCGGGTGCACGCCCCAAAATATGTTTGAAATTCAGCTCAACAAAACGGTAAGGAGCATTGGTTTCGAAGAAGCGCCGGCGATAGTCTGAAGAAAGTCCAATAGCTCTTATGAATTCGCGAGTGCTGAGCCTTCCCTCTGCAAACTGGCTTTCTGCTGTTAAGTTGCGTTCGCTGTCCATTACATGGGGATTGCCCAGCACTTGGCGGTATACTGAGCGGATCAGCGCAGTAATCTGATCTGCTGAATCACCGTTGCAGCGCTCGAATACTTCCTGCTGGCGCTGGCCAAGCCCAAAGCCAACGTATAGATCACCACGCATAGGTGTCGAGTCGCCTCCATCGGCACTGTTCCGCTTGACAGGCACTAACATACCGCCCGAACCAGCCGCTGTTCCTCCCGTTTGACTAAGGGAAGCAGATCGGTAAACCTGTGCAGGCACTCTTATTGAGAGCCTGTAGCCGCTAACTAGATTGCCTAGCAGTTGACTTTTGGTTCCTACGGCTGTGTCGCTGCCAGCGAAATTCTGCTCAAGTGCTGCGATCCTGTTGAACGCTGCTTGAGGCTGGCCTACTGGTGAGTTCCAACTTGTTTGGTATGGAACTGTTTCCTCGCCAAAGGACTTTAGATACTCATCGGAATCAAGATAGCTATTGATTTCTTCTGTGAAGCCACTTGTGGCGATTAATGCCACATGGCTAGCCACCTCTGCTTGATTCTGGGGGGGGCGGCCCAGCAGATGCTTGAAATTAAGCTCAACTGCTCGATGCGGAGACACAGCATCAAAGAAGCGCGAGCGATAAAAATCGGATTGGGCCAATCTGCGTACGAACTCGCGTACGTTTATGTCCCCATTGCGTAATTTTGATTCGGCGCTCAGCAGGCGCTCGCTTTCCATCGGCTGAACATTGCCGAATACCTGCCGGTATGCAGCTCTTACTGCGTTGTGAAAAGCAGCATTGTCGTTTGCGGTGAATGCTGATGGTGTATTTAGTAGCTGCTGGTTGCGAAATTGATCATCGCTTGTGGCAGTTTCTACGGCATCAGTCCTTTGTCGAGAAAACCTTGCTGGTGCCTCAAGTAGCTGAGTGGCTCCGAAATCAAGTGAATTGCTTTGATTTGCTGTCACGGGCGGGTGGGGGAGAAGTGGGGGTGGCAGGTAAAAGACTTGCTTTGCTTTTTGGAATATAATTGCTTGGATGTCTTTCGGCATCCAACTAATTTTGACTGCTGAATCGGAAGCTCTATTGTCAAACAGAGCCAGTTGGAGCAATGGATCAGTCTAATGGTGTGATGCTTGCGATCTTGCCCCCCTCGCGGTGGATAAGTTGATATTGCTCTGAAAGCTTATTGAAGGGAACGAAGAATACCCTGTTTGCTTTCCTATAGCGTGATGTGGGTCGCACGTTATTGGCCCGATAGCCGGTGACTTCTACCCGATAGACTTTGCCTGTTTCGCCTGCGAGTACACCAATCCGTGTAACGGGATCTGTCAGGTTGGCAGCTGGGCGGTAGCTCCAGCCTTGGGTATCTTGTGATGAGGGAGCCACCACAGGAAGGGGGCGGTTCTGATAGGCAGCACCGCCAAGACGGCTCCTGATTCCAGCCAAGTTGCCTTTTAGGCTGCTGCTGCTGTTGCCACGTAGCAACTGGAATGACCAGGTGAACTCTTGAAGCGTTGCACAGGATTCTGTTTTCCACCCACGTTGATATGGCACTGTCCACTCACCAAAGTTGTTCTGATATTCGTCAGAATCTAAGAAGCTGTCGATGTCTGCTTCGTAACCACTTGTATCTAGTCTTTCGGCATGCCCCCGCATTTCTTCAAAATCTGCTGGAGCACGTCCGAGTAGGTGGCGAAAAGCCAGTTCGATATAGCGGTAGCGTGCGCATGAGTCAAAAAAGCGCGTGCTATAAAGATCGCTTTTTGCGATCCGTCTTACCAGTTCTCTAACGCTGATTTCCCCTAGCTTGAACTGCGATTCTGCAACAATTTGTCGTTCGCTCTCCATCACGTAGGCATTTCCAAGAACCTGTCTGTAGACAGCCCGGATTACTGACTCCTTCGCTTGGTCGTCGTCTCTTGGCACTAGCTCACGTGGTGCTTCGCACTCTTGGGAGAAGCTCTCCACACCCAGGATCGAGGCTGGACCAAACGGCATGACTTTCTTGGCGATACCTGGCCATTATCTCTGATCCCTCACAACCCTCTCCTTCGACTTCACGAATCTCAAGATGTTGCTTTAACCGCTTCGCTTTGTCTGCCACTGCGAGTACCCTATGCGGGTTTTGTTGTCGATTCCAGCAGCGACTCCAGTGTCGTCCGAGTCGCTTGCCTAGTGAGTGGGTTCCAGCAATCCAGTTCGATATGAGTGCGAGTTAGGAGGTTGGCTAGCTGCATCTTGTCCAAACCCGTGGCTTGACTGAAGTCAGCGCCCTTGATACTTTCAGCCTCATCTAGGATTGCATCTGCCAAATTAGCGGCTCTAAAGTCTGCCTGTTGCAACTGACTACCGTTAAAGCGTGCGCCTATGCAACGACTACCTTGCATTTTTGCAAATCTTAAGTCTGCTCCTACAAAGCGTGCTCCGTCTAATACTGCACCACTGAGGTCACATCCGCTTAGGTACGCACCCATGAAGTTGGTGCTACGTAGGTCCATACCCCTGAGATCTGCACCATTCAAAAAAGCCCCATTAAGAGCTGCACCAGGGCCTACCGCTCCTGACTTTTCAAGATCAAAGCCAGCGGGTACACGAGTCTTTTTGTCATATCGAGCAAGTGTTAAATTGCATCCTTCTAGTAGGCAGGCGCTGAGGTCTGTTCCCCTTATATCCATTCGACAAAGGTTTGCCTGACGCAGGTCAAGTGGTTGTAGAACACGTTTGCTCCAGCTTGCACCGCGCGCGTCTACGTGTTGATGCTGCGTCGCAGTTGGTTCGCATTTCTCAGGAGCACTCCATTGGCTTGGATCTTCCGGTAACAAAAATGCTTGATGCTTTTGGTACATTTTCAGGCAGGATTTGATTTTCTAGTAATTAGACACATTTACGTTCCGTGCTAGCGCTAGCTTTGCTCGGTTGGTAGCAGAGCGTTGGTCAGGTTATCAAAAGCTTTGTTGAGGCAGGTTGCCTCATGAGCATGCCCTGAAGTTTCTAGGACTTGTGTGGTTAGTGCACGCATCCGAGCTAGGACATACATCATCGCAGTGATAGGTACTTCCATTTTCTTGTATAAATGACGCAATGCAATCATGCCCTCTATGTCTGCTATATCTGTGCAATCGCATGCAACCCCATAAATTATCACCCGCAAAAACTGTTGGCAATCGTGCCAGCAGGCTTCTGCTCGTGGCTCCGGGAATAGCCCTCCGCCAGGCATTGTGAGCTGTGGTTGTTGGGTTAGTAAATCTCGCCTTGCTTCATCAATTACCTGGTTTGACCCCGCTATTAGTAGCCCAATGGCATCCTCTGAAGTATTGCAATAGTTACATATTGCTTTTGATTCCTCTGCGCTGAGGAACCGTTTTGAAGTATCGGCTTTAGCTATCAACACCCTTGCCGCTTCGGGGATGCTGTTGCGATTGCTTATGCCGCATACTTTTGCATCCTTGGCAAGTTGGCTGATCTCCATTTTCTGTTGAGCTTCTCTAGTCAGTTTCACCATTCTACAGGAGTAGCGGTTAGCCAGCCATGTCGTTCCAAATGGAATGCCCAGACTGCTGTCCCGCCAAGTTCTGGACAGTGTTCAGATGCCAGATCCACTAGCTCTTCTGACACACCGAGGTTTTTAAGTAGATCCCTTGCTCCGGACGTTCCTTCAGCCACGGCTGAACGGATTGCTGCTCCGACAACCCAGGTCAGATTAGTGTCTGACAGTTTTCCGCTGTTCCTTTCGCAGGCAAGTAAAAGATTTTGGTTGCCAGGATGTTTCTTGTGATAGGCCTTCCAAATCCCAATGTCGTCAATTCTTAGGTCTATGCGCAAGCGAGCCTCGTCGGTACCGTACTGAATCTCCTGTTCTCCTCCAGCTTGGTTTATCAAGTCTTTAATGCTAAAAGTTTCATTGGGTGACATGGTGTTTTTGTTTTGGCAGTAGGATGGTTTTACCGGGCTGTCTAGAGTCTTTCCCGAATCTTTGCGCGCGCTTAATGCAACACGCCTATTGCCTTAATGCTGATTCTGTGCGCAACTCTTTATTTCTTTTATTTTTTAAATAAAAATAGCCCCCCCTGCTTAGGGGAGGCTATTAATCACTTTTAACAGGAAGCCTGATCAAACAAGCGCGTTGATTGCGTAATCGAGGTAATTGTTTGCTTCTGTTGCTGCTTCGCCCGTAAGGCCATGGTTGGCTTTGATGTAGCTAAGAGCTTCAACATACCAGGAGGGGGAGAGCTCAAAAGCGCGATTGATTTCATCAATACCGGCAATCAGGTACTCATCCATGGGTCCGGTGCCACCAGCCACGAGGCAGTAGGTGACCATGCGGAGGTAGTAGCCGATGTCGCGGGAGCACTTAGCCTTACCACGGGCATCAGCGGCATAGTTTGCACCCTGCATCTGGGTGGTGTAGGGGAACTTGTTGTAAACGGCCTGGGCAGCGCCGTTCACCAAGTTGTCTGCGTTGGCTGTTAGGCCCTTAGCAGCTGCGAGAGCATTTTTGGCGCGGTCAAAGCGACCAAAAGCTGAGTTGAGCTCAGTGTTTGAGAGGAACCGTCCCTGGGAATCAGCGGTTGCGACGGCTTCGGTAAGGGGAGTCTTCATTGGAAAGGGGAAATAAGTTGGTTTGGCTTTTTAGTGAGCTGATCAGCCGACGGCTGCTGCAGCGCGGTCGAAGTAGGTCCCGATTTCGCTGATTAGAGCTGAGCAATCTCCCTGGGTGATGCCGTTACGGTCGTTGGCAATTGCAATGGCGGCGTCTTTCATCTTGCGAACACCTTCAGCAACCGAAGCGCCAGGAACGCCGAGGGCCAGGTAGGTCTCCCGCAGGCCGTTGAGGCAGCGGTCTTCCAGCACGGATGCATCGCCGTTGAAAATGGCGTAGGTGATGTAACGGAGGATGATGTCCATATCGCGTAGGCACGCAGCCATGCGGCGGCTGGTGTAGGCGTTCCCCCCAGGAGCTGTTAGCGCCGGCTGAGCTTCAAAAAGATCGCGGGCCGCATTGGTGACGATCTTGGATGCATTGGAGGTGATGCGGTTCACAGCATCCATCCGCTTGTTGCTCTCGGAAACCATCGCTGCAAGCGCGTCGATTTGACCGGCGTTGATGAATTCGCCACGGGCATCAGCCTGGGCTACAACCTTGGTGAAGGCGTCGAACATTGGGAGGCTCCTAGTCGCGACGAATAGTCGGAAGGGTGGATAGGGGTTCCAGGCTGGTCAGGGCCCAGGCGAGCGCAGTGCCTCTTGTGGGCAGAGAGCAGCAGCCTGGCTGTTTCAACTTGGTGCGCCCATTCTCATCAAGATGCCTGCCTGCCTACTGCTCCCTTAACAAACGGTCACTGCCCCAAGGCCTGGAGGGCTCTTCTCGTTGCAGGTGGCCATGGCAGGTGCCTCATTTTTAGCTCGACAATGCTGTTGGTGGTGTGGTTCTCAAAAAGCTTGGCTATCCACAGCTTGCGATCGAGCAATGACCCGAGCTTTTGAGGGATTCCCTCGCCAATGCGAAATGGCTTGCAAGCACCGCTTTGCATGCGCATTGATTTGGTCGCTTTGCCTCTGTCATGGGGGGCGCCCCTTTGTCTTGTTTGACTGGTTCACAAGGCTTTGTGAATCGTTGCAAATACCGCGCGGCAGGCTCTGGTCCGTCTGGACCTAGCGCTCACGGGCTGCGCCGATACCATCCGCCCATCCCATCGGCACTGGTCATGTCTGTTGATCTAAAGGTTGCAGACTTCACCCAGCGGCTGGCCAACCAGCTGCAGACCCTTTCTGAGGTGGCTGAAACCCTCACCTTCCGGCTGCTCGAGCTGGAGGAACGACTGGTGGCGCAGGAGTTGAAGGTGGAGCCGTTGCTGGATGGCTCCGCTTCCGGTTTCGGGGTGGTGGCCGAAGACACGGAGCTGCGGCTCGGTGAAACGGAGGATCGCCTGGCCCAGTTGGAGGGCCTGCTCAGCGGGCTGGAGAGCACGGGGGCGGCCCACCACCTGCGCTCCATTGCTCCCGCAGCAGTCCCCGCCGTTGCGCCCATGGAAGAGGAGGCCGTGATGGAGGAGCCCCCCAGCGAGGATCCATTTCTCGATGAAGCGGAGCAGGCCTTTGCCGATGAGCCCCTGTTTGCCGAGGAACAGCCGTTCCTCGATGAGCTGAGTGCCTGAGGGGTTGATGCCTTCGCTGGTTCAGCGGCTGAAGGCTTCCCTCCAGCTGTCGGGGATCTCGGCGCTGTAGTCGTCGGTGCGGGTGAATTCAAAGGGCCCTGGCAGCGAGCCCCAGAGGTGCTCGTGGGTCACTGGGTCGTGGCCGCGGTCGATTGTGCGCATGCTATCCCGATGCAGCTCGAGGCGGCTCACCAGGTAGGAGGTGGTCCCTTTGCGGTCCACCAGGCAGCGGCAGCCCGGCTCCACCTCACCCACAAAGCCATCACCCTCTTCCCGCACCACGTAGGCACAGCCCTCGAGGGGCCGTAGATCCTCCGCTTGGATCAGGCTGCGGCGTTCGACATCCTCCACTGCACCCCAGAAGCGTTGGTCGTCCACCAGGGACTGGTTGCGGATGATCAGCTGATCCCCCTGACGCTCGGCCCGCAGCACCCGAGTGCGGTAGGGCGCCGCAGGGTTGATCGCGTAGCTCTGCTCGAGCAGCAAGGAGCCCGGCTCCAGCTGGGGAAGGGGACGAAACTTGACCAGGATGTGGGCGTAGAGGGGAGGGTTCTCGAAGGCCTGCTCCTGGTTGCTGAAGCCGCCGCTCAGCATCCGCACCAACCGCTCCAGTGAGGTCTCCATCAAGCCTGACCGTGCCTGTGCGACCGAAGCTACTGGCTCATCCCCGTCAGCCCCAACAGCCTCAGCCGGAAAGCCGCCACCTGGCGGGCCAGGGTGGGGTCGTTCTGCAGGAAGGGGTGGTCGGCCAGGCGTTCCAGCATCAGCTCAACTTTGGCTGCGGGGTCGAGGCCATGGTGTGGGTCGCGTTGCTCGTGCTGCTTCCAGGCTTCATCGAAGGCCTGGGCAAAGCTGTCGGCGTTGTTGAAAAGCCGGTTGGAGTCTGCTGGTGGCTCGCGCATGGTGTTGAGAAAACGCGCCTGGGCCACAGCCAGTCGAACAATGCCAGGACCCAGATTTGAACTGGGGACACGGCGATTTTCAATCGCCTGCTCTACCAACTGAGCTATCCCGGCCTGTCGCCGTAGCAACTTTTGGATCTTAGATCACGGCGCTGCCAGGGGGTGCGGGCCAGGCAGGCCATGCCGGCCACGCCCCACCCTTGCTCACGCAGGGCCGATGCGGCGGCGCAGGCGGTGGCGCCTGTGGTGAGGATGTCGTCGATCAGCAGCACCGGTGGGCGGGGCCGGCGCCGCAAGGTTTTGGGGGCGACGCAGCGGAAGGCACCGGCCTGGTTGGCCCAGCGCAGCTCGCGGCCCAGGTGGTGCTGGCCCAGCACCGCCCGACTGCGTTCGAGCAGGGGCGACTGCTGCCAACCCAGCCGCCAGCTCAGGGCCCGGCCCAGTAGGGCCGGCAGCGGGTTCGCCCGTTGTTTCCAGCTGGGAATCGGCACCAGCAGTGGTGGCTGCTCCCAGGCTTCGGCGGCAAGGGCGTCGGCCAGGTGCTCCGCCAACACACCCACCAGGGGTGGCTGTGGTTGCTTGCGCAGCTGCAGCAGTTGCCGGCGCACATCGCCTTCATACAGGCCCGCCGCCCACCAGCGCAGGGGCCCAGCGCCCTGGAATCCGCCCGGTGGCAATGCTGCGGCGAGATCGGCGTGCAGCTTGGGCGGTTGGGCGATCCAGTGCAGGGGCAACAGCCGGAGCAGCCCTGCGGCCAGGGGGGAGGGGCCGGTGGGCCAGGCAGCCATGGCGGGTGAACGCGGCAATGGCTGCAGGATTCCCACGCCCTAGCGGGGCATGGCCCGCAGCATGGCCACCAGGGTGCGGTGGGCGTCGTCGCTGTCGCTGAGGGTGTGGTCGAAGCGCACCTCCACCATCTGGCCATCCACCTCCAGCTGCATCGCCTCTGGCCCCACGGCAACCATGCGCGCGGCCGTGGCGGCTTCGATGCCGGCGTAATGGCGGGCGTAGGCGGCCACCGCTTCGGCGTGGTCGTCGTTCATGTGTTTGCAGATCCGATCGCTCACGGCGGGGGTGAGGGGGTCGGCGGCCATGGCGCTGCGCAGCGGGGGTGTGGCCGGATTCTGGCGTCAGCCGGCTCCGAAGCGCTGCCAGAGCAGGATGCCCAGGCGAATGGCACTGAAGCCCACATACCCCGCCAGCACCACGAACACCCCCATCGAGATCACCGAGCGCAGGCGGTCGTTCATGGCGGAGCAAGGATGGTTGCTGCCAGTCTGGCCATGCCGAGGGCCGCGGACAGCCCAGGGCGGTTCAGCACCGGAACCCCCAGGCTCTGTTGCCGCAGCTGGCGCCACTGGGGGTTGCGGGCACCACCTCCCAGGGTGATCACCCGCTCCAGGGGCGGTGCGCCGGCTGCGCGCAAGCGCTGCCAGCCAGCCTGCTCGATGGCGGTGAGCCCCTCCAGCAGGGCCTGGAGGTAGCGCCCATCGCTGATCGGGCGGGGCTCGAGCACCGGCTCCAGGTTGGGATCGTCTACCGGAAAGCGCTCGCCGCGGGCCGGCAAAGGGCGCAGCCGCAGCCCCGTGGGCTGGCTGGGGTCGATCTGACGGCTGAGTTCGGCGATTTGCCCGTCGCTGAAGAAGCGCCGCAGGATGCCCGCCCCAGCATTGGAGGCGCCGCCCACCAGCCAGCGCCCGGCGACGCGGTGGCAGCTGATCCCCGCCCCCTCAATCGGCTTGGGGCTGAACTGCTTGAGCACCAAGGTGGTGCCGAGCACGGTGATGCCATCGCCGCTGCGGGGCTCCGCTGCAAGGACGCCGGCATTGGCGTCGGTGCTGCCCGCCACCACTTGGCTGTGGCTGGGCAGGCCCAGCCGTTGGGCTGGCCCGGCTGCCAGGGCGTCCAGCACTGTGCCGCTGGCGCAGATCTCTGGTAGGCCAGAAGCCCACGGCTGGAGGTCGATGGCTCCACTCCAGCGCTGTCGCTGCAGATCCCAGCCCAGTCGCAGGTTGTTGCCTTCCTCACCCCGGCGCCAGTTGCCCATCAGCCAGCCCATCAGCCAGTCGGCCTGGTGCCGCAGCAGCCAGGGCCCCGCTTCGCCGCTGTGCTCGGCCTGGGCCAGCAGGTGCAGGGCCCGGGCCAGGCTGCCGCTGGCACTGGCGGCCGGGCCCCCACCGGCGAGGGCCGCAGCAGCTGCGGCTTGTTCGGTGCAGCAGTGGTGATAAGGCAGGGCTAGGCCCAAGGCCCCTGGGCCTGGTTGGCCATCGGGGCGGCACAGCAGCAGGGTGCCGGAGGTCCCAGCGATGGCGATGGTCCCCACCCGACTGCGCAGGGCGGACGGCAGCCGGGCGCAGAGCAGCTCCAGGCCGTTCACCCAGCTCCAGGGGTCTTCCAAGCGGGTGGGGTAGGGGCTGGTCTCCTCCAGCAACTTTGCGCCGCCAGGTTCAACAAGCGCGATCCGCAGCCCGCTGCTGCCCAGATCCACACCCAGCGCCAGCGCTGTCATCGCTGGCTGGTCAACGGTGTCAGGCCGCGACCTGGGCGGCGGTGGCCTGCTTCAGGGTGGCGGCGATCGCCTCCACGTTTTCCCAGGGCAGATTGAGGTCGCTGCGGCCGAAGTGGCCGTAGGCAGCCACGTCCTGGTAGAAGCGGCCGCCACGCTGCTGGGGCAGCTGGCGCAGGCCGAAGGTTTCGATGATGGCGCCGGGGCGCAGGTCGAAATGCTCCTGCACCAGGGCGGTGAGGTCGGCGTTGCTGATCGCGCCGGTGCCGAAGCTCTCCACCAGGATGCTCACGGGCTTGGCCACGCCGATGGCGTAGCTCAGTTGCACTTCCACCTTGCGGGCCAGGCCCGCGGCCACCAGGGCCTTGGCCACATAGCGGGCGGCGTAGGCGGCGGAGCGATCCACCTTGGTGGGGTCCTTGCCGGAGAAGGCCCCGCCGCCATGGCGGGCGTAGCCGCCGTAGGTGTCCACGATGATCTTGCGCCCTGTGAGGCCGGCATCGCCCTGGGGGCCGCCCACCACGAATTTGCCGGTGGGGTTCACCAGGAAACGGGTGTCAGCCTGGCTGGGTTTGAGGCTCAGATCGGCGGTGGCGGGCTCCACCACGTGCTGCCAGAGGTCGGCGGCGATGCGCTCCCGCATGGCCTTCTCCTCCGAGATGCCATCGATCTCGGCGGTGTGCTGGGTGGAGATCAGGATCGTGTCGATCGCCACGGGCTGATCGTTTTCGTACACCACGCTCACCTGAGTTTTGCCGTCAGGCAGCAGGTAGCCGAGCGTGCCGTTGTGGCGCACTTCCGCCAGGCGCCTCGCCAGCCTGTGGGCCAGGCTGATCGGCAGGGGCATCAGCTCCGGCGTCTCGTTGCAGGCGTAGCCAAACATGATCCCCTGGTCGCCTGCCCCCACCAGATCCAGTGGGTCGCCGTCGTGGTCGTCGGCCTCGTTCACCCCCTGGGCGATGTCGGGCGATTGTTGATCCAGGGCCACCAGCACGGCGCAGCTGTGGGCATCGAAGCCACCGGCGCGGGCGCCGCTGTAGCCGATCTGGTTGATCACGCCCCGCACCAGGGTGTTGAAGTCGACCCGGGCGTTGGTGGTGACTTCGCCGGTGATCAGGCAGAGGCCCGTGTTCACCACGGTCTCGCAGGCCACCCGCGAGGCCGGATCTTGGGCGAGCAGGGCGTCGAGTACCGCATCGCTCACCTGGTCGCAGATTTTGTCGGGGTGCCCTTCGGTGACGGATTCGGAGGTGAAAACGTAGCGGCTCATCCGGCCTTGATCAACGTGGGGTCAGCCTATGCGGCGGTGGCGCGCACCTCCAGCTCATTCCAATGGCTGAGGCAAGCAAAGCTGGGGTCCAGCGGAGGAGCCATGGTCCAGCCCGCCCCATAGCCGAGCACGACCGGCACCCCCGCTTGCCGGGCCATGCGCAGGTCACTGTTGGCATCGCCGATCAAGGCGCAGCGCTCCACCGCCACGCCGAGGGCGGCGCAGAGGGCTTGCACCGCGGCCGGGTCGGGCTTGCGGGGGCTGTGGTCGGCGCTCCACAACCCCTGAAAACGGGAGCTGAGCTCCTGACTGGCCAGGAACGCCTCGATGCCCGGGCTGTCATCGTTGCTGATCACCGCGCAGGCCACCGCGGCTTCGCCTAAAGCCTCCACCAGGGTGTGCAGCCCGTCGGTGGCGATCGGCTGATGCTGGCTGCCCTGCCCATGCAGACCATCGGTGGCGGTGAAGATGGCCTCGCTGAGCTCGAGCGCCTCGGGCCAACCCAGCCCGACCAGGGCCAGGGCCGTGGCGGTGGAGATCAGGTTGTGGGCCCGGGAGCCGACGGCCGTGGCGCCAGCGGGGTGGATGGACTGCTCGCTCAGCCCATAGGCGCGCTGCAGCAGGTCAGTCAGCGCGTCGGTCTGGGTAGTCGGCAGTTCCGGATGGCGTTGCTGCAGCAACCGGCGGGCATGAAAAACCCTGGCCGAAGCCAGGGCATGGAGCATGGGCTCACTGATCGAGAGGGTGCCGTCCTTGTCGAACAGCACCGCGTCGATCTGGTGGGGATGGCCGGTGGCATCAGCCAGGATCTGGCCCCGCAGGAGCAGTTGTGCCATCGGAGAATCGAGGGGTGTCGAGCCCTCAGTCGAGGGTGACGCCCATCGGCTCGTTGTCTTCGGCTTGCTCCAGCAGCATCTGCTTGTAGCGGGCGGCCATCTCCTCGGCCTTCTCAAACACCTTCTGGGGATCGGTGAGCATGTCGCCGGGCTCTGGCTCGAGGGCCTTGGTGGACAGGGAGATACGGCCCCGCTCGGCGTCGAGGTCGATGATCATCACCTTCATCTGATCGTTCACGTTGAGCACCGTGTGCGGCGTCTCGATGTGCTCGTGGCTGATCTCGGAGATGTGCAGCAGGCCGCTGACGCCACCGATGTCGATGAAGGCGCCGTAGGGCTTGATGCCGCGCACGGTGCCCAGCACCACTTCGCCCACCTCGAGGCGGTTCATCTTGCGCTCCACCAGGGCGCGGCGATGGCTGAGCACCAGGCGGTTGCGCTCCTCGTCCACCTCCAGAAACTTGAGGGGCAGGAAGTCGGCCACCAGCTCTTCCTTGGCCTTGCGGGTGCTGATGTGGCTGCCGGGGATGAAGCCGCGCAGACCTTCCACCCGCACCAGCGCACCACCGCGGTTGGTGGCAAACACTTCGCTGTAGATGGTGGCGTCTTCCTTCTGGAGCTGACGCACCCGCTCCCAGGCCCGCTGGTACTCAATGCGGCGAATGGAGAGCGAGAGCTGGCCGTCCTCGTTCTCCTCACTCATGATGAAGAACTCCCGGATCTCCCCGGGCTGGAGCACGTCGCTCAGGCCCTCGACCCGGTTGATCGACACCTCCTGCAGGGGCATGAAGGCGGCTGTCTTGGCGCCGATGTCGATCATGGCGCCCTTCGACTCGAGGGCAAACACGGTGCCGTTGACGACGTCGCCGGGCTTGAAGTTGTAGTCGTACTTGCTCAGCAGCGACGCAAATTCATCGAGCGTGAAGCCCACGCCATCGACGTCGCTGCGGGATGCGGCGCGGCTGCTGGGGTCGTCGGCGGTGGGAACCTCTTCCGGAATGGCCAGGTCGAGATCGTCGGCCGTCTCAGCGGCGAGATCGAGGTCGGCCTCGGCACTGAGAGCGTCGCTGCTGAGCGATGGCGTGCTGAGCGCTTCAGTGGTGGAGTCGGAAGGGGTCACGGTCATGGAAGGTTGGCGGCCTGCCGAGGGCAGTGCGAAGGATTGGACGATCTGCCCGCCAGCAGACATAGTCCGATCCGTCACTGTACCAACGTGGGCGGCCCCGGTTGGTGACGTGATCAGGCAGGTTTGGCGACGTGCTCAGCCGATGGCCGCCAAGCTCGGCTGGCCGCGCAGGCGGCTACCGCTGCGTTTGTGCAGGCCTTCAAGGGTGGCGACAAAGTCGCTGATCCCCTGGAATTGCCGATACACCGACGCAAAGCGGACGTAGGCCACTTCGCTCATCTCGCTGAGATGTTGCAGCACCAGCTCGCCGATTTCGCCACTGGTCACCTCGCGACCGCTGCGCTGTTGCAGCTGCAACTCGATTTCGTCGACCACCCCTTCAAGTCGGGCGGGCTCAAGGCCGGTTTTCTCGCAGGCCCGCAGCACACCGTGCAGCAATTTGGCCCGGTTGAAGGTTTCCCGGCTGGAGTTGCGCTTCACCACGGTGATGGGCACCGTTTCCACCCGTTCATAGGTGGTGAAACGAAATTCGCAATTGAGGCATTCACGCCGTCGTCGCACACTGCGCCCGCTGTCGGCTGCCCGAGACTCGAGCACCCGGCTGTCGGTGTGTTGGCAAGAGGGGCATTGCATCCCCGAACGTCCGGGCGTGTTTCTCAAGTTTAGACAGCGTTTTTTCATTTGGAAAGGCCTGCTTTTCTGTTTGCGGCAACAAAAAAGCCCCTGCCGGGGCAGGGGCTTGGCTCAGAGATGGCCAATTATTTGCCGATCTTCGGGGGATCGCGAAAGGCGATGGCAAAGAAAAGCGTGGAAATGGCCAGAGCCAGGATCAGGATGTAAGCGAAGCTTTCCATGGATGTCCTCGAGGGTTCTGGCGGTCAGCTGAGGGTCGTCGTGCCGGCAGGGGGCACGTAGCCCTCTGGCAGACGACGGGTGGACTTGTCGCCCAGTTTCTGGAACAGACCGAATTCCACCTGCTCACCCAGATCCGGATCAATGCCGGCGAACACATCCCGGTAGAGGGTGCGGGCGCCGTGCCAGATGTGGCCGAAGAAGAACAGCAACGCGAAGGTGGCGTGGCCGAAGGTGAACCAGCCGCGGGGTGAGCTGCGGAAGGTGCCGTCCGAGTGGTAGGTCTCGCGATCGAACTCGAAGGCTTCACCCAGCTGGGCCTTGCGGGCCAGCCGCTTGACGTCAGCGGGATCGGTGAAGGTCTGACCGTTCAGAGCACCGCCATAAACGGTGGCGGTGACGCCCGTTTGCTCGAAGGAGTACTTGGCTTCAGCCCGACGGAAGGGGATGTCGGCTCGCACGATGCCCTCCTGGTCCTGGAGAACCACAGGGAAGTTCTCAAAGAAGTTGGGCAGGCGGCGCACTTCCAGGTCGCGGCCGTCCTTGTCGGTGAAGGAGATGTGGCCGATCCAGCTGGTGGGCAGGCCATCACCATTCACCATCGGGCCGACGCGGAACAGACCGCCCTTGGCAGGGCTGTTGCCCACGTAGTCGAAGAAGGCGAGTTTCTCAGGAATCGAGGCGTAGGCCTGCTCCTTGGTGGCGCCGTTGTCGAGGGCCGTTTGCACGCGGCGGTTGATTTCCGCCTTGAAATAGCCCTGGTCCCACTGATAACGGGTAGGGCCGAACAGCTCGATCGGGGTGGCGGCAGCGCCGTACCACATCGTGCCGGCCACGATGAAGGCAGCAAAGAACACCGCGGCGATGGCCGACGCCAGCACGGTTTCGATGTTGCCCATGCGCAGGGCCTTGTAGAGGCGCTCTGGCGGACGGGTGGTGATGTGGAAGATGCCAGCGATGATGCCAACAATGCCGGCGGCGATGTGGTGGGCCACGATGCCGCCAGGGTTGAAGGGGTTGAAGCCTTCAGGACCCCACGAGGGCTGCACCGGCTCTAAATGTCCGGTGATTCCATAGGGGTCGCTGACCCACATGCCTGGGCCAAACACACCGGTGAGGTGGAAGGCGCCGAAGCCAAAGCAGGCGAGGCCGGCAAGCAGCAGGTGGATGCCAAAGATCTTGGGCAGGTCGAGGGCTGGCTCCCCGGTGCGGGGGTCTTGCCAGATCTCGAGATCCCAGTAGGTCCAGTGCCAGATGGCGGCCAGGAAGAGCAGGCCGCTGAAAATGATGTGGGCAGCAGCCACACCTTCGAAACTCCAGAAGCCGGGATCGACCCCGGTTTCTCCGGTGATGCTCCAGCCTCCCCAGCTGCCGGTCACGCCGAGACGGGCCATGAAGGGCATGACAAACATGCCCTGGCGCCACATCGGGTTGAGCACCGGGTCGGAGGGGTCAAAGATGGCGAGCTCATAGAGCGCCATGGAGCCGGCCCAGCCGGCAACCAGGGCGGTGTGCATGAGGTGCACGGCGAGCAGTCGGCCCGGGTCGTTGATCACGACCGTGTGCACCCGATACCAGGGCAATCCCATGGGGGGTAGTTCTGGGTGGGTTGGGCGATCGTAAGGGGAGCCCAGGCCACCGCGCGGCCGAGGTAACGGACCGCAACGGCCTGACCCACAATGGAGATCGCAGCAGCTCGTTTCCCATGCCCGTCATCCGGTTTGTGCGCGAGGGGCGTGACGTGGAGTGCTACCCCGGTGAAAACCTGCGGGAGGTGGCGCTGCGCGAGGGAATTCAGCTCTATGGGCTCAAGGGAACCCTGGGCAACTGTGGGGGGTGCGGCCAGTGCATCACTTGCTTTGTGGCCATTCCAGAGGGAACGGGCAGCCAGGTGCTGAGCGGCCGCACCCCTGTGGAAGACCTGAAGCTGAAGCGGCGTCCCCAGAACTGGCGGCTGGCCTGCCAGGCCCTGGTGCAGGACTCGCTTCTGGTGCTGACGCGGCCCCAGGTGGGGTTGGCGGATCAGGACGCTCTGCTGGAGGCAGCTCTGGCCCAGCCTCTGCCCCCCGGCCCCACGGCCTGGCCCGCTCCACCGGAGCTGGAAGACGACGATGGGGAGCCGGAGGAGCAGGAGCCAACCGCAACGAGCGATGAAGCCTCCTGAAACCCGCCCATTTGGCGGTGATACCCTCCCAGAACTTCCCTTTCAGCCATGGAAACCAACGATCTCGGCTTTGTTGCCAGCCTGCTGTTCGTGTTGGTTCCCGCGGTCTTTTTGATCATCCTCTACATCCAGACCAACAGCCGTCAGGGGGGCTGATCCCAGGGGGCTTGGCGCCTTAGCTGCGTCCCTCCGGTTCACGCACCAGGAGCACCGGTGCTGGTGCATGCACCCGGATGTAATCGCTCACTGAGCTGCCCAGCAGACGGTCGATGTCCACCAACCCTCGGGCGACCACCGGGCGCCGATCCTGGGATGCGATGACCAGTAGGTCGGCCTTGAGATCCTCGGCAGCGGCGCACACGGTGCGGCCCACGTCCCCGCTCCGATGCACCGTTTTCAGATCCACGCCGTAGCCGCGGGCCCGTTGCACGGCCTTGTCCAGCACCTCGTCGGTCGGGGATTTGCCTCCGCGAGAGGGCGTGATGTCCTGCCGGGTGATGTGCACACCCGTGAGGCTGCCGCCGGGGATCTCGCGCACCAATTCACAGGCCAGTTTGAGGGCGTCATCCCCCACGCCGGTGCCATCGATCGTCACCATGATCCGGTTGATGTGGCGCACGTAGAGGTCGTCGCGCACCAACAGCATCGGCCGGGTCGACAATTGAAAGACGTATTGGCTGGCGCTGTTGCTGAGGATCGCTTGCAGGCGGCTCATGCCGCGGGAACCCATCACGATCAGATCGCTGTCGAGTTCATCGGCCACCTTCAGCACGGTCTGCTTGGTGTCGCCCTGGCGAATGATGGTGTTCACCTCGCTGGGGTTCAGGCCCAGGCGCTGCACGGCTTCCGCGGCGATGGCGGCGGCCTTCTGGGAGTGTTCGGTGAAGCTCTCACCCGCCTGCTCAGGCACCACATGCAACAGGTTGATCCGGGCCTGGCGAACGGCGGGGATGTCGCGCAGCATGCGCACCATCTCTTCCACATGGCCCTTGCCGGAATCGGCGATTAGAACGTTGCGAAACACGGGGACGACTCAATGAAGCAGGCTCCCCGCAAGCCTATGGCCGATCCCTGGAGCCCAGGCATCTGCTCTGCAGACCGTGATGGACAGGCCGCGCTGCGGGGGCTCCAGCCATGACGGGTGCTGCCAGTTGGTTGCTGGAGCGGCGGGTGCTGCCGCAGCACACCGATCACGCTGGCGTGATGTGGCATGGCGCCTATCTGGCCTGGCTTGAGGAGGCCAGGGTGGAGGCCCTGGCGGCCGCGGGGCTGGCCTACAGCGATCTCTCGGCCCGGGGGCTGGAGTTGCCGGTGGTGCGTTTGAGCATCGATTACAAGCAGGCCCTTCTCCACGGCGAGGTGGTGCAGATCTGGAGCGAAGTGCTGCCGCGTCATGGTTTGAAGTTGCCCTGGCGCAGTCGGTTTGTGGCGGCGGATGGGGGCGTGGCCGCCGAGGCACAGGTGGACCTGGTGCTGGTGGCCGGGGTGCCCGGCTCGGACCAGCGCCGGCTGCTGCGCCGGCTGCCAGCCGATTTGGAGGCCGCGGTGGCAGCCCTGGTGCGCGGCCCGCTCTAGGATCAGTACATCTGTACTGAAAGCGGGTATGGCGGGGCGGGGTCGGGCTCGGGGGCTGGGTCTGGGGCTGTTGAGGGCGGCCGATCGCCAAGGCTGGAATCGGGAGCAGCGTCTCTGGTGGTTGTTGTGGTCGGGGTGTCCGGGTATTGGTTTCAGCCGATTAATGGCCATTCGCGACAGCTTCTGCGGGTGGGCAGCGGCCTGGGCCTCGCCGCCGGAGGCCTTTACGGCCTTGGCGGGATTGGGACCCGCCAGCTGCCGTCAGTTGGAGCGCTACCGCACCCACTGGGGGCCTGATCCCCTGCCTCGCCTGGCCCGCCAGCTCCACGGCGGCAGGCGGGTGGTGCTGCCCGCCGATCCCGCCTTCCCGCCTGCGCTTCTGAACTTGGAACGCCCGCCCTTGCGGCTGCATTGGAGCGGGCGTGGTTGGTTGTGGCCGCTGTTGCATCGCCGTCAGGCCATCGCGGTGGTGGGCACCCGCCGGCCTTCCCGCCATGGCCTCGCCATGGCGGAGGCGATCGGTGCGGCCCTGGCCCAGGCCGGCTGGCCGGTGGTGAGTGGCCTGGCCGAGGGGATTGATGGGGCGGTGCATCGGGGATGCCTGGCCCACGGCGGCCGGCCCGTGGCGGTGCTGGGCACGCCCCTGGAGCGGGTGTATCCGCGCCATCACGAGGCTCTCCAGGCCGAGGTGGCCGCTGAAGGGTTGTTGGTGAGTGAGTTGCCCGCCGGCACGGCGGTGCAGGCCGGCCATTTCGCGGCGCGCAATCGTCTTCAGGTGGGGCTCTCCCAGGCCGTGGTGGTGGTGGAGTGTCCGCTGCGCAGTGGCGCCCTGCATTCGGCCAACCTGGCGATGCGCCAGGAGTTGCCCCTGTGGGTGGTGCCAGCCGATGCCGGCAAAGCCTCGGCAGCCGGCAGCAATCGGCTGCTCGCCCAAGACGCCACGGTGCTGCTGGAGCCCGCCGATCTGATCCGCCAGCTCGGTCCGGGCCCCCTGGCCCCGGCCGATGCACTCCCTCCGTCGCAGGAGCAGGCTCTCGGCACGGTGGATCCAGCTCTGGTCTCGGCCCTGGGGCGCGGCGCCTCCCTGGAGCAGCTCTGCCTTGCTCTCGATCAGCCTGCGGCCGTGCTGGCTGCTCGCCTGCTGGCCCTCGAGCTGCGGGGGCAGGTGCGGGCTGAGCCGGGCCTGTGTTGGCGCCCGATCTAGCCTGGATTCATGCAACAGGTGCAGCTCGACGGTGAGCAGTGGTTGGCCTGGCGGCGGAGGCAACTGGCCCTAGGGGGTACCCCCGCCGCCTTCGATTGGCTGGTGGACCTGGCCGGTGGTCTCTCCTGGCAGCAGCAGCAACAGCTGAGGCTCTCTCCCCAGCAACCGGTGCGGCTGACCTGTGGGCTGTCGCGGCTCGAGGCCCTCTGGCAACGCCATCTCGACACCGCTGAGCCCCTGCAATATCTGGTGGGCCTTTGTCCGTGGCGGGATCTGGAGCTTGCCGTAGCTCCTGGCGTGTTGATTCCGCGGCAGGAAACCGAGCTGCTGGTGGAGCTGGCCCTTGCGCTGGCCCCGGCTTGCCCGGGCCGTTGGGCCGACCTCGGCACCGGTTCGGGTTGCTTGGCCCTCGCGCTCGCCCTGGCGTGGCCGGCGAGCTGCGGCATGGCCGTCGATAGCAGTCCCGTGGCGTTGCAGCAGGCGGCCGACAATCTGGAGCGGGGCGGGGTGAGCGGGCGGGTGGAGCTCCTGCAGGGCAGTTGGTGGCAGCCGCTGCGCCCCTGGTGGGGTGCGTTGGAGCTGGTGGTGAGCAATCCTCCCTACATCCCCACGGCGGTGTGGGCTGGCTTGGATCCGGTGGTGCGGGATCACGAGCCGGCCCTCGCCCTCGATGGCGGCGCCGATGGGCTCGATGCCCTGCGCGCGATCGCCAAGGGGGCGGCCGCCGCCTTGGCGCCCGGCGGGTTGCTGTTGTTGGAGCACCATCACGACCAGAGTGAGGCGGTGATGGCTCTGCTGGCCGCAGCGGGGCTCAACCAGGTGCAGGCCCATGCTGATCTGGAGGGCCAGCGACGCTTTGCTTCAGCTCGCCAGGGTCTCTCCCTGCAACACACCGGCGATGGGGTCTGATTCCGCACCGAGGGCTTGGCCCGCCCCAGCCCTCTCCGCCCCGGCTCTGGCCGATCGGCTGCAGCGCGGCTCGGCGGCGCTATTCCCCACCGATACCCTGCCGGCCCTGGCGGCCTGCCCCAACCAGGCCCACCAGCTGTGGACCCTCAAGCAGCGGCCGCCCGACAAGCCCTTGATCCTGATGGCGGCCAGCTCGGAGGCGTTGCTGGCTGCGCTGGGGGTGCCGCTGCAGCCCGCCTGGCTGGAGATGGCGGCCTGGGCCTGGCCGGGAGCGGTCACCCTGGTGTTGCCGGCCACCGGGCCAGTGGCTGCAGCATTGAACCCCGGCGGCGCAAGCCTGGGCCTGCGCCTGCCGGCCTGCCCCGAAGCCTTGGCCCTGCTAAGCCTCTCAGGCCCCCTGGCCACCACCAGCGCCAATCTCTCCGGTTGCCCTGCCGCCACCACTGCCGAGCAGGCCGCCCAACAATTCCCTCAGGTTCCTCGCTTGGCTCCGTTGCCATGGCCGATGGCCGGCGGTCAGGCCAGCACGGTGTTGGCCTGGGGGGAAACGGGGCGGTGGCAGGTGCTGCGCGCTGGTGCTCTACTGCCACCAGGGATCTAGCGCAAGTTCATGGCCGCCCTTGCTCTGATGGTGCTTCTGGCGGTGGCTGTGTTCCATTGGACGATGGAACCGCTGCTGCAACTGCTGCCGGCGCTGATGGAGTTGTCGTTCCTGCCGTGGGCGCTGTTGGCTCTGGGGCTGTGGTTGTTGGCCGGGCGCCCGGTTGGGCCTTAAGCGAGCCTTCGGCTGAGGACGGGTGGTCTACCAAGAGCCGGCTAACGGATTTGAACCGATGGCCTTCGCTTTACAAAAGCGCTGCTCTACCACTGAGCTAAGCCGGCCTAGGAGGCAGAAGTCCGCTCTCCAATGATGACTTTATCGTTCGGCCAGGGCCCAGAGCAGCAGCTGGGTGCGGCTTTGACAGCCGGTTTTGGCCAGCAGGCTCGACATGTGGCTTTCCACCGTGCGCGGGCTCACGATCAGGGCTGCAGCAATGGCCTTGTTGCTGTGGCCCCGTTCCAGTTCCTGGAGCACGCGCCGTTCTGCGGGAGTGAGTTCCGCATTGGCCATCTGAATCGGCAACGACATCGGGATCCCAAGGGCATCTGCCCCAGGATTCCCACACCGGGCCTTAGGGGACGACTTTGGCCTCCAGAGCGGCTTCAGCCGAGGGGGATGGCAGTTTGGCGCGCCGGATCGGCAGGTTGGCCACCAGCGCCGTCACCCGGTCTTCCGTTTCGAGCGTCACATCCCCTTCCTCAAAGTCGATTTCGACATAGCGGCTCACCACCTCGAGGATCTCCCGCCGCATCTGTTGCAGCAACTCGGGGTTGAGGTCGCTGCGGTCGTGGGCAAGCACCAGCTGCAGCCGCTCCTTGGCGGTGTTGGCGCTAGCGGGTTGCCGGCCCAGCAGTTTGTTGATCACATCGCGCAGGGTCATCGGCTTCAGAAAATCTTGGTTTGCATCAGGCGGCCGATCTTGGCCCGAAGGCCTTGGCGCTCCTTGCTTGGATCGATCAGGGGCACGTCTTCGCCTTGCAGGCGACGGGCCACATTGGTGTAGGCACGCGCTGCCGGGGAGCCGTTGCCATTGAGGGTGAGGGGCTCGCCGCGGTTGGTGCTCACGATCACCTGCTCGTCTTCCAGCACCAGCCCCAGCAGGGGCAGGGCCAGGATGTCGGTGACATCGCTCACCGCGAGCATCTCCTGGTTGGCCATCATCTTTGGCCGCACACGGTTGAGCACCAGCTGAATGGGCTTGACCCCTTCGCTGTTGAGCAGGCCGATCACCCGGTCGGCATCCCGCACCGCCGATACTTCCGGTGTGGTGACCACGATGGCCTCCCGTGCTGCCGCCATGGCGTTCTTGAAGCCGCCCTCAATGCCGGCGGGGGCATCGATCAGCACGTAGTCGAAGTGCTCGCCGAGCATGGCGGCAATCTTCTGCATGTCGTCGGGCTGGAGCCAATCGAGCATGCGGGGGTTGCCCGCCGGCAGCAGCGCCAGGTTGGGTTCCTGCTTGTGCTTCACCAGGGCCTGTTCCAGTCGGCAGCTCTCCGAGAGCACCTCCTGGGCGGTGTACACAATGCGGTTTTCCAGCCCCAGCAGTAAGTCGAGGTTGCGCAGGCCGAAGTCGGCATCGAGCACGGCGGTGCGGGCTCCCTGCTTGGCCAGGGCGATGCCGAGATTGGCGGTGAGGGTGGTTTTGCCCACGCCCCCTTTGCCGGAGCAGATCAGGATGTAGCGGGTTGACGCAGCGGCCACGGCGAAGGCTGTATTGCCGGCAGGTTAAGGCCAAAATCCAGGGTTGCAGGTGTTCTAGCTGGCATTGCCGCCCCTCCACCAGGGTTTACAACGGGTGGATCTGGCACCCGGTCGGGATGACTGAGCTCACGGACCCGCAGCCGGCTCCACCGCAGGACCATCAACACCATCACCAGCAGCTGCTGGTGATGCCCGACGACGGTGTTGAGGCCGTGGTGGCCCTGATCGACGGGGCCCAGGAGTCGCTGCGGCTCAAGCAGTTCAAGCTTCAGTCGGAGGCCATTGAGCAGGCGCTGCTGCGCGCCCACCAGCGCGGGGTGCAGGTGCGGGTGATGCTCAATCCCCACACCTCCGGCGGCGACCGCTGGAACGATGAGGCCCATGCCCAGCTTGGCGCCTGGGGCATCGCGGTGGCCTGGACCAGCGAGGCCTTCCCGGTCACCCATGAGAAGTCGCTGGTGGTGGACCGCAGCTGCGCGTTGATCTCCACCTTCAACCTCAGCGACAAATATTTCACCCAAACCCGCGACTACGGCATCGTCAGCTATGCCACCCCGGTGGTGGAAGAGGTGATTGGCGGTTTCGAGGCCGACTGGAATCGCACCTTTTTCCACCCCGACCTCAGCGTGGGGCTGGTGTGGAGCAGCGTGCACAGCCGGGGACAGATGGCCCGGATCATCGACATGGCCCGCGCCACGCTCTGGATTCAGCACCCCAAATTTGTGGATGCCGTGATCCTCGAGCGGATCATTTCCGCCCGCGAGCGGGGCGTGAAGGTGCGCCTGCTCTGCGGCGGTAAGCACGGCATCTCCGACTGGGACATTTACGACACGTTTTCGTCGCTGCGGGTGATGGAGCGCTTCGGCGTGAAGGTGCGGCGCCAGAAGCACTTGAAACTGCACGCCAAGCTGCTGCTGGTGGATGGGGCCTACGCCCAGACCGGCTCCATGAACATCGATCGCAGTGCCTTCGACCTGCGCCGGGAGCTGGGCATCGAATCCGATGCCCCCGAGGTGGTGGCCCGGCTGCGCGCCACATTCCAGGCCGATTGGGAGGCGGCGAAGAAATACCACGCTCCCGATCCGCTCGATCCCAGCCTCCATGAGGCGGGCGAACTGCCGCCCGATCCCCATTTCGTGCATGACTGAGCCCGCAGTCGTAGCCCCGCCCACACCGCTGGCCCCACGCCCCAGCCTGGCCCAGTTGTTCTGGGGCATGCTTCAGGTGGCCCTCTCAGCCTTTGGGGGCGGGCTGTCGGCTTGGAGCCAGCGGATCGTGGTGGAGCAGCGCCGTTGGATGACCAACGAGCAATTCCTCACGGGCCTCACCGTGGCGCGGCTCTTCCCCGGGCCCAACCAAATCAACATGGCCGTGTACATCGGCGCCGACTTCCACGGCCTCGCCGGTGCCCTGGTCGCCCTGGCCGGGATGTTGCTGCTGCCCTTCACCCTGTTGATGGCGGTGGGCCTGGTCTACTTCCAGTTCCACGGCATCCCTTCGGTTGATCGGGTGCTGGCGGGGGTGGTGGCCGCGGCGGCCGGCATGGCCCTCTCGATGGGCTTCAAGATTCTTGATCAGTATTGGAACGACCGGGTTGCGCTGCTGCTGGCCGCCGGCGTGTTCCTGGCGCTCACTGCCTTGCACGTTCGCCTGATTCCGGTGGTGTTGGTCGCCGGCCCATTGGCGATGGCCTGGTATTGGCCGCGCCGCCCGTCGTCGCCATGAGCCTGGTGCTTGCTGCTGCTGCGGCTGTCTGCGAACCCGCCCCTCTCACCGACCTGGGCACCCTGCTGCAGGTGCTTTGGCAGTTTTTGTCGCTGTCGCTGTTTTCCCTTGGCGGTGGCAACACCCTGCTGGCGGAATACCACCACCTGGCCGTGGCTCAGTTCTGCTGGCTGAGCAATGCCCAGTTTGCCGATCTCTACGCCCTGGCCGAAGCGGCGCCGGGGCCGAGTTCGATGTTGGTGGGCTTGCTGGGCCTCGGGGCCAGCTGGCGGGAGGGGCCGCTGTGGGCCCTGCTCACCGCCTACGGCGCCGAAGCCGCCATCCTCCTGCCCTCCACCCTGCTGATGGTGGCGGCCTGCCTGAGCTGGAAGCGACTGGAGCATTCCCCCTGGCGGATGGCCTTTGAGCGTGGGATGGGGCCGATCACCCTGGGGATCCTGTTTGCCGTGGGGCTTAAGATTTTGCGCACGGCCGACACGAATGTTCCCGGCGTGGTGGTGTCGCTGGTGGTGTGCGTGCTAATGCTGCGCACCCGCCTCTCACCGCTCTGGTTCATGGCGGTGGCTGGCCTGCTGGGTGGTCTGGGGGTGATCAACCGCTGAGGGGCCAGGTCGGTTGGGCGGGGTCGATCTGAATGGCCCCATCCACAATCCGGGCCTCCTCGGCCAACCCTGCCGGGGGCAAGCCCTCCGGCCCGCGGGCCACCGCTGCTGCGATGCGCAGCTGCAGGGGGCGAAGTTGCAGGGCCACGATGCGGGCCTCGCTGTTGCCTGTGCAGCCGGCATGGGCGATGCCCCGCAGGCGGCCCCACACCAGCACGTGGCCGCCGGCGGAGATCCGTGCTCCGGGGTTCACGTCCCCCAGCAGCAGCACCGTTCCATCCGCTTGCAGGTGGTCGCCGGAGCGCAGCGTGCCCTGGTGCACCAGCAGCCCCGCCTCGCTGGCGGTGGCAGGGGCGTCACTGGCAGCGCCGTTGCTGATGGAGTCGTTCCCATCGCCGGGGGGATGGGGCCAGTGGCTCTCAAGGCCCAGGCCGGCGGCGGCCACATGGGTGTGGGGATGGCCGCTGGTCAGGGCCACCAGCTGCAGCTGCCGGCTGGCCAGGGTGGCCTGGATTTCGCTGAGCTGGCTGAGGCCGAGGCGCCAGGATCGGGCATCGAGCATCACCGCCCCTTGCACGGGGCCATCGGCGAGCAGGGCTGCGCTCTCAACGGCGCTGCGCACCAGGTTGGCGGCTCCACCTAGCGCCGGGGTGGCCAGGGCGGCATCCACCTGGGGCGCTGGCAGCACCAGCCGGTGGGCCCCCTGGCCCGATCGGTCTGCCGTGAACACGGCGCCACCAGCTGGTTCCATTCCGCCAGGTGATCCCGCGTCCATCAGCACCTCCGCTCAGCGGCCCAGCAATTGGCGCAACTTAGGGGCCACCTCCGCCGGATGGATCAGCCAGGCCAGCTCCACCGGCACGGTGAGGCTTTGCACCAGGGTGGAGCGTTGCTCCAGGGCCTGAAGGCGCTCGCCGTCCCAGATCCGCAGCCCCCCTTTGTAGGGGTGATAGCCGCGGCTTTGGCGCTGCTGCAGGCCGCAGCTGGTTTCCGCACTCAGGCCCTCCGCTTCGCTCAGCTGCCGCGCCGCCGCCAGCAGCTCCAGCCGCTGGGCCGGCTCACAGTGGCTCACATCGGTGGCCTTGAGCAGGCGTCGCTCCAGCAGTCGACGGCAGGGATCCTGCAGCTCGGCCGGCCCCTCCTCCATCCAGCGCATCAGGTGGTAGCCGGTGCGGATGTCGTCGTTGGCCAGGAAGGTCGGCAGATCGAGCTCGCTCGGGTGCCAGAGCCAGCGGTTCATCACCCGATCGGCCCACACCCGCTCGGGCCCGAGCCGACGGGCGGTGGCGATGGCCTGGTTCAGCAGCCAGTTGCACACCACATTGAGGCGGTGGTTGTAAACGCTGCGGTACATCAGATTGCGCACCACCAGGTAGTGCTCCACGGCCATCAACCCCTTGGGGCTGAGGGCCAGCTGGCCATCGGGGGCCAGGGTGAAGGCGGCCAGGATCCGCTCCAGATCCAGCCGGCCGTAGGTGGTGCCGGTGCTGTAGCTGTCGCGCAGAAGGTAGTCGAGGCGGTCGCAGTCGAGTTGGCTGCTCACCAAGGCCTGGATGGCCGGGTTGGCATAACGGCCGTGCTCGAGCAGATCGGCCACGGCGCTGGCCGTGCCTGGTGCATGGGCCTCCAGGCGGTCCCGCAGGGCCGGATGCTCCCGGATCAAGCGGCCCGACCAGGCTTCGTGATGCAGCCCATACATTTCTTCGCCGGAGTGGCTCAGGGGGCCATGGCCCACGTCGTGGAGCAGGGCCGCGGCATAGAGCACCCCCCGGTGCGCGGCCAGCTCGGGATGGCGACGCTCCAGCTGCTGCAGGGCCAGCCGGGCCAGGTGCAACACCCCCAGCGAATGGGTGAAACGACTGGATTCGGCGCCATGGAAGGTCAGGAAGGCGGGCCCCAGCTGGCGCACCCGGCGCAGGCGCTGAAAGGGGGCCGTATCGACCAGGTCGATGGCCAGGGCTTCGGCCGGATCGGCCCCATCCAGGCGGATCGCCCCGTGCAGGGGATCGTGATAGGTGCGTTCCCCCATGGTCAGAAGTTGCCCTCCAGGCGACTGGCCAGCAAGCGGCCGGCCTGCTCCAGCCAGGCGTCGTCGTCGCCGCCAGGATCGAGGGGCTCAGGTTGGGGCAGGGCCAGATCGGGTTCGATCCCCTGGTTCTGGATGTCCCGGCCGCTGGGGGTGAGGTAGCGGGCCACGGTCACGGCCAGCCCGCTGGTGTCGCCCAGGGGGATCAGGGTCTGGATCAGCCCCTTGCCGAAGGTGCGCGACCCCACCAGCTCACTGCGGCCGTTGTCCTGCAGGGCGCCCGCCAGGATTTCGCTGGCGCTCGCCGTGCCGCCGTTCACCAAGGTGAGCATGGGCCCGTCGTAGAGCCGGCCTGGTCTGGCCTGCTGGGGTGAGCTGAGCCCATCGCGATCCTGGGTCTCAACGATGGGTGTGCCATCGAGCAGATCGTTGGCAACGGCAAGGCCCGCACTCACCAACCCGCCGGAGTTGTTGCGCAGATCCAGGATCAGCGCCTCGATGTCTTTGCCGTTGAGGTCGGCCAGGGCTTCCTGCACGTCTTGCGGCACCGGCTCGGAAAACTGGGTGATGCGCAGGTAGCCAAGGGTGTGGTCACCCACCCGCAGCCGCTTGCTGCGCACGGGGCGCAAGTCCACCTGGCGGCGCTCCAGTTCCGCCTCCCGCACCTGTCCGGCCACATCCAGCTCCACCAGCACCCGGGAGCCAGACGGCCCCCGCAGGGCGGCGGCCGTTTGCTCCAGCCCCAGCTCAGCGGTGGCCTGGCCATTCACCCGCAGCACTTCGGCGCCGCTGGGGATCTGGGCTTCGGCGGCGGGCGACCCGTCCAGCGGGGCGATCACCACGATCTGTTGGTCACCGCTGCGCAACCCCAGCTGCAGCCCCACGCCGGTCACGGTGCCCTGGGTGTTGGAGCGCAGGGTGGCGTAGTCGTCGGGCCGCAGCAGCCGGGTGTAGGGATCGCCCAGGGGGGTGAGCATCGCCTCAATGGCGTCGTAGGCGTCGCCGGAGCTTTGGATTGGTTGCTCCAGGGCTTTCTGGCGCAGCCGCTTCCAGTGCACCTGGTCGAAACGCGTGGGATCGACGTAGCTCTGGTTCACCAGGCGCCAGGCCTCCACCACCAGCTGCTGGGTGTCGCTCAGGGCCAGCAGCCCGCCGCCGGGGGCCATCAGCAGGCCCAGCACCAGCAGCCCCCCCAGCAGCGGGCGCCACAGCCATGACCAGCCTGGCCTCAAGGCCATTGCAAAGGGTTGAGAAGGCCTGGTGCTGGGGTGCGGGGCACTCACGGGCGGCTCGGGGCGATCGGTAGACTCTCGCAACCAAACCACCCAGCTGCATGGCGAACACACCTGCTGGAAACTCCGGTCAGGCCGCGAACCCGGTTTACAACTGGTTCGAGGAGCGCCTTGAGATCCAGTCGATTGCCGACGACATCTCGGCCAAGTACGTGCCGCCCCACGTCAACATTTTTTACTGCCTGGGCGGCATCACCCTGGTCTGCTTCCTGATCCAGTTTGCCACTGGGTTTGCGATGACCTTCTATTACAAGCCCACGGTGGCTGAGGCCTACGCCTCGGTGCAGTACCTGATGACCGACGTCAGCTTCGGCTGGCTGATCCGTTCGGTGCACCGCTGGAGCGCCTCGATGATGGTGCTGATGCTGATCCTGCACGTGTTCCGCGTCTACCTCACCGGTGGTTTCAAGCGCCCCCGCGAGCTCACCTGGGTCACCGGCGTCACCATGGCCGTCATCACGGTGTCCTTCGGCGTCACCGGCTACTCCCTCCCCTGGGATCAGCTCGGCTACTGGGCCGTCAAGATCGTGTCCGGCGTCCCTGCAGCCGTCCCCGTGGTGGGCGATTTCATGGTGGAACTGCTGCGCGGTGGTGAAAGCGTCGGCCAATCGACCCTCACCCGCTTCTACAGCCTCCATACCTTCGTGATGCCCTGGCTGCTGGCCGTGTTCATGCTCATGCACTTCCTGATGATCCGGAAGCAGGGCATTTCCGGTCCCTTGTGACCCATTGACTCGGCGGTCTCCTCCGCCGGTTCATCCCCTCTAGTCTGCGTCCACTGTCCTCAGAGATCCCTGCTCCCGGCACCCCGCCATGCACATCCTCAAGAAGCCCGACCTCACCGATCCCAACCTGCGCGCCAAGCTCGCCAAGGGCATGGGTCACAACTACTACGGTGAGCCCGCCTGGCCCAATGACCTGCTCTACATGTTCCCGGTGGTGATCCTCGGGACCATCGGCTGCATGGTCGGTTTGGCCGTGCTCGACCCCGCCATGCTGGGTGATAAGGCCGATCCCTTCGCGACTCCGTTGGAGATCCTGCCCGAGTGGTACCTCTACCCGGTGTTCCAGATCCTGCGGGTCGTGCCGAACAAACTGCTCGGCATCGCTCTGCAGACGATGATCCCCCTGGGTCTGATGTTGGTGCCCTTCATCGAGAGCTTTAACAAGTTCCAGAACCCCTTCCGCCGTCCCGTGGCCATGGGCGTGTTCCTGTTCGGCACCGTGTTCGCGATCTACCTCGGTATCGGCGCAGCCCTGCCGATTGATAAGTCGCTCACCCTGGGTCTGTTCTGATCCGTCAAAACACCCTTCTTGAGCCGCGGCCCTGGTCGCGGCTTTTTTGATGGTGATCGCTCCTGGCTTCAGATCAGGCCGCCACTGGCATTGAGATCCAGCAGAGCCACGTCCTCGGGCTTGACCCGCAGGATGTGGTGCAGCAGCAAGAACCCCACGATCGTCCAGGTCTGGTAGGTGCGGGCCTGCTGGCCCACCCAGGTGCCGGTGGGTCCATCGAAGTATTCGGCCCATTGCTGGCGGGGCAATTGGTTGAGCTGGCTCCAGTAGCACTCCTCGAGCATGGCCTTCATCTGGCCCATCAGCAGCAAGTCGGCTGATGGGTGCCGCTGCTCGTGCAGCAGGATCGCCCCGCCGAGATACCAGAGCAAGCTTGGCCAGTGGCCGCCGTTGTGGTAGCTCCAGGGCCAGTTTTTGGGATCCGATCCGGTTTTTTCGGTCCACTCCTCCACCTCCATGGGCGGGTGGCAGATCCGCATCGGCATCTGGGCCATCAGGTGCTGGCGGTTGTGCAGCACCAGGCGGAACAGGGCCCGTTGTTGGGGGGCTGTCAGCAAGCCGAACAGGCAACCCAGGGAATTGCCCAGGCTGTAAAAGCGGAAGTCGGGGCGCCCGGTGCGCATGTTGCCGATCAAGTAGCCGCCTCGGTTTTCCAGCCAGTCCTGCAACCAGGGCGGCACCACTTGGGGCTGCACGTTGAATTCGTTTTCGTGTTGCTGGTCGCCGTATTGCTCGGTGGGACGGCGCCGCAGCACCTGCATGGTTTTGCTGGTCACCCAGTAATGCTTGAGCAGGAAGGAGCGCAGGTCGTGCAGCCACTGACGGGTGAGCACGAGCCGTTGCTCGAGCAGCCGGCTCATGGAGCCCGTCTGGGCCAGTTCCATCAGCTGGCAGCAGCTGCGCAGGCAGCCAAACAACAGCACCTCCACTTCCAGCGGTGCGCCCCACACGTCCATCGGGCGATCAATCATGAAGGCGCAGTCGGGCACGAACAGCACCGGCGTGCCCTCAAAGGTGGGGTGCAACACCAGATCGAGCAGCAGTTGCACGCCCCGTTGCACCTTTTGGCTGGCGCCGAACTCCATGTCGCGGCTGTGCTGGACGTAGAGCCAGCACAGCACCGGCCACCAGAGGCTGGCGTCCACGGAGCTGATCCGGCCGATCGAGCGCTGCCCGTAGTCGGCGATCAGCACGCCGTTCTGTTCCACGAAGCTGGTGGGGAACACCCCCCGGGTCTGGTAGGTGCTGCTCTGCAGGTCGAGGCACACCGTCAGAAAGTTGCGCACGATCTCAAAGCGCCCCTGCACCAGCAGGTAGAGCATCACCGGCACGTTGTCCCGCAGGAACACCTCGCCGTAGTTGGCGGCGTCGCTTTTGTTGGGGTGCTCCAGCGCGGCGACGGAGCCCACCAGTTCGCCGCGAA
Organism: Cyanobium sp. Aljojuca 7D2; assembly: GCF_024346415.1. Classification (NCBI taxonomy): domain Bacteria; kingdom Bacillati; phylum Cyanobacteriota; class Cyanophyceae; order Synechococcales; family Prochlorococcaceae; genus Cyanobium; species Cyanobium sp. Aljojuca 7D2. The sequence goes on from NZ_JAGQCX010000007.1 coordinate 155,208, forward strand.
TCCGCACCAAGGTGCGTTCGAAGTGCTCTCGGGCGCTGGCCACCACCGCTTCTTCCTTGGAGCTGGGGCGAACCCGCAGCTGCTCCTGGCTGAAATGCCTTGCCATGGCCGCACCATAGAAGCGCCAACCGATTTGGTCAGCAGCACTGTGCTGCAGGGGTTTTGGCTGATTCCGCTGTCGCCTGCGACACCGTTTCTTGCGGTCTGGGCAACTGGGGTGTTATGTTTTTGGACTGCGCGCAAGGGGGAACCCGAAGCGAGCAGGCTTACGGCAGAAGGAGGCGAGAGCCGACGGTGTTGTAAGTTTTCTGAGTCGCCGGGAGGCGACGTTCCGCCGAGAGCTCCCGAGAGGGGGAGGAAGCGGAAGCACCTGGACA